>NZ_JHEG04000001.1:4789832-5097302 GCF_000760695.4 Tolypothrix bouteillei VB521301 | reverse complement strand
ATCTCACTAAAAAAAAGACCCCTAGTAGCTAAAAAGCTATCCAGGGGAGTCAGTTATCAGGGTGCATCTACCACTACATTGTTCTTAGATTAACCAGGGCATCCGGATAAGTAGTAAAAAATCAAGGTGTTATTTATCTCACTAAAAAAAAAGACCCCTACTAGCTAAAAGCTAGCCAGGGGAGTCAGTTATCAGGGTGCATCTACCACTACATTGTTCTATTGGTAACTACCCTATCCGGAATTTTTTTCCCGAAACAGGTAAAAATTGTTGATTGAGTAGAAATGAAACTTTACCAACCCTTCTCTCAAATTTCATTTGAGTCATCTATTACCAATACGGTATTTTCATGTACCGTTAAAGAACAGCCTTAAAAAGTGTTGCAGGTCACTACCACTTTTGTAAAACAGCAGTCACTTCCATGGACGGCGTCAACTGTATCTATAACTTTGGAGAATAATATGATATGCAAAGCACAGCAAAACCCGTAAAGGGTGTAGGTTTGAGTCAGGGGAGTTAATTATTAGGGCAAATTAATTGTTAGGATGTCTCCGGATTGTTTTCCGTAGATTATAGCCTTGCCTTCATCACATCTATTTCGTTGCATCAACCATCGCATCAACCACTAAACTTTTTAGGCAAGGTAGAGGGCAAAGGGCAGAAGGGAAGAAAAAGTTTAAGGTATTCCCTTTTGCTTTGCCTGAAAGGCATTTTTAATTGGATAGGGTCTGAAGCGCCATCCAAGTGCTTTCGGACTCCTGTTTTCTTCAAGAAAACACAGAAAAACTCCCAAAAGGCTTTGATTAGCTTCATGGGAGCTCGCGATCAAGGTGCATCTACCACTATGAATGTTCTGGGCGGAACTTATAAAATCCGGATAAAGTTAAAAAAGGAGGTAGAATTCACAAACTTAAGAGCCAAAACTACTTCACTTGTAGAAATGTAGTCTTGGTCTCAAGGGAGGAATTTTCTCTCCTTTTTACCTCAGATAACATTGCACCTACTGCAAACCCATTTCTTAGTTGCATGGAATACAGTATGAATTCTGCTCTATGAAATATGAGTTTTCATGGGTTAGATTATGTTAAGCGGAACAACCTGAATCAGAAACATTCAGTGGCGGGATGCATCTAAGGTATCAGAAAGAGCGAAACATCGACTTGAAACTTTCGCGTTCCAAACCAGATTTAGGAGGCAAGCAGGAGAAGTTGTGACCCAGGAATTTCACATTTCCGTAACCCCAGTAGGGCAAAATGACTACTTGGTGCGGACGGAACAAGTCGCGCCTGGGGTGCCATTGGCAGAGGAACTGGTGACTTGGCCTGTAGCTGATTGGTTGACGGCTGCAGGTCATTTGATGAACGACCCATTAAAATTAGTGCTCCAAGGAGATGCGATCGCAAGAAACTCCATTAACTTGGTAGCGTTGGGTCAACAACTGTATAACGCACTGTTTCAAGGCACTCTCAGAGATAGCTGGATTACCGCCCAAGGAATTGCTCAGAACCACCAACAGGTACTGCGCTTGCGCTTGGGATTAAAAGATACCAGGTTAGCTCGCCTGCCATGGGAAGTCATGCATGCAGGCGATCGCCCCATAGCTACTGGTTTATACATAGCATTTTCTCGGTACCAAAATGCGTCTGGTGGTACTTCTCGTTTGCCGACAACAAGTATGCCAGTACCACCCTATGAGGAGAGTGGTATCAAAGTGTTGATGGTGATTGCTTCACCTACAGACTTAGCTCGCCTGGATTTACTCAAGCAAGAAGCTATTAGACTGCAAGCAGAATTGCATCGCAGTGTCAATGGAGACATTCCACGCATCCGATTAACCTTGCTAGAGCAACCGGGGCGAGAGGAACTGACACAAGCCTTAGAACAAGGAAGATACCACGTTCTACACTACTCCGGTCATAGCAACCCAGGTCCAAATGGTGGAGAAATTTACTTAGTCAGTGGTAGAACTGGGTTAAAAGAAACCCTAAGTGGCGATGACCTAGCAGGTTTACTCGTTAACAATCACATACAAATGGCAGTGTTTAACTCCTGTCTGGGAGCATACGCCGCCACCACCGATCCTTCAGGAGATACGGGCGAACGAAATCTAACAGAAAGCTTAGTCAAACGGGGTATAAAAAGTGTTTTGGCAATGTCAGAACGCATACCCGACGATGTAGCGCTTACACTAACACAATTGTTCTACCGCAATCTCTTGCTGGGGTATCCCGTAGATTTATGTGTCAGTCGAATGCGTCAAGGGCTCATTGCAGCTTACAGTTCCCATCAAATGTATTGGGCATTACCGATTCTGTATCTTCAGCCACAATTTAACGGCTATCTCAGTCCGGGAATGCACCCAATTCACAACGATGAGTTAATTGACGAGTTTAATTCCACTGCTTTAACGACGACAACAAGCCCAATTTATCCAGATACGGCAAATGATCCCGATATGCCGTTACCAATTGAGGAGATAATGCCTCCTCTAGCCAGGGAACCCTCAGAATTGGACTGGCTTGACGATCTTGCTGATGAAATTGAGTATGACGAGCCAACCTATGAAGAAGACTCTGCCATAGTTTCCGACTTATTCCGCCAAATCGATCGCCAACGGGCTGAGTCCGAAAACTCGATGACCGCCGAACTCGTGCAAGACTTCGGTGAAGACCGTTTTGATGAGAATGAAGTGTCAGGAGAGATAGCATCCCTAGAGAGCGATCTTGGGATGTGGGAAGAAGTAAGAGCCGCCGCCGCATATGGCAGACAACAAGGTACGGGGCGTCGCGAATTACCCTCCTCTAATGCTGGGTCCTCAGAAACACCTCTAAGATTGGAAGGGAATTGGGATCGCTTACAACTTCCCCCATCAACTGAAACAACTGTTTCATCACAACAAACTGAGCTAAAACAGCAGAAAAAACATAACCCCTTGGGTATAGTTGGTATCGCTGCTACGAGTGCTCTTGTAGCGGTTTTGGGTTTTAATTTGTTGTCAAAAACTCCGTTACCTGGCTTAATGGTTCCTTCCCCATCTCCACCAGGCTTCGATATTACAAAGGCAGAAGTCGATGATTTGACCGCCCATGCAAATGATAGGTTGAGCAAAAGTGATTTAGATGCAGGGTTGAAAGCAGTGGAAGAACTGCTCAATCGCGGCGCACTTCCCGATGCTGAAAAAATCCTCGGTCTCATTCCTCAAGATCGAGCCGATAATTCATTTGTTAACTTCCTTAAAGGGAGATTGGCATGGCAGTCTCTACGACGGGGAGACAAGAAGTACAGTTTAAATGATGCTCGGCGTTTTTGGGAAAGTGCCGTGAAAGAAGCCCCTCAGTCACCCACTTATAAAAACGCTTTAGGATTTGCCTACTATGCACAAGGAAATTTGATTCAAGCTAATGACGCTTGGTTTAGGGCGTTAGACGTAGCGGTTAAAGAGCAAAAAATGTCTGCGACTCCTCTTGCAGACAATGATAAGAACGAAAAACCTATCCCAAAAGACGCTTTAACAGCTTATGCTGGATTAGCCCTTGGATTGTATAAAACAGCTTACCAACAACCTCCTGCAAAACGGCAGCAGTATCTTAGTGAAGCCATTAAACTGCGGCAAACAGTTGTAAGAGAGGATTCAGTGCATTTCCAACCTGAAAAATTGCGTCAAGATTGGATGTGGACAGATAAAGCCATTCAAGATTGGCAAGCTTTGCTTCGGCTGAAACTGAAGGGTCCCGTTAGAAGAAGTAGTTAACAACGACTCACAAAAATGATTTATTCATTGCAATTGCTTCAAGGTTTTTACCTTGAAGCAAATTGGTTTTTGTATTTAGAATACTAGAGCCTACAGCATTTTATCGTTTGTGAAGGTGCCCCAATACTGTGTGGGTTCGCATATGAACCCACAAAACCCTAATCTCAACTTGCGTTCGACTTATCTTAGTGCCATTCTGCTAACGGAAACCCAGTATCAGGCAATTAAAATTTGCGCTACTAAGAAAGGGATGAGCATCAAAGAACTAATGATTTCTTTTATTGAACAGGAGTTGGAGAATTAATGTAATAATTAACATTATTACATTTGTAAATTTTAATAAAATTACAGACTTATATTTTTACAAAAGTAATCAAGATGGTAACAGTGTTATGCCTATAAACAGTCAAGTTTCGGAAATTCTTCGTCATTTTGAGGAAGCTCACAAAGAAGACATCGAGGTAATCACCCAGGTTCTGGCGAGAATAACAACTCTTAGTCCTGAGCAAATTAAGCCATACCTTGATACGATGCTTGAGCGGTTAGTGAAACCACAAACGGAGCGTCCTTTGTATGAGACTGCTACTCCTTTTGAATTGTCGCAAGCTTTTCGGGAGTGGGCAGATAGCCACGATCGCAATACACCACTTTTATCCGACTATGCTGTCAGCCGCGAAAATATGTACTCAGACGAGGAGTGAAGCGTGGCCTTTCTTGTAGACACAAACCTACTTCTGCGTAGCGTTGAACCATCTCACCCCATGTATGGGGATGCAAGTAATGCCATCGCCACTCTACTATTGCAAGGCGAGCAGCTGTGCATTGTCCCACAAAACTTAATAGAGTTTTGGAATGTTTACACTCGGCCTGTAGAGAGGAACGGCTTGGGACATAGCGCAGCTGAAGCTGAAGTTGAAATTAAACGCTTAAAGGCATTTTTCCCTCTACTACTAGATACCGAAGTAATTTACCAAGAATGGGAAAAGCTTGTAGTAGCTTATGCTGTCAAAGGCATAAATGTGCATGATGCCAGACTTGTTGCGGCGATACTCGTGCATGGCTTAACCCATATACTCACATTTAACACCGAAGACTTTACCCGTTACTCCGAAATTATAACTGTTCATCCCACAGCTACAATATCTTGACTTTAGCTAAACGGGAGTAAAGTCATGGCACGTCGAATCACTTTTACCTTTCATTTTCCTTAACCAAGCAGTATTGGAAGATGTCCTCTCCCGCCCTCTTAACAAAGTGTACGGGCGAGGACGCGAATAGCACGCTCAAAGTGCGACGCGGAGACAGAAGGAAGCAAAGACGCGGAGAAATTAGATAGATTACTCCCTTTTCGCCCGAAGATTACCTATTTAAATGAACCGAACTCGACGCAAAGAGCAAGGAAGTAATAGGAAAAGTAGTTCGGTAATTTTCTAGCGGCAAAGGAGTAGAAAGAAGAAAAAGTGTTTGGGTGGTGAAATACTATAACGGCTAGGATTGGAGTAATTCTTCACCACGGCGATAAAGTTCGCGAGCATAATCAGTCCAAGTGCCTTGTCCCCAGTAACGAAAACAACTTGTCTGCAACAATAAGTTATACAGCAATGCTTTTTGATACTCAGAAGTTTGTGTCAATGAAGGATTTTGCTGTACGAGTGGATCGTATTTTTCATGAAATAAAACACTCAATTTCTTCATGGGATCTAAAACATTTTCGTAACCTTGAATCCAACTTAAATGATTCGTCCAAGAAGCACCATCCATATGAAATTGTTGGTCTGTTTCTCGAGCGAGTGCGATCGCCTTTTCCACTGCTTCTGGCGTAACATTATCTGGATTGACATGCTGCCAAATTTTGTGTTGCTGTACAGCTTGACAAGCTGGATAATCGTCTGGATTAGCACCTGCTGCTTCAATCAACTCTAAATATTCAGTTCCATTGAGTGCAACTGTTCCTGAGTCATTTCCTCCCGAATCGCGAATTTCGCGATACACCCTAAAGACATCACGGGGATATTCATTCATCATAACGCCCCCATTTTCCCCATCAGCAATTTGAGTCACTAAAGAGGGAAACGTTCTATTTCCAATTGACTGCTGATTTCTACCTTTTGCCTCAAAATAGGGCTGCATCTGCGCCACTAATTTTGTATCCGAACCTTTGGTTTTAATTAATGCAGTGATACCAATCGTTTCCCCGTAAGAATTACGAGCAACCAAACGATTGGGAATATATTTATCATCATGTTTCAGCCCCGAACCATCCAAACGCTCTACGGAATGCTCTTGAACCATTAACCAACGATATCCACACTCTTTCAACGCTTTAATATACTCAAACAGCGTATCTGGATGATTTGGCAAGTGCATTTCTGGAGGAGAGAAACCTTTCACTCGCGCTAGGGCATTATAGCCAAAAATAGCTGCAAAGTGATGTTGCCACGCTTGAATGTGAAGTTTAAGATCGGGAATAGGGGTAGAAGGAACAACGGCATGGCTCCACATTGTTCCGAGCCACTCCACGTAAGGCTGGTATTGAGGATCGCAGGTGATACGCTTGAGATTGTTAAGAACATCATCTCTTCCCATTTGTCGCAATCCCCATAACAAATTACCCGAGTAGTCGAGCATAATTCGAGGATTGCAGCCTTCAGCAATCATTTGAGGAATAAAATCTCCCATGCGCTTGTAGCACCAAGCAAAAGGTTCTGCGTTATGGTTATCTCCTTCATGGGGGTGTTCAAACATATACTGGAGATTGCTAATAAGTTCGCCATTGACACCTGCTGGGATAGTAGGTTGGTGCATGTGAAGGGCGCAAGCAAATCCAGATGCGATATTTTCCAATCGGATATTTGTAGTGTTTAAAAATACAGGTTCATCCTTTTGAACGACTGAGCTAATTTCCGACTCCCAACCACAAATATTTGGTAATCCCGAGCGTAATTCTTCCAAAATTGGCAAATTCGCCGATGGTGCTGTTATTGGCATGAGACTTTCCCGTATACTGTGGTTTTTACGATACTTTCTATTCTGGCTTAAAACAAAAAAGTTCGCGATTAACTGAAAAAAAATTTAATCATGTTACGCTTATGAGCTTGTTAGTAGTTAGTGGTTAATTGTTAGTAGTTAGTTGTTAGGTTTCCAAGAAACACTAATCACTAACCATTAACCACTAACCAATAACTACTAACCTATTAGGAGATAAATGTGATTCAAGATTACTCAACAAAATGGTGGGCAGCATTTACATGTATTGCTTTTCTTGAAGCAGTCTTGCTCATGATGTTACTTTCCGGACAAGCTTCTATACAACTGCTCATAGCGATTGTTATTATCGCAATTTTACTATTTTTAATTCCTCGTCTTGATGAGGTTATTTCACTAACTTTCGATCGAGGCAAGATAGATGCAAAACTCAGTACGCTTGGCAAAAAAATTACAACTGCTAAGTCAAGAACTGATAAATTTCTTTTGCTATCAATGCCTAAATCAATGTATGAAACTCTTAAGAAGATTGATGCTGGTAAATTTGGTCAGTATAAAATGACCGAGCGTTTGGAAAGAGAACTTTATCACTTGCGGGATATCGGTTATGTAGAGGCAGAAAGAATACGCGATATTCCCTATGAAGGTAACAATCTTTCAGAATTTGTGATGATTACAGATTCTGGCAAACAATTTCTCGATCTGCGTGAAAGCATTGAGAAAGATGGGAATAGTTAATGGAACGTAAGTTCAACTGATATCTCATTAGACTCCACTCTAACCCTCCCCTTGTAGAGGGCTACGGTGATGTACACAGGTCTTCTAAAGTGCATTTTTGCAGTTTCGTTCCCCCCTAGCCCATAAATGGGGAGGAAAGTCAATTCCAATTCTCTCTTTTGACGATGTTTTATATCTTTTCTAGAGATCTGTATACACCGTAGCCTTATAGAAAATAAAGCAGGGCGGGACTTTCCCACCCTGCACCTATAGGTAATTAAATGACATTGAAGAAAATATTATACAGATTATGCTGTTGTTGAGCTAGCGTCTAATGTTTTGCTTTCACCAGAAGAAGGTAGTTCTCCCAGGTTAATCTTAACAACGCGATTGCAGACTGCTTCAACTTTGGGCAAGGTAAGAGTTAGAATACCATCGCGATAGTCAGCTTGCACTTTGTCATTTTGCACGGGAAATGGCAAGTTAATAACTCTTTGGAATTTGCCATATCGGAATTCAGAGTGCAAAGGGTTGACATTATTTCCATTTTGGAAAACCTTGCGTTCTCCACCGAGAGAAGTAGCGTCACGTGTTACGTGTACATCTATGTCTTGAGGGGCAATACCGGAAAGTTGTGCTCTAAAAATCAGATTATCACCTGCATCAATCAACTCAACAGCCGGACTCCAAGAAGAAGTGGAGGAGGTATCGCCAGCTTGTGAGCTTAACTCGTCAAAATTATCTTAGTGCAACGTGCTTTGTCCAAAGCGTGTTACCAATTCCTCACGGGAAGAGGTGAGCAAAAGGTTGGCGACTTCATCATCCGGCAGTTGGGTTAGTGGCTCAACGACAGATGAAAGCTCTTCGTCAAGAACACCAAATCGGCTCTTGAGCAAGCTCTGAATTAAATTTTTGGCTTTTTCGTGTTGTCCTTCAAGTCGTCCTTCAAGTCGTCCAATGCGCTCAATGCTGCTAATGTAGGGCATTTGATTTTCCTCCTCAAATTGTCTTAGTTCGTCCCGCAAGGTAACTTCCAACGGTTCCGGCAGGCGCATCATGCTATCCAGCACCAGGAATATATTGATGATATCTTGTCGGCTATACCCGCGTCTGTAAAGACCTTTAATCAGGCGCAGTTTCCATTGAAATCGCTCTGAGGCAGCTTGGGTCGTAGCCTGGGTTTTGCGATGCGCCATCACTACCACAGCGAACGGGTTATTGCTCGATTCCAGCGTTTCCCAGGTATAGTCTAACAATTTGATGACGGGAAACCGCAGTTGCATAGAGCAGCCCCATCGCCCGTAACCATATTCCTGGGGTCGCCAGTTGGGTTGAGAGTCTCCCAGCACGGCTAGACTTACCACTTCTCGACCATAGCGGTCAAAAATTTTATAGTTATAGGTAAAGATTCGTTTTGCAAAACCGCTGTCCGTTTGGCTTTGGATTTCGATATGCAACAGCAGCCACGCTTCCTCGCCGTCTCTGAGCCACACCTTAAGCAGCTTATCAACGAAGCGCGTGCCAATTTCAGCATCCCGGATAATCTGGGTAAACTCTTTGTCAAGGAATTCGTATCCCCGCTCCCAGGCGATCTCCCGATGTGCTTCTGGGAAGAAGAAGGCAACGAATGGCTCAAAATACTGTTCAATCGCCACTTTCCACGATTCGTCGTAATTTGCAGGAACGTTGGTTTCTGGTTCCGTCATGCCGTTAGAGTCAATACAGTCCTAAATGTTACTAGGACGTTTTACCACAAGACTTCGCCACCTTCAACAAATCCACGCTATGTTCCGTAAGGAACGTGGCAGAAATAGACCTCATCGAATGTAATTTTTGAAAAAAAGAAAATGAAGCGATCGCAAGTTTTGGAAATTATTGCCGCACACCGAGAGCAGTTGCAGGCAATGGGTGTAAAATCGTTGGATTTATTTGGCTCAGTAGCGCGAGATGAAGCTAAGGCTGGCAGCGATATTGATTTTTTGATTGAATTTAATCGTCCTGTAGGATTATTTGAGTTTATTGAAGTGCGACTTTATTTAGAAGATTTATTAGGGTACCCTGTAGATATGGGTACATTAGATGCTCTGCGAGAAAACTTTAGAGAACCTGTTCTTGAGGATATAATCCGTGCCTTCTAGACAATGGCAATTTCGGATTCGAGATATTGTGGAAGCGATCGCAGCTATTTAGAAGCGTTCGTGTCGGTGAGACATCTTTTAAAGATTTTCGAGAGACAGTGATAGAGTCTGAACGGACTGAAGAATAGGAATGTGAACTTTGAGATTGCTGAGTGCGATCGCACACGAAGGGCTTAACTGCCATTGTGAAGTAGAGACTTGCAAATCTTTAATTAACCCGCTACCGATATCTAAGACCCAACCATGAACCAACGGTGCTTTTTGTTCGTGAAGTGCTTTACGCATGATGGAAGTTTGGTACAGATTTTTCACTTGTGCCATTACATTGAGTTCTGCTAGGTAATTCAAACGATCTTCTGTTATTGGTAAAGCATCAATTTCGTCTTGTTTTTGCAAATAGAGTTCTCGTATTGGATTCACCCAATTATCAATAATTCCTATTGTTCTTCCTTCTAACGCCGCTTTGATTCCACCACAGCCGTAATGACCGCAAACAATAATGTGTTCGATTTCAAGATGGTTTATTGCGTACTCAAGAACAGCTAAGAAGTTAATATCTGTGAGAGAGACTTGATTGGCAATATTACGGTGAACAAATAATTCTCCAGGTTCTGTACGTGTAAAATTAGTTAAAGGCAAACGACTGTCAGAACAACCAATGTAGAGATAGGGTGGTTTTTGTCCCCGTGCTAACTCTTCAAAATAAGTAGAGTTTAGAGCTAGCTTTTCAGCAACCCAAGCTTGGTTGTTTTTAAGAAGTTCATCAATGCTGTGATACTTCATTAATGTCTGATGCAAGAGGTGAACTTACTACATAGTTTGAAATAGAAAAAAGGGTTGCAGGCATCTTCATTCATAAAACTTCGTATTATCTAAAAAATAGATAACAAAGTTCATTAATCTCTACATTTTCATAATGAGAAATTAATCCCTATAGTGCTATGTAAACACCAGTCTTCTTTTCTTTTTTCTAGCCTCCAGCAACTCCTGTGAAGCCCGTGTTCTTTGCGTCTTAGAGGTTCATTTTACAAATAATAAATGATATTAAACTAACATTCCAGCAATACAAGCAGTCATAAAACCTGCAAGCAATCCCCCAATCATCGATCTAACACCCATGCGAGCTAGATCGTGTTGGCGATTTGGTGCCATTCCGGTAATTCCACCAATAGTAATGCCGATAGATCCAACATTAGCAAAATTGCATAACGCGTAAGTAGCAATCACGATCGCACGTTGAGAAATTTGACCTTTCTCGATTAAAGTCTTTAAATCTAAGTAAGCAATGAATTCATTAAGAATAGTCTTTTTACCTAACAACGCTCCCACTTGAGCGCAATCAGCCAAAGGCACACCCATCAACCAAGCCACAGGAGCCATAATAAAAGATAAAATCCATTCTAGTGAAAGTTGCGGCAATCCAATCCGTGTCCCCAACCATCCAAGTAATGCGTTGACTACAGCTAACAAACCCAAGAAAGCAATAATCATCACTCCCACATTAACCGCTAACCTGACGCCTTCAAGCGCCCCTGAAGTCGCAGCATCAATGACGTTAACAAAATTTGTTTTGACTTCTACCCTCACTTGTCCCGCAGTGTCGGATACTTCTGTTTCTGGGTAAAGTAATTTCGCAACAACCAAAGATGTCGGAGCTGTCATAAAAAAAGCAGCTATAAGATGTTCTGTTGGTAAACCGAATGATAAGTATGCTCCCAATGTCCCACCAGCCACCGTAGCAAAACCACCCGTCATCACCGCAAACAGTTCTGATTGTGTCATTGTTGAGACATAAGGCTTAACTATCAAAGGTGATTCAGTTGGTCCCAAAAAAACGTTACCCGCACAAGACAAAGACTCAGAACCAGAAGTTTTCATGGTCTTCATCATCACCCAAGCCATACCAGTCACTACCCACTGTAGAATCCCGTAATGATACAGGACGCTAATGAAAGCAGAAAAAAAGATGATTGTGGGCAGAATTTGAAATGCGAACAAGTGATCTTTATAACTCTCGCCAAAAACAAACTTTGCTCCCACGTCTGAAAATGCTAAAAAACTGCTGACCACATCACCTAAAGACTTAAATGCTGCCAAACCACTAGGAGTTTTCAAAATCAAGAGTGCAAATACAAACTCCAATCCCAGTCCCCATGCTACTGTTCGCCAACGGACAGCACGACGATTGACAGAAAAAGCGTAGGATATCCCAATAAAAACAAGTAGTCCCAAGGCAGAAATTGCGCGTTCCATCATTTCTCCCAATATTTCTCCCAAAAAGGAAAGGCACCGCTCTTAACCTTGGTCACAGAGTATACACAAAATAGACGTCAGAGAAATGCCAGAAATTAATAAAAATTATGTAATGAATGAAAATCAGCAACCAGCAATTTGGTTTAAAAAAGCTTTTGGCTGTCTCTTTAATACGGAAAAGTCTCAATCGCGTACATTGATTTGTTATATCAAGTGCCTGACCTAATGCATCTGTATACTCTGCACTTACAAATTGTTACATAGATGTTGTATCAAGTTAAGTAAACGCTGATTTATCCTGAAGAACTGTTCCTACTAAAGTAAATCTGTAACAGAAATTACGGAAAAAAGGCTCAAATGTAACAAATTATGCTTGACGTGGGATAATACTGTTTCAATTTATGGATAAAAAGATATTTTTATGAACAATTTTTAACAGCGGAAGCACATTATAAACATTTTATAAATTTTTCTGTTATATAATATTGAAAAAAAAACTTATAGATCCCAAGGATATTAAAACTGTGCTTGATGATTTAGTAGGATTAGAGATTAGTCGGAAAGAATTACAGAAATTAACTAACTTGCCCGTAAATGATGAACTAATAATTATTAGCCATCGTTTTCAAGGAATATTCAGGAGATTTATAGAAAAAGTTAAAGGTTCTGAAGGAGCGACTGTAGTTTTTATAGGATTGAGTGTATTAGTGGGTAGTTATGTTGCCATTGACCTTCTTATTCGATTTTTTGCAACTTGGGTAGCAATACCATCCTGGTTATTATTAATTATCTTGAGCTTTTTAACTGGTTCTAGCACACAAGGTTTCTTGTATTTTTTTTGGAAGCAAAGGCTGAAGCTGGTTGATAAAAATATGACTCCTTCCTTAAAAATTCTCTTGAATGATGTCGAAAGATATAACTCTGTTATTAAAGCGATAGATATTAACGACCAAATAGAAGAAGCTGGAAATCCGGGAGTCAGTTTAAAAGAAAGACAAAAAGTTCTTGAAGCACTTGAGCTAACAAGAAGCGATCTTGTGCGTGCTTTAAAGACGGAAAGAATCTTAAGAGAGAATAAAAAATTTATTATCAGTAGATCGGAGTTATTTGCCAATAATTTAGCAACATTAACAGCAATGCAAGTCAGCGAACAAGCGAGCGAGCACGGACGCTTGTTGAATGAAGCCTTGCAAATTGCTTTGGATGTCCAACATGAGATGAAAAGTTTACAAAGTCAGGGATAAATGATTGCTCCAATTCAATCCTTTTATCCAAACAGTGTGAATAATGGGTAATTTTAGGTAAGGGTTTGGTTGCAGTTACAAATCCACATAGGTGGGTTTTGCTCGTATAGCCTGCGAATGCTATTTGCTACAAACTCACCTAAATTTTTTCGTTTCTAACAATTACCAAACATTCGTTTGGAGACGAGGTCAGCATATCGTTGAAAGCAGGTGTATGGCGACCGTTTTCATCCACAACCCTACGAAGTGTATATTCCCCAACTCGTGAAAGTCCGCCAAACCAGACGTTCTTTCGTTGCCAAGTGTTTCTATCGTTAGAGTTTTTGTCCTGGATCATTGTGAGCGCTATAATCCACTTTGGAACTGGTAGCCCAAATGTAAAAGGTGTAATTTGCGCTTGCTGTAAGGTTTCATCTTCAAATTGAATTTTGTACGTCAATTGAATGACCTGGATGGCAATCAGTAATATCCATCCACGAACTGAGTTATGAAAAGTCCATTGTAATGGGGCAAAGACGGGTAGAACTAAGGAACGGGTTTGCATATCCCATTCTATATTGTAGAATGTGATGCACTCATCTGGAAGTGGATTGCCATCCATATGGAATACGCCCCTAAGAATATTAGGTAGGTTTGTTTGTGTGATGGGAATCATCCAAGTTGCTATGTTGTCGAGTCGCTTTTTTTCGATCGCTCCAATCATTCCCTGGTTCCTTTCTTACGCAAGTCATCTAAAAAATACTTTTCTGCATTGACTATCGATGAGTAAATCCTTGCAGCACTAAATCATTAGGAGTAACAGCAGTCACTTTTTCAAAATCCCACTTGACTTGTGTAAAGGAGTTCCATTGATATTTTTTAAACAGATACAGACAAAACATTTTCACTATCCCAATAGATAAGGATCTACCGGGACAAGCACGCTCATGTCCTGCTCCGTTCCAAGATACGATATCGGAAAAATCTCGCGTAACGTCAAAGTTATCTGGATTGCTGTATCTGTTGGCGTCACGATTTGCTGTGAAGATCGATCCGAGCAAACGAGTTCCTCTTTGGAAGGGACACCTGCGCCCTCCGATCTCAACCTCACCCCCCTCGGTAGTGAGTTGGCTGACAAATCGCACGGGTGGATACATGCGAGCTGTTTCCAGAATAACTTTATGGGTGAGTGTTAACTGTTCTAGAGCATCTCCACTAGGGGTGTCTGTACCATCCCACACAGCATTCACTTCAGACACGACATCATTTCTTAAGGTCTCATCCAGACACAGAACACCAATGACAGATCCCAAAAGAGCGCTGGTACCTGCAGTTCCAGCAATATGGATCATATCGAAAACAGTGTTAGCAACTTGGTGTGCGTTCAACTGATACTGGCTACCTGTTTCTAGGTAAGATTCCCATCTCGGAGATTGTTTGTATCGCTCGGTCAAACGCTTTCGATGTTGGATGTTAGGAAAAGTTCTAAATGCAAGCAAATACTGACTGATGAAATTTGGTAAGGACGCAAGTACTAGCCCGCTAATGTAATTACGGGATGCCGTAATTTCGGGCTCAGATAATGAAATCTCGAAAACAAGTTGATGCAAAATCTCAAGTAACATCTTTGGCAAATCATTGCCGATATGTACTTGTCCCTGTATGGCAGCCTTTGCTAGCGATCGATCTACTAAATACCCCAATACTTCTGCGTGTTCTGATGGTTCTGGTAAAGCTTGCAAAAATATGGCACGAGCTCCTGTATGCTCGTTACCGTTCATTCCCAAACTAAGTGGATTGTTTAGCAGGTAGCTAGGAGCTAACATTCTAATGATGCCTAAATCATTTCCCCTCACTTGAGGCTCAACGTGCATGAGTTCCCTCACCTTGGAGTGAGAGGTATGCATAATTGCCTGGTCTACTGCAAAAAATTTCTCGCCAATATTGTCCCTGCGGATGTAAAGAAAGTCTGTCCATGCACCGAGAATGATAAAAGCATCCATATAATAAGCCCACAAGCGGAGAAGCCTGCCAATGGGACTGTTGTAACCAACTCTGGCAAGAATACCTGAAAGCCAAATTTGGCGCTCGTGAGCTTGGAGGATTTGATCTTTGTTGGCCATAATGTTACCTTTGATACCTACTAACTATGCAGTAATATTTTCAAACTCCTGACTCCTAATATCATGTCCGGTTGCATACCCGTAGTTGGGACAGACCCGGAGACCCGGAGACACGGGGATGCAAAGAAAGTTTTATTATGGGCATTTAGCCGGACTTGATATAACCGCTATTTTCTAAATATTAATGCTCTGGGGAATTTTGGAAGGCAGCAAATAATTATAGATTGGGCGTTTCAAATTGCGCTGATTGATAGTTGCTTCAACCTGCTTGAGATTGCTCTGAAATTCCTGTAGTAAAGGTTGGACTTGTGGATTTGTAAAGTGTCCTTGCGGGTATTCACCGAGTTTGTTATAGTAAACAGCACTCAGCAAAGCCAGTAAATTATACTGCCTTTGTGCTTGATCTAGGGGTGCGAGCAATTTGAGATAGTCTTCTTCACTCACTTCCTTAGTGAGAGTTGAGGCTGGTGCGTAACCTGCTAGTGGTACGGCAGCTGCGTAACCCATGAGACTTTTCTGGGGAAAGTTAACCGCAGCATGTTGAGCGCTGGCTGTGAAAATAATCAGCGTAAGGGCATCTGCTAGATATTCTCGTGTCTTGATACCTCCATCTTCACCAAAATCAAACACGCGACCGCCATCGTAAGATCGGGCTTCAGCAACCCATGCTTGAAGGGCTGCGTCTTTTTGAATGTCCTCATTAGTGGAGTAGTAAAGGTTTACGTAACTCGAAACCCATTGATGAATGGCATTCCAAACCAAAAGTGCATCATCTCGGTAAGGATATACGGGCAATAGATTGGGATCTTCCACGCCTCGCTGCTTAAATTGCTTTGGTAGGATGGCATTATTGAAACTGTAACTTTGCAACCCGTACACCGCTAAAACCCGAGAGTTATCGATGGTTGCTGAAAGCAATCTATCAACTCCACCACCAGGAGCAATCAAAGCTCGTTGGGCTGCATCGTTAATTGCTAAGGTTCCCTCGAAATGAGGACGCAGAAGTACGCTTAAAGGATGGGTGCGGAGAAGTTGGCGATGGGTTGCAAGTACAAAAGCACCAACGAATAAGTGTGTTCTGGCTAGGTGAGTGACAGCTTCGTGGACATTGGCATCTGCTATCTGGACAACGGTTTTGGCAAACAGCCAAGCATACTTACCGGAGTTAGGGGTGACGATCGGATAATCTGGACCGGGAGTTTGACCGCATTGAATGGCTATCGGGCGCAGCAGACGGTTGGGGTCAGAGCCTTTGGGTAATGCAAAAAGTGCTAAGGGAGCGTAAAGGTATTTTTGATAGTACGGGAATGTCCCGCCGATCGTTCCTTCTAAAATTCCATAATCTGTTAAGTAGAGCCTTCCTTCTTCTCCGGCTGCTGCAAGGGAATCATCAGTTCCCATCACCACCTGGTAATGTTCTTCTGTGACTGGAAAACGATCGCCAGGACTGCTGACTCGCTCAATGATTACGGGATTGTACCCTGCAACTCGCATATAGGCAAACACTTCATCGTCTTGGAATGTTGTTGCGATCGCGGGGACTCCCAGCACTGGGAATAACTTTTCGTAATCATTCAAACTGGTAGGGCGTCCAGTTGGTTGTCCTTCGTACAAAAGCTCAATAACTTTGTTTAAAGAATCTTTAAGAATTGTGATGCCGCTGTCTTTGAGGATAGAAAATAACAGATCGTCGAGTTCTCGGTAATCTCGAGATATACCTTGAGCTAAAATCTGAGGGACAATTTGTAAAACTTTAACAATAATGTTGGTTTGGAAAGGTATTGCTCCTTTCAGCAATACTTCCAGGATAAACAATCTCACATCATCACGGATCGACTCGGAGCCGCGATTTCCTCGGTTAGTAATTAGAGTATTAACAAATAGTCCCCTAACTTGCTGAGCCAACAAAAAGTACCAGGCACTTGCAAAATCTTCTGCTGGAGGTAGCCGATCCACCATAGCCAGAGGTGGGATATGGGTGTAGCTATATTGGTATTCTTGCCTAGCTATGTCCAGATTATCTGCATTTGGGACATTTATCGAATTATCTTGTGATGAAGCAGTCATGGAGACTCCCTAAGTATAAATTTCAGAGAACTTTAGAACTCAATGAAAAACAGCCCTCCTTTACTTTTTTTTAATTAATTAAGTGGTCTAGAAACCTTCACCACTTCAAGATTTTTTAACTGACACACTATTCACAAAAATTTTCTGTATTCCGTGAGTTTTCACTCTGGATTTTATACATCACTGAGTTGTTAAACGCAATACTAGCCAGTGAGATTCCTTGTTTATTGTAAATAGGCAAGCGTAGATCGACAAACCCATGTAACAATATGTAAAAGATAAAAAAATAATATTCTGGCACAATGTAACTCTAAGTCAGAACATTAACGCAGATACTTACCGAGTAACATAGAGAAGTATTATAGAAGCTAAGCCAGCAGACAATCAGGCCATAAATAAATGACGAAGATGATTGTGGTGGTTCTCCCCCAATTTCACGAAAACCAAATCCCAAACCATCGGATCGTGGCTTATCCGAGCGATCGCCAATAGAACATCAACCACCCCATCATAGAGAAGTAGCATCAGATTGAGCCTTGAATTGAATAAACGTGATTTCCCGCAGTCCTTACCGTCTAGCAAGATACCTGACTTTCTGAAAGAAGCCAGGTATCCAACCAATGAGCTTTTTACCTAGTATGGTGGATAAGCAAAGTCATCTTCATCAGGATAGACGTAGGAGGAATTTGAAACTCCTGCCATTGCCATTTTAGATGTTTCTACTTTTGCCGTATCCTTGCCAAACTCTTTATATTCTTCAAAAGTTTTACAAATCACTCCAGATTCCTCAGCATCAGAAGCAATGAGATAATCTGTGAGTGTAGAAACTGTGGGATGTTTGTAATCCACTGTTGAAGCCACTAAAACTGTATTTGGTTCAATTCCTCTTTCTTCGCAGTTTATGATTGGGCAAAAAATCCCGTGAGCGTGAAAGAGAGGACCTTTAGGTGTTACGGGTAGACGACGATATCCAGCATAAGCTTTTTCTAATTCAGCGAGAAATCCGCTTGTTATCCTACCTTGTTGATACTCGCAGTAGCTTTTACTAAAACTTGCTCCTGCTGCACCATTAAGAGTTAATTGTAATGGCGTCTCGTGTAAAAACTTTTTATCTTCCCCTACTAAATAAATTAAATAGCGAGTAAATGTTTTAAATTTAAGTTTGTCTGCTAAAAAAGCATCGTAATTATCTTTGAGTGTTCCTAATTTGATTCCAGTCTCTCGGTCTTTGACAGATAAAGGTCCTCGCCTGACTATGACTACGCGTGGAGTTGTGGTCATAAAGACCGTTTCAACTCCAGAACTAAATTCATGCTCTATTTGCTGCCAGGAGCGATCGCTTTGAAAGCCAACTGCATGAGCATTATCTAGCTTAATCGCTAATCCATAGGGTTGTAAGCCCTCTGTGCCATACCGAGGATTGATCATCTGACACCAAGGAATGACTTGAGAAGCTCTTGCGCTATACTTCTCGTCCTCAAAGTCGAATTTTGCAGATGGTTTCATCATCTTACGGCAGTTCTCAGTGTTTTAAATATCAAGTTTACAAGAAAAAAGGCAGAGGACAGAGGAGCCAGCACTTTATGCGGACAATGCCCGACTTAAAGCGACTGGCGTGGAAGAAGGGAAAGAATCAAGGAAAAAGTAATACTTTTGTATCATTATATCGGGATGATAGACGCAACAACACAGCAGATCTTAACAATCTGCTGTTTAACCTTGGGTCAAGAAACCCGGTTTCTTGAAGAAACCGGGTTTCTATGCCCGCAGCTATATATCAATTTAAATCGCCATAAGGCACAATTTACGATAAGAGCTTCGGATAAAAATAGTGAAAAATACTGTGTGATAGTTAAGACAACTTTTGCTGGTAGAAGTCAACAATTGTTTCAATGACTTGAATCACACTCATACCGTCAGTCTTGATTTCAACAGCATCTGCCGCTTTCTTTAGGGGAGAAACTTTCCGATTGCTGTCTTTCCAGTCTCTTTCGGCAATATCGCGTTCTAATTGCTCTAAACTAACTTCAGGTTGACCGAGTCTTTTGTAATCTTCTTGACGCCGGCGAGCCCGCTCGCTGACAGAAGCAGTTAAGAAAATTTTTACCTCGGCATCAGGAAAAACTTGAGTTCCAATGTCCCTGCCTTCAGCAACTAAACCTCCTTTTTTCCCCCAACTTTGTTGTATCTTCACCAAAGCTTGACGTACAGAACTCTGTGCTGCTACTGTAGAAACTTTGGATGTCACCTCCATAGTACGAATAACCTGGGTAACATCAGTCCCGTTAATCCAAACCCGTACCGGAGCTTGTAAATCCTCGTTAGGGGTAAGTTCTATGAAACACTGGCTCGCGACTTCTGCAATGGAGCACTCATCGTCAAGGGGAATTCCCCTTTGCAGCACCAACCAAGTCACGGCTCGATACATAGCCCCTGAGTCTAAATAAACTAGACCCAGTTTTGCCGCTACCTGACGGGCGACAGTGGATTTTCCCGCCCCCGCAGGTCCGTCTATTGCGATAATGGGTTTGCGATCGCGCAGGACAATGTTGTCAATCAACCGTGTGGAACCAAGACGAGCTGCGATCGCCAGCATCCCTTCCTCCTCTATTGTCTCTATAGGCATCAAAGTATTTGGTTCAACCAATTCAATATATTCCACTAAAACAGAACTCGCCATTGCTATTTCTTGCTGGACTACTGATAAAAGAGTATGGCTCTTGCGAACACCCGTGTGAAACACTGCTTGAGCTTGTTGCAAGCTGCGATACAGCAGGGCTGCTTGCTGATGAAGTTCTGCATTCAAATATTGGTTGCGAGAACTCAAAGCAAGACCCGATGCTTCCCGTACAGTTGGACAAGCAACAATCTCTATCGGAAAATTCAAATCGGCAACTAGCCGTCTAATAATGGCAAGCTGCTGACCATCTTTTTGACCAAAATAGGCGCGGTCTGGCTGTACCAAGTTAAAAAGCTTGGTTACAATTGTCGCTACACCCTGAAAGTGACCCACTCGAGAACGACCACACAAGCCAGATATCATAGCAGATGGCGGGGTAACTTGTGTATCAATAGATTCTTGTATACTCTTCTCGATAACTCCCATTTCTTCCGGAGAAGGAGCAAAAATAGCATCTACCCCAAATTCTTCGCACAATTGCAAATCTTTATCTAAAGTGCGGGGATAGCGTTGATAATCTTCATTAGGACCAAATTGCAGTGGATTGACAAATATACTCACGATCGTCGTGGCATTTTCTTGTCGCGCACGTTCAATTAAACTCACATGACCCTGATGCAAAGCCCCCATAGTGGGAACCAAACCCACTGCTGTTTTAGACCTTGCAGTTATATCATACTGCAGCGGTTTTTCATTGGTTAAAGGTTGAATCTCAAAACGGCGTTTAGCCAAATAGCAGCGTAAAGCAGCAACAGTTGACAGCAATCGCACAAAAATACCCCTAGTTTTTCTAGCTTCTCTCCCCCGTTAGTTTATATCTGAACTGAGGAAGAGATCGGAAACTAGGGGATTGAATGAATTATGAATGCTGAGTGATGAATTATGAAATCAGGTATTGCTTCCCAATTCATAATTCATAATTCATAATTCCTTACCTTCCTAGGACTTCGATACGCACCGGAGCAATACCTGTGCTCATTACACCGAGAATTCTTGCTGCGCCAGCAGAAAGGTCAATAACTCGACCCCGAATAAATGGACCCCTGTCATTAATTCGCACTACAACAGAGCGACCATTGCGGGTGTTAGTGACACGGACTCTTGTTCCAAAAGGTAAGCTGCGATGGGCGGCGGTTAATCCTTCTGGATTGTACCTTTCACCAGTAGCAGTCCGATTGCCAGAACCGTCATAACCGTACCAAGATGCCATACCTTGAAGCGTACCGCGTACTCTGCTAGCAATTTGAGTCGGTAACTTTGGTAGTGAGATTTTTGGAATTTGCAGGGGCGATTGCACGGGTAAATTCGCGATTTCGTTCAGAGGAGCTGCATTACCAAGCAGTCTCCGCATGCGATTGGTTGCTTGCAGTGCGTCTTTTGCCGGGTCGTTGGTTGTATCTGCAAGTCGTGTATCGCCATTAATTTCCACGAGTTCTTTGCCATCAACCTTGATGAGATAGCGCCCTTTCTGTGTTGGCTGATTCTCCGACGTTGGCATTCCTTTAGCAGATTCCCAACTCACTGCAATCTTGTTGGGATCGACTTTATCTAAAACTAACTGATTGATTTTTGCTGCTACCACTGTTGCTCTTTGAACTGGGTCATTAGCTGCAGCTACAGGCTGATTTTTGATGTCCGCACTGTTTCCTATTGAGGAAACCTTTGCTTGGTTCAATCCATCAGTGCTGAAATCTCGTGTACCACCAACCTTGGCACTGGTATCACCAACGGAACCAACCTTAATTCCTGAGGTTGATACAGGCTGTTTACCTACAAAGGTAAGAACAGGAATCTTGCGAAGATAGAGCGTTGCTGCCTGATGCCCTGCTAAATTATGCGTGTGAATTTCCGCGATCGCAGATGCATTTTTAGCAAGGTTTTCTGTCTTTGGTTGATACTCCCCTACTTTCACTACATCTGATGAAGCTACAGTTTGCGAAGTTGAAGCCGTTTCCTTGATTGCTTGAGCGCGACCAATTGACGGTGTGCCAAAAACAGTAGTGAACAGAGCTACAACAGCCCACAAAAGTTTATAATTCATGCGTCCGATATTAAAGCGACTGAAGAACAGAAGTTTCGTTAAATTAGCGGGGTTTTTGATTGTAGAAACGTTACAAAAAGCGTTTCGACACATTCCCAAAATTCAAACTCGTTCCGCTTTCACTTTTTGCTTTTAACTGCATCACACTATCACGAAAAAACGGTGTTGGGGATCGGGGTTTTAGCGTAGGTGTTGGTAACCTTCTCAAATTTTTACTCTCCTTTTTCGCGCAAAACCTTACTCTCACGAGTCTTTTCGCCCTGTATCGCTTTTTTTCTTAAATAAAAAAATTTGTTGTTAAATCTTCACAACATTTATTAATCAAATTAATCAAGACGGTATATACGGTTGTATTTAGAGCTAGTTAATGGTAGCTTAACGAGACCGACAAGAAATTTTACGTGTTTACACGTAAAATTTTCGTCGTGCCACTGGTAAAAAATTTAAAGTTTGAGTCAACAGACCAAACTGTCAAAATCATGCTTTCTTCACAGAAAGAGCCACTAACTCGTGCATGACTTTTACCATCTCTAACATCTCAAATGGTTTTATTACAAGCAGTTTGAAAAAAAAGATTTTTGTAATAACCACGATTACTATTAATTTATTAATGCCAAAAAAAGTTATAATGTACAAAATTAACAAGTTAAAAATATAACTATGTTAAAGAAAATACTTGCAAATGAGCAAGTACATGGTATCTTATCTGCGGCATAAAAAGAAAGCATAAGTTTTGTTATTTAACTAACAGCCCTCATGGCAAAACAAGAAGAATTAAAAATAACTGCATCGTCTGTAGAACCTTTTTTGAGTGAACTGCATTCCCAGTACAAGTCCTTGCAGGATGGCGCGGTGGCTAACTATATTCCAGAACTTTCCAAAGTCAATCCTGAGTTATTCAGTATTTGCATCGCCACTGTGAATGGAGAAGTTTATCAAGTGGGAGACTACAACGAATTATTTACCATTCAATCGATTTCTAAAGTTTTTGTCTACGGACTTGCTCTCGAAGATCGCGGACGAGATTACCTTTTGACAAAAGTTGGTGTTGAACCAACAGGAGATGCATTTAACGCCATTGTTCTTGATGAGGTATCGAAACGCCCTTACAACCCAATGGTGAACGCAGGAGCAATTGCAACCACAAGCTTGATTAAGGGTACAGATGCAATCGAAAGACTCAATCGAATGCTAGATATGTTCCGTCGATATACGGGTCATAATGTATTTGTTGATATCTCGGTATTTACCTCAGAGCGCGTGACAGGACATCGCAACCGTGCAATGGCACACCTGATGTTAAATTTTGGCACGATCGACCAAAGCGTTGATGAAACACTAGATCTTTACTTCCAACAGTGTGCGGTCATGGTAAACTGTCGCGACTTAGCAGTTATGGCAGCAACCCTTGCTAACAAAGGTATTAACCCCATAACAAGAGAACAATCCATAGATAGCCGTTATATTAAAGACATTCTTAGTGTTATGTATACCTGTGGAATGTATAATTTCGCTGGTGAATGGGCTTATAAAATTGGGATTCCAGCAAAAAGCGGTATTTCTGGTGGAATTATTGCAGTTATTCCCAACCGTATGGGCATTGGAGTCTTTTCACCTCTGTTAGACTCGCGAGGTAATAGTATTCGTGGTGTGAAAGTATGCGAAGAACTTTCGCAGAAGTTTGGTTTGCATTTATTTAACTGTTCGCGCCAAGGATTACAGTTTTGTGAGTGATTTAATTGCAAGGGCTGCAAGAACCCTAGCTTCTTGAAGGAAACATCTGTTTAATGGGAGAGATCGACCCTTACTTGGCGCAAAGTCCCGTTTTTCTCTCGATCCGGATCGAGGTGAGAGGTGAGAGCTATTATTTGTCAACGGCATCCTTAACATTCTTAACAGTTCTCGGGGATTCGATCGCTAAGTGCTGACTTCGTTCCAAGCTAGAGATACCCGATCGAAAGCGAGCGCACTCAACAGTCATTGAGTAGCGATCGCTATAGGGATCTCAACGACAAAACAAGTCCCTTTTCCGGGTGTGGAATGACAGTATAGCCGTCCTCCGTGTTTTTCAACAACAATCTGATAACTAATTGATAACCCCAACCCCGTACCAGAACCTACAGGCTTAGTAGTAAAAAAGGGATCGAAAACTTTCTTTTGTATCTCACAATCGATACCACAACCGTTATCAGTAATGCAAATTTTTACAGTGTTTAATCCAGCCAATTCAGTAGAAATTTGAATTGTTGGGCACTCGGAGTTAAGAGTTAATTCTAAGTCTCCAGATCTATGCCTCTTTGCCTCTTCTAAAGCATCAATTGCATTACTCAAAAGATTCATAAATACCTGATTTAAGCTAGAAGCATAACAGTTAACTAAAGGTAATTTTCCGTACTCTTTAATAATGTTAATTTTGCTCCAGTTATCGCTTGCAAGTAAGCGATGTTGCAAAATCATTAACGTACTTTCAATCCCTTCATGAATATCCACCGGCTTCATGATGGCTTCATCCAGACGGGAAAAATTACGCAAGCCCAAAACAATTTTCTGAATCCGTGTTGTTCCCAATTTCATGGATTTGATAATATCGATCAAATCTTTTGTAATAAAATTTAAATCTATATTTGTTATTTTTTCGTCAATTAATGAAGTTTTTATTGGACATTCTTTCTGGTATATCTCAATCAACTCGAGCAAAGATTGTATGTAATCATGAGCATAATTTATATTGCCATGAATAAAATTGATAGGGTTGTTAATTTCATGAGCAATTCCCGCTATCAGTTGCCCTAAGCTAGACATTTTCTCTACTTGAATTAAGTGGCTTTGAGTGCGTTTAAGTTCTTCTAATGCTTGTTCTAAATCTACATTTTTTTGTTGTAACTCAGTTGTCCGTTGCGCGACACGAATCTCTAATTCTTTAAAGGAAGATTCTAATTGTATTGCCATATGATTAAAGGATTGACCTAAGGCTTCTATTTCTTCTATTCCTTTAAAATCAACAGTTTGCTCTATTTTTCCAGAGGCGATCGCCTGACTGGCTATCCTCAATTTCCGAATAGGATCTACAATCCAGTGAGAGGTAAAAATTCCCAATATTGCTGCTACACCTAAAGCACCAAAGGATAGTAATATAGTAGTTTGCGTATTGGCATGGATTTGCTCCATAAAACTGGTTTCTGGGACAACTACAACAACTAGCCAATCTAGCCCAAACTTATCGCGCCAGGGAGCAACTTGAATAAACTGGCGCTTTCCTTGAAGCATAAAGTCAAGATTTTGTTGGCTCTGAATCTTTCTAAAATCGCCATAATGTTTTTTTAGATAGGTAGCTGTAGATTGAATCAGAAAGTCTGTGCTGTTAATAACATTTAGACGTTGTGCTTTCCCATCAGACAAAGTATAAGGCTGTTCTTGACTGGAACTAGCAATAACTAAACCATCACGTTCAATAACAAATGCTTTACCTAAAGAACTAACTTTTAACTTGCGGAGAAAATCACTTATTTGTGCTAACCGCAAGTTAGTTACCAGTACCCCTACAAGTTTGTTTGTCTTGGTATATAGCGGATAACTTGCAGAAATTGAAATAATATTAGGAAAGTTATCCCATTGATAAACCTGGCTCCATACAGCTTTACCAGCTTTAACAGCATCAGTATAAGCTGCTTCTTCTTGAGGATGGTAGTTATCGTAGGATTTTATCAACTTAGTACGATTTCCCTGACTATCCGTAGCGTAAGTATTGGCTTTATGTTGAGTGTTAGTAGAGAGTTCGTCGATAGTAACTTTGTTTGGCTCTAAGAAGATACCAGCACCTGCATATTCTCCAGTGGATAGTACATAGTAAATATAACCAACGTCAAACACGGACATTTGTTTCCAAAAGTAATGTCCTACACCCTGAAAATCTCGCAAGTCTAGTTTTCCCAGTTCAACAGCATTGGCATTAAGCTGATTAATTTGGTGAGGTGTCGCTAAATATCGATCTAGATGCTGGTGAACTCGCGAACTGATTTCCTGCTCCAGTTGATTCGCAAGATCGTTGACAGCCCTTTCTCCATTTTTAAATGAAAAATATCCTATCAAACCTACGGCGCTAAAAATTTGAATCAGAAAAGGAATAATTAAGAATAGACGGAGTGATATTTTCCCAGACGCTATTTTATAAATAATATTTTTTAATAAAAAATTCATATTTCTTCACAAAGTAAGGCTCGTCATTAGTCATTGCTCATTAGTAAGGGTTTCAGGCAAGTTTAATTTTTTAATAACTTTTTGTTGATTTTTGCCCAGCTACTTACTGTAAGCTATTTTTCCCAAAAACTCCGTGTTTCTATCATGAAGCTTTAACAGTGAGTAGTGACCAATGACCCCTTGAATTTACTAGGTTCTAGGGAACTGGAAAGCTACCTTTAGGACTGGAGCCTTTGTTAAACAATTAATTTTCGAGAAAACTCAACTTACTTGTTTTTAAAATTTCATAAATTTTTCAGTAAGAATACTGCTTTAAATTTGTGAAGTTTTTACTTAATTTTTAACAAACATAAATAACTTTCTGCTATAAAAAAATACTTCGTTTCTGGAATCACTAAGTACGTTCGTGTAGTTAAAAAAAGTAACCCTCTCTCTTAAGACGCTTTCTATTCTTTGCGTTCAAGGTACTACATGCGTAAACATAAATTTTTATTAGATCGGGCTATTAACTTGTTTTCGAGAAAATCGCTATTTCAAAAAGCCTTTGCTGTTTCTTTGTGTGGTGTTCTTGGTGTCAACTTAACTGCTGGTTTATTGATAGGACAGAACCGTCGTGCGATCGCAACTGAAGCTGACAAAACCCTTGTAGCGCAAAGAAAGTACCAACCAGGCAAATTTCATATTGTTTATGGAGAAGTCAAAAGCCCGTTTTATCGTGAATTGCAAAAAGAATTGCGAAAATCTAAAGCCTTGGAACCCGTTGGAGAAGCACTCAACAGTCTTCAATTAGCTTTACCAACGGATGTAGCGATCGCCTTTACAGAATGTGGTGAGTTAAACGCTTATTACAATCCCGGTGACCAATCAATAAAAATTTGTTATGACTTGCTCACACATTATGCAGAATTGTTCTCTAAAGATTCTCCTAAAGGTTCAACAGATAAAGCCTTTGAAGAAGCTGCAAGTGTTTTGTTTTTCGTAGTTCTACATGAAACAGGACACGCTCTCGTTGATTTGTTAAAGATTCCGGTAACAGGAAGAGAAGAAGATGCTGTTGATTCACTAGCTGCTGTCATGTTATTAGAAGGCGAAGGGGAAAATGCAGCAGATGAAATAGTGATTAATACAGCACGCGCCTTTGCTTTACAAGGACAAGGACAACTCAAAGGTGAAACAATTCCCTTCGCAGACGAACATTCTTTAGATTTGCAAAGATTTGCTAATTTGGCTTGCTTGGTTTATGGCAAAAACCCTGAAAAATATACTGATATAGTTAAAAAAGGAATTTTGCCAAAAAGCAGGGCTGCGAAATGTCCCAGTGAATACACTCAAGCAAGAAATAGTTGGTTGCGTTTGCTGGAGCGCCACAGTTTATCATCCTAGCTAGTAGGTTCTGGGTTGCGTATTATATCGTTTGCTAAGATCCCTGACTTTTTTGTCAAGTCAGGGATCTTGTAGTTTTCAGTAAGATAAATACAACTATCCTCTACTTTGTTGTTTTCACGAATCGGCTAAATATGAAAAATTGTAAATTTTAGTGCTATCTTCGCTGTATTTCTTTAAGAAAGTTATCCTCAGTAGCTTTCTCTATCTTTGGAAAGTTGTGTAGTTCTTTAAAACAAGTTTTAATTATAGCCAATCATAGCATTTTTTGAATTTCCAAATAGATAGCTTCTTCTTTTATAGAAATCATAAATGATTTATGAAAAGTTTTAAGCACTGTAGGGGCGGCATTGCCTTCTACATTCAAATTGCTTTTTATCTTGCTTTTGAAAAGGTAGAATTTTCTGCATCTAAAGCAAATTTGTAAGCAAACAGCAAATCCTATTTGGAAGGTTAAATCTTTTATTTGCTAGCAGTTAACAATCGTATTCATTTATAATGTCGTACCGCAGAACACTGAATAAACTGGGAAATTTCTTACGAAAACAAGGTTTTTTACGTACAGGAGTTTTCCTGACACTGTTATTGAGCATCATATTGTACAGTTGGGTAGCATTCTCGCAACAACCAGTTGTCTTGAATATGTTGATTGCTGCGCCTGATGCTCCACCTTGGAAACAATTTTTAATAAAAAACTTTGAAGCCAAAAACCCAGGTATTCGCATCAACCTTGTTGAAGGACCAAATGCTACCAATTTGTTGGAAGATTTGTATACTTCTGCTTTTATCTTGGGTGAGTCTCCTTATGACTTAATTTATATGGATACGATCTGGGCTCCTAAGTTTGCAGCCGCTAACTGGTTGCAACCTTTAGACGATCGCATTTCCAAGCAAGAGTTAGCAGCATTTTCGCCCAAGGATGTGGAAGCGGGACGCTATCAAGACAAGCTCTACAGGATTCCCGTGCGTTCTGATGCGGGAATGCTCTACTACCGAGAAGACTTGCTCAAAGAAGCAGGATTCAAACCCCCTGAAACTTTCGAGGACTTAATGCGAATTTCCCAAGCCTTGCAAAAACAAGACAAGGTAAACTGGGGCTATGTTTGGCAAGGTCGCCAGTATGAAGGATTGGTGGCGATGTTTGTCGAAGTTCTCGAAGGTTCTGGTGGCTTCTGGATTAATTCTGATACGGGAGAGGTGGGATTGGATCGACCGCAAACGCTAAAAGCGATCGAGTTCTTGCGTAACACTGTAAGGGAAGGTATTTCCCCTCCTGGAGTTACGACTTATATCGAAGAAGACACCAGACGGATGTTCCAAAGCGGTCAAGTGGCATTTCTACGAAGTTGGCCTTATGTCTGGACTTTAGCCAATAAAGAAGGTTCGCCAATCCGGGGCAAAATTGGTATTAAGACGATGGTTCACGCACCAGGAAGCACTGGGGGTGCTTGTCTTGGGGGATGGGGTTTGGGAATTGCCAAATCTTCCAGACATCAACAACAAGCATGGAAAGCAATTCAATACTTTACAAGTGAAGAAGCACAACGCCAATTTGCTTTAAGTGAAAGCTACGTCCCAAGCCGCCGCGCACTCTTTACAGATCCAGAAATTGTAGCCAAATATTCTTACTTTCCCCAATTGCTAAAAGTTGTAGATAATGCTGTCTTACGCCCACCCGTTGCTCAATACGCTCAGGCTTCAGATATTTTACAACGCTACTTAAGTGCGACGCTCAGCGGTCGGATGACTCCGGAACGAGCAATGCAGGCTGCTGCTAGTGAAACGCGCCGACTGCTAAAAATTGGACAAAGCTAAAATAGTCAAGGTGATGAACTTGCAAACACTTAAAAGTCGGCAACAAAGGACAGCATGGATTTTACTAACACCAGCATTGCTACTGCTGTTGTTTGTATTTGCATATCCGATCGCACGAGCATTTTGGTTAAGTGTATTTACTAGGAATTTGGGAACGGAGTTGCAACCCGTATTTTCTGGTTTGGATAATTATGTACGGATGATAGGAGATGGTCGTTTTTGGCAGAGTCTTTGGACGACATCCGTATTTACAACAGCATCCGTTATTTCAGAATTATTATTGGGATTGGGAATAGCCTTAGTTCTCAATCAGGCATTTTTTGGACGGGGAGTTGTGCGTACCATCGCAATTTTACCTTGGGCTTTGCCCACGGCTCTGATTGGTTTAGCTTGGGCGTGGATTTTTAACGACCAGTTTGGAGTTGTAAATGATATTTTGCGGCGATTCGGATTGATACAGACTGGGATTAACTGGTTGGGAGATCCAACACTAGCGATGATAGCAGTTATATTTGCTGATATTTGGAAAACGACACCTTTTATTAGTATTCTGCTACTCGCTGGCTTGCAGTCAATTTCGCAAGATCTTTATGAAGCTCATTCCGTTGATGGCGCAACACCGTGGCAAAACTTCTACAAAATTACTTTGCCGTTGCTATTACCGCAAATTCTCATTGCAGTGTTGTTTCGGTTTGCTCAAGCTTTCGGGATTTTTGACTTAATTGCTGTGATGACTGGGGGCGGACCTGGTGGTGCAACAGAAGTGGTTTCGCTGTACATCTATTCTACTGTGATGCGCTACTTAGATTTTGGCTACGGGGCAGCTCTTGTGGTCGTAACATTTTTAATACTGGTTGCAGCAGTGGCGATCGCCAGTTTCTTGCTTAACAGATCCCGTGCTAGGACATAAGGAGTTATTTACCCATGACTGCACTTCCAGAAACAGTTCCATCAAACACTTCCAAACCACCCAAAAAAGCAATTCCTTGGAAAAAATTCTTGCTACCAATAGCAATTGCACTAGTGGCTTTGTTCAGCCTAGCACCAGCACTCTGGCAACTGCTGACCTCATTCAAGGTCAATGAAGACATTGCTGCGATTCCCACTGTCTATATTCCTACGCGATACACTCTCTCTCACTACATAGAGCTATTCGTCCGACGTCCATTTTGGCGCTATATCTTCAACAGTGCTTTCGTTTCCGTAACATCCACGGCTCTGTCCTTAGCGATTGGAGCACCCGCCGCTTATGCCCTTGCACGGTTGCGCCCTTGGGGCGAACGATTTATTCTTGCAAGTGTGCTCATTGTGACATTATTTCCAGGAATTCTTCTATTTATAGGATTGTTAGAAATTATCCAAGCACTCAGGTGGGGTAACAATTATTTGGCATTGATTGTACCTTACACCGCTATCAATTTACCTCTGACAATTTTAGTCTTGAGAAGTTTTTTCCAGCAATTGCCTAAAGACTTGGAAGATTCAGCCAGAGTCGATGGCTATAACACCTTTCAATTGCTGTGGCAAATTGTATTGCCTATGACCCTTCCCGCCTTGGTGACGACTGGAATTCTCACCTTTATTTTTGCCTGGAACGAGTTTATTTTTGCTCTCACGTTTATGACTCGCGAAGAATTAAAGACAATTCCTGTGGCTGCAGCACAGTTAGGAGGCGCTTCAGTTTATGAAATTCCTTACGGTCCAATTGCAGCAGCAACTGTTGTGGGAACTTTACCTTTAGTTTTACTCGTTTTGTTTTTCCAGCGCAGGATTGTTCAAGGTCTGACGGCTGGTGCTGTTAAAGGGTAAATTGATGTCAGAATTTTGATTTTCAACAATGTCATACAGAATAAACTTCTTTCAAAAGACACGACATCCTAAAAATTGTTAATCCAAAATCCAAAATCAAACAATGGCTAGACTTGTACTGAAAAACTTAAATAAAACCTACACTTCCAAAGTTGTTCCGGTAAAAGATGTTAGCTTAACCGTAAACGATGGAGAATTTCTGACTTTGTTAGGTCCTTCTGGCTGTGGAAAGTCTACCACACTGCGAATGATTGCAGGGTTAGAAGAACCAACTCGCGGTCAAATTACAATTGGAGACGTGGATGTCACCTACAAGCGACCAGCCGAGCGCAATATTGCAATGGTGTTTCAAAGTTATGCGCTTTATCCCCACATGACAGTGTATGACAACCTTGCTTCTGGTCTCAAACTGCACCGCACTCCACCCGTAGAAATTAAAAGCCGAATCGCAGACGTTGCTCATATTTTAGGATTGGAAGAATTATTGAACCGCAAGCCCGGTCAACTGTCTGGAGGACAGCGACAGCGAGTTGCAGTAGGGCGAGCGCTTGTCCGGCGTGCTAATGTATACTTGTTAGATGAACCCCTAAGTAACCTAGATGCATTGCTCCGCGAACGAGTGAGGGCAGATATCAAGCAACTATTCGCTGCTCAAAATGTTCCGGTTGTTTATGTTACTCACGATCAGACAGAAGCAATGACACTGTCTACTAAAGTGGCTTTGCTCAATGATGGTTATGTCCAACAACTTGACCCACCCGATCGCATCTACAACCATCCAGCCAATTTATTTGTTGCTGGATTTGTTGGCAGTCCCCAAATGAATTTACTGACTTTACCTTGTCAAGGGCGACACGCGATGCTGGGGAACTTCCAAATATCTCTCCCAGATTTACCAACTGTACCACCTGAAATCGTATTGGGAATTCGTCCGGAAAACGTTCGGATTCCAGAAGCCAATGATACACAAACTATTAAAGGGCGGGTGTATCTAGTGGAGAATTTAGGTATGCACTATTTGGTCAGCGTGAAGATTGAAGGGTCGCAGACGACAGTACGTGCGTTGCTACCAACAGATCGAAGTTGGAGTGGCGAGGATATTACCCTGGCATTGACTCCGCAAAACATTCACTGGTTTGATGTTCGCTCGGGGGATGCTCTTGTCAGGAAACAAATGTCGAGTGTTGGAGCATAGATATGGGATTGTATTGTTTGAGGTAATATCAAACCTGGCTCTGATTTGAGTAGAGACAAGACCATCGCCTTGGATCATATCCGTCCGCAGACTCCTGTCTCATTCAAACGGAAAGCTGCAAATTGACCTTGTGGGTGTTTTTGCAGCGCTTGTTGTAAAGCACTCATACTATTTGGTGCTACGAAGTAGTCTCCACTATCTGGCTCGATTAAAATAAACCAGTTGTAGTGGTCTTGAATGAGTTGAAGACGAATTTGCTCGAAAATGAGACGACCTCTCTGGTGAAAAGCGTTCGCCTCTGCTTGGCGTTTGGCTTTTTCTGTAGGTGAAATAGTGCGTTCTGGAAACAGTCTGCCTCTTTTGGGGCGATCGCTGTTGTGTAACTGTGTCATTTTTGTACTTTGCTGTATTTCGTTGACGTACTTCTGCGTTTTTACTGTACTCCGCTCTAGAACGTGTGTTGTTAGTTAGCCAACCAGCCAATTAACACTCTTTAGCCCACTGACAAATTTTGTTCGGGTACTATTAAGATTGCGATATCGAATTTTTTTGAAGGCTGAACGATGAACTACGGAGATTGAATATGGTAGTAGCAGCAGTACTCGCAGAAACTAGAACTGTACTTGAGAACATTAGCTGGCAGACATTTAAAGCTATGTTAGCTGACATGAGCAACCAACGCAACACTAGACTTGCTTATGACAATGGGATACTAGAAATCATGTCTCCAATGATGCCGCACGAGAACTCTAATCGCATAATCGAAGGTTTTATTGGGGTGTTGTGTGAAGAACTGGGGCTGGAAATTAAACGCGCTGGTTCGCTGACTTTAACACGGGATGACTTGGAACGAGGTGGTGAGCCGGATAGTAGCTACTACATTCAAAATGAGTCTTTGGTTAGACATAAAGAAAATATAGACTTAGCAACCGATCCACCACCAGATTTAGTACTGGAAGTCGAATATTCCAGACCAAAAATAGATAAGCTAAAACTATATGCTGCAATGGGTATCCCTGAATTCTGGGGATACAACGGAAACGTACTTCGATTCTACGTACTTAGCTCTGGAGACTACTCAGAAGTAGAGCTTAGTCCGACCTTTGCGCCTGTACCAGTGAACGAGATTCCTCGCTTTATCCGAGAAACCAGAACAAATGGGGAAATGTCAACAACTCGCGCTTTTCGTAATTGGGTGAAGCAGGCGATCTCTGCTATGTAAACGTCTCCCCTTACCAAGAGGGGGTTATAGAGTTTTCTTCAACCGAGCGATCGCTATTCTGGGACTGAATGACTGGGAGGAAGGTATTACTGCGTTAGAGTACGCACTTGAGCGCATAAAGTCTACAAGCGATATAGAGGTAGAAGATGGTGAGTTAATTTTCCGCAATTTATTTAACAGCACAAATGATGCGGCGGTGTGGAAAACTCGTATCAAAACCCTGATAGAACTCTATGACAGGTATGAACTTGCTTCAGTCTTGGCACAAGGACTTGTGCGACAACGGAGCATTCAGGCGCTGATGTCGGAGATAGTAAGCAACAAAGCAGCACAATCGTGGCTGGAGGTATGGCGGGAAGTGGTGGGAAGCCGCCCTGAGTTCCAAATTTCTCTTCGTCTTTTAAATGCTGCTGTCCGCTATCGGGAAACAAAGGGGGATAGGCGCGTGTTGCTAGAACTGCCTATTGAAGAACGTAAACTTTTACAAGAGGTACTGGGGATCGAGGAATCGTCAAGTCAGAACAATAAGCCAAATCCATAAAATACCCTAGCGAACTATCTAAACTAACCAGAGTAACGTTACGTGTGGACGAAGGTGCGGATTAGTCAACGGCTAAACTCTGCTTCTGGTAAATCGGCAAAAGCCTGACCAACTGTTACATATGGCAACAGACCAAATAATTCAGGTTCTGGCGTATGAGTTGGTAAAGGTAAGCTAATACTGCCAATTTCTTTTAAGCAACCAACAAAGAACAATCGCCGTCGTAATTGGGGAGTGCCAAAATCAGCAGCAAGAAGTATCCCAACTGAAACTTGATAGCCTAAATTCGCCATCTTCTGCAAAATCTCCTGATATAACTGACTTCCTGCAATTCCTTTAAGATTGGGTACATTTTCCATGACAAAAAAGGGAGGATGTAAATGTTCTACGAAGCGCAAAAATTCGTAAATCATTTTACCTCGGTCATCCTGCAACCCTTTTTGTTTACCGGCTTGACTGAATGCTTGACAAGGGGGACCACCAAATACAAGGTCAGGCTTATCAACTTCACCTGAGGCATTTTGCCAGAGATTTAATGGATCTTCTAGGGCGGAAATATCTTTTTCTAAAACGGAAACACCTTTACGAAAAAAACCACCTAGCGTTGCACAAGCATCTGACCAATTATCGAGTGTTACACAAATGTCTATGCAATTTGTAAGATGAGCACCAATATCCATACCTCCTGCACCACTAAATAAACTGAAGGCTTTTAAAGTACGATTATTAAATCCAAGCATATGCGCTTGGTGAGCTAAATGTTCAAACACAGCCTTTGCAAGTGGTACGGGAACGGCATTACCTACCTGAAGCTGAGTACTGGTTAGGGTTCCTTCAAATTTCATGCCATCGGGAAAACCTTGCAAACGTGCTGCCTCTCGTACAGTAATGAACCTGTTTTCATAAGGATGGACAAACTTGTTAAAAATATAACCTGTCACTGTTAAGGAAGGTTTATTCGGATCGAGTCTAATCATTCTCAGGTTTGGTCCACCCTGTCGATTTGGGTCATGCTTGACATAGTATTTAAAGCTATCATGCCAAAGCTCTTCGGGTAAATCCTGCATTTTTTGCCCTATTTTCAGGGCGTTAATACGTTTTTGAACATCGGAACCTACTCTTCTAGCAATATGATTTTCAATAATCTTATATGAACTGCTAGAATTGGAAATTTTGTTGAATCCATTCATCTCTTACATGGCTTTGTGTGAAAGTAATAATACCATCAAATAAGTTATATATTTCTCGGTCTAATGGCAAATCACCAACTTTTTTTGCTTGTCCTGTTGTATCTAAAGTCCACACAATATCCTGAAGCTCAAGCAAGTAATCTCTGTAATGACGTACAGCGTGAATGTTAGACAGTAATGCAGTTTTGAAAGCAAAATGACTGGCTTTGGGTTTACCAAAAGCCGCAATTTTTAAGACTTGATAAATACCTTTTTTTATATCATCGGTTCTATCCATTCCCACACTTGATTTACTATCAGAAATAGATTCGTATCCCTCACCCTTTCTTCTCACAGGCCAATTTTCGGGTCTGGGAATAGGTTGTCCGCAGGCATTTGTTAACCAATAAACAGGCTCTGGTAAAGTTCCTCTTCCTCTTACAGCTTTGTTATAGGCAGAGTAAGCAATATTCCAAAACTGGAAATATCTATAAAACAGTTCGTCTTCCTCGCCAAAAACTTTTCCAATTTGCTCGTATGCCCATTTTGTAGAACTACTACTTCCTCTTACACCCAAAGGTACAAGCTCATAATTCCAGCGATCGTCTTCCAACTTAGGAAGCATAATATTCATTTGAGATGACGTAAGAAACGAATTATCCGTAGCAGAGTGTAAACGAGGTATAGGTTCTCCGTTATCATCTACCTCAGTTTGCACCTCGACTTTTACTGCTAAGGGAAGTGTTGTCAGTGGTGCGGCTTTTACTTCCGCTAATAAAACTACATCTTGTGTTTCATCATGAATGATTACGTCAATAGGTTCTGTACCGTAATAAATTTTCAAATACCGTGAATTTATTGTGAATAAATGCTTGAGAAATACACAGAGCAAACGCCTTGTTGTTCCACCAATAGTTCCAGAAGAAGGTTTGTTGGCTTGATGAAAATAAAAATTTCCTTGCAAAACACATCTTGGACAGGTGTTAGTGTATGGATAAATTAAAAGAGGGGAATTTTTTACTGGACAATAAAGCCATCCCGTATTCGCTACTTTTGTATAGTACTCAGCAGCGACAATGAGGTCAAAAGCAGCCGCAAGTGAAATACCGGGTGCGGTAGCAGTTCTTTCAGCATTTTTCAGAGCTTGCTCAACAAGAACTCTGGCTAATGCTTCTTCATAAGTATTGGCTTCAAAAGCTTTAGCCTCAGAAAGAAGCTTTTCTATCCAATCAACCTCAACTTCCGACCTTTGACGACTGTCACTTGTACTCAAACCATCTCCTAAAAGGACTTTGTATCAATATGACCTAATAATACTGAGATTTCTCACTACTTACAGCTAAATTGAATAAGATACCTGTAAATTCAACATTATACGCCACCCTCTTATCTGTAAAGAGGATGGCGTATGAAAGAAAGTGATTGGACAATTTATTTTTCTTCCTGCTCTAACAGCTTGGAAAGCCTGTTTTTGATATCTTGCACTTGCCGATCGTTCTTTGGCAGTGTTAACAAACGAACTTCTATTTCTGCAATATTGTCAATTCGAGTGGTTTTCTCCCACATTCTCTTTTCTGTATCAGATTCGTGCTCGTAACGGAATGTTACAGTATCATGACAGACATCCATGATTTCTACGTTTTTTAGCCAGCCATTACTGCTTTTGACAAAAAGCCACACGTTAGGCAAGCCAATAAGCTCTTTAAGTTTACTCTCCATACCCATGATATTTAGAATCCTAATCTAAAGATAGTAACATACTGTGTCAATATAGCTTAAGACGTATTCTTGCACGCATTCTAAATATTGAGAAGGATATTTTTACGGACAGACAACACTTATGCGGTCACTCGGTAATTTTGTTCCTAATGAATAGGTAACTTACTTGCCAAGAGATACATCTTTTCTGTAATTATGGAAAACATAATATAAGGTAAAATTTTATTAAGCGAGGATAGACATGTACATCGTTCACCTTGCCTCAGAATGCGCTCCTGTGATTAAAGCTGGAGGCTTAGGCGATGTCGTTTATGGACTCAGCAGAGAATTGGAAATCCGGGGGCATTGCGTCGAAATTATCCTTCCGAAGTACGACTGTATGCGCTACGACCACATATGGGGGTTGCATGACGCTTACATGAACCTGTGGGTACCCTGGTATGGGGCGGCGATTCACTGTTCGGTCTACTGTGGGTGGGTACATGGGCGAGTGTGTTTCTTTATCGAACCTCACTCACAGGATAATTTCTTTAACCGGGGCTGCTATTACGGTTGCGATGATGACAATCTGCGGTTTGCGTTCTTCAGCAAAGCCGCTTTACAATTTTTGCAACAGAGCAACAAGCGACCTGATGTAATCCACTGCCATGACTGGCAAACGGGCTTAGTTCCGGTAATGCTCTATGAGATTTACCAATATCACGGGATGGGTCATCAACGGGTTTGTTACACCATCCACAACTTCAAGCATCAGGGCTTTGGTGGTGCTGAAATTCTACGAGCAACGGGTTTAAACCGACTAGAACATTACTTCCATTACGATCGCCTGCGAGACAACTTCAACCCCTTTGCCATCAACTTAATGAAAGGGGGGATTGTTTACTCCAATGCAGTCACAACAGTTTCACCCCATCATGCCTGGGAAGCCCGTTGTACTAACATTGGTTACGGGTTGGGTCACACCTTGCACCTGCACCAAGGTAAATTTACTGGAATTTTGAACGGTATTGATTACGATTTCTGGAATCCAGAAATAGACCGTTACATACCCCACCACTTTAGTCAAGATAATTTTGAAGAGAAAGCAAAGAACAAAAAAGCTTTACGAGAACGACTGTTGCTGCAAGATGTCGATAAACCACTGATTGCTTACATTGGTCGTTTGGATGAGCAAAAAGGTGTTCACCTTGTGCATCATGCAATGTACCATGCCATTCACAATGGAGCACAATTTGTGCTGTTAGGTTCGGCAACAGAGTCAGGGATTAATACTCACTTCCAGCACGAGAAACGCTTCTTAAACGACAACCCGGATATTCATCTAGAACTTGGTTTTAACGAAGAATTATCCCACTTGATTTACGCAGGAGCAGACATGATTGTTGTTCCCAGCAATTATGAACCTTGTGGGCTAACTCAGATGATTGGTTTGAAGTACGGTACAGTACCGATAGTTCGGGGAGTGGGTGGGCTAGTCAACACCGTGTTTGACCGAGATTATGACGAAAACAAGCCCCCAGAAGAACGGAATGGTTACGTGTTCTCCGACTCGGATTACCATGCTATTGAGTCAGCAATGGATCGCGCTCTGAAGTTGTGGTACAACGAGCCAGAGGAATTCCGCAAGCTTGCTCTCCAAGGGATGGAGTATGACTACTCTTGGAACCAGCCAGGAGAAGAATACGTGAAGATTTACGACCAGATTCGATATCAGTGGTAGTAGATTCGGTTCTTTGTACTTAAAGATTTTTCCCTTGCTCTCTCATAGGGGCGAGGGATTAATTTTTTTCCCGTGTTTTGCAATTCACAGACAATCCTCAAACTTAGCTAGGATGTACGTAGAGCTACAGGTTAATGACTTTAAAAAACTAATGGCACCTTACTCCTTAAATTTACCACTTCAACTACAACAAGAAGCAGAAAGATACGCTAGTAGCCAAGGGATTTCACTGGAGCAATTTATTATTTGGGCTGTAGCGGAGAAAGTCGGTGTTCTCAATCAACCAGTTGACGATCCCGCATACCCAGGAATTACATATCGCATTGGTGCTAGTGGTACAAGAGTTTCTGTACTGCGAGGGACTGGGCTGCGAGTTCAGACGTTAGTTATTGCTAGCCAACAATGGGGGTTGTCTGTTCCAGAGATTGCAAGTGAATATAACTTGAGTGAAACCCAAGTGCATGAAGCTTTAGCTTTCTACGCTGCACACAGTCAAGAGGTCGATAAAGCAATCGCATCCGAGCAAGCGTTGGAATTGCATCATGTCTAAACCTCTGCTGCATTTAGATGCGGATGCTTCAATGAGAGCACTACATACAGCTTTGGTAAATCGCGGTCATGATGTCACTCGAACACCTAATGATTGGATGCCTCTAGATGCCAGTGATGAAGCGCAGTTGTTAGGGGCAATAGCTCAAGGACGATGTATTTTTACTTTCAACATTCGCGATTTTTTAGTTCTATCATAACGGTATCCAAACCACTATGGCATTGTCTTAGCAGCCCAAAATAGTTGGTCTCTGTCTGGTTTAATTGCGGCTTTAGATAATATGCTGACAGAAACACAAGCCACGGATTTGATTGGACAAGTGCGTTGGCTCAACCAGTGGCAAACATAGGATTCTACAGACTTCAGCCATAAACTTTAGGATTGACACAATAAGGTAATTGCTCGCCTTTCAACCCAGCAATTAAGTTAGCGATCGCCATATTTGCCATTTTTTCCCTTGTTTGCCGACTGGCACTGCCAATGTGAGGCGCAATAATGAGATTATCAAGCGTGAGTAACGGGCTATCGATAGGAATTGGTTCTGGATCGGTAACATCTATGGCTGCACCTGCAATTTGACCTTGTAAAAGCGCTTGGTACAGATCGTCTTGGTTGACAACTCCTCCTCGTGCGGTGTTAACGAGAATGGCAGATTGCTTCATCAATTCAAACTGCCGATCGCTAAAGAGATGGTAAGTATCATCAGATAACGGAGTATGAATTGTTACAAAATCTGATTCTTGCAGCAAACTTTCAAAACTGACAAACTCTACACCCAAGGCTTGCTCTAGTTCTGGCTGACATCGGTGTTTGCTAGTATACAAGACCCGCATATCAAACCCCTTAGCACGACGAGCTACCGCCTGACCGATACGCCCCAATCCCACAATTCCCAAGGTAGCACCTGCAATATTTGGCCCCAGTAACAAGTCTGGTTCCCAGGTGCGCCACAAACCAGCACGAGTCAACTTATCTGCTTCCACAACTCGTCGTGCAGCAGCCATTAATAATGCCCACGCAAAATCAGCAGTTGCATCTGTTAATACGCCGGGAGTGTGACCGACTGGAATCTTTTGTGCGGTGGCTGTTGGGATGTCAATGTTGTCGTAGCCGACTGCCATTTGGCTGATGACTTTAAGACAAGTTCCGGCTTCTATGAGTTGTTTGTCTATTCGGTCACTCAGCAAGCAAAGCAAGCCATCTACTGTCTTCACCTTTTCCAGCAAAACTTCATAAGGAGGTGGTTGGCGTTCTTCCCAAACTTCGATAGCCGCAACTTGCTGCAGTCGAGCTAAATCGGTGGGAAGGCGGCGGGTGATAAAGACTTTGGCTTGGTGCATGGGTCAAGGTTTACAAGGTTTTCAGATTGAGGATGTGCGCGATCGCTCCGTATATCTCTGGAGGTTATGCTATCAGATCTACCAGATCTCCGACTGCTTGAACGTTGGGTATTTCTCCCACAAAGTAAATACACGATTCTTTCAATCTTTAATTTTTGATATAAATACTTGTACCTTTCTATAGTTTAAGAAAAATTTTAAAATCAAATCTGTAGAACTACGAATTTACAAACCCTAGAAAAAGAAATAGAAGAAATAAAAGAACAAAAAAAAGCCATTTTTTTATTTTTGTATAAGAACATAAAAATAAAAAAAAAGCCATTTAACAAGTAGTTCTAGTTTTGAGTTTCTTACAAAACGCGATCGGGAAGCACACCATATGAAGTTCAGCATAAAATTCAGTTTTTCTTTTCTAACTTTATTAGGGATAACAACACTCTTAGGAGCACCCGTAACTGCTCAGACTGCTAGTGCAAGTGGAAGTTTCGTGTTAGTTAGACCATCAGGTGGTTCACAAAGTATCAGTGGAGAAATTAGTTTACCTGCTGGGTTTTATTTTCAGGGACCTCTAAATGTGAAACCGACAGTCACACCCGGAAAAAGTCCAGGCGGAAATGATGAAAATATTGGTAATTTACTGATCGATCCTGGTACAGTCACCGCAGTCACTAATTCAGTCAGTGCCAATCCCTTTCTCCAAGAAGCAGCTACAGCTTTAAAAGCTGCTACAACCGCCAATGATGTTGCTGCTCAATCAGCCATTATTAAATCGGGGGCTGGCGTGAATGGTTTAGGCGGTCTTGAATAAGAAGATTTTTACAGAGATGACTCTCTAATTTCTACAAGATTTGAGCAGACATAGGTAGGTCGGCAAGAAAAAACACAAATATATAACGAAATGTAAAATTTTCTATTCGGTTTGTAGTTGGACTATCTTCACGTTTGGTGCAACTACAAACCTGACTTACTAATTTTGTCTGGAATATCTCAAATTCTTTTTTTGTTTTTCATTAAATGAAAAATTTGATTTTAATTCAACATTTTATTATCTATTTAATTTCAATATTAGTTTCTAACTATTATGCCTTAAAATCGGTAAAAGCTATTGATGAAAATGGTTTAAAAATAGAAACAATAGATACATCTAACCTTCCTCAGCTAGAACCAATTTCTAAAAAATCAGAATTAGAAAAAGTAGAAGCCAAGAAAAAAGATCAAAATCAACAACAAATTATTCTAGATGCTTTAACAGTCAGTGCTAGCAAATATCCTTGGTTTGTTAATCCAACCGATAACTTAACGTTTTCTCCTCAAATTTTCAACCCTAATATAAACGATCGTTATTTTGATTTTGATATAAATTTTGCTAAAGAAAACCCCATTCTTCACAAGTTTACATTTGCTCTTTTCCCTAAAGAAGAGCAATTCTACTGGGTATTACCTAGTAATAGAATTGTTTTTGAGACTCAAGGATGGCAAGGGGGAATTGTTTATCAAGGCAGATCCAGTGACACCAAAATTATGCAAAGCATGACGTTAGAGCAAGCATTTGGAGGTATTCAAGCAGTTTCATTCATTCCCAGTAATTTTGAGAACCTAAGCGGAGATGTTGTAAGTCAGAACTTTTCTATCACGGCTATTGGAGGAAAAATAACAAATCCACCTGGTATTTCTGCCGATCGAGTTATTATTCACAGTGGAATTGATTACAGAAATTCTAATGTAACGATTTTGAAAAATACTGCTCCCAATCTTGGTAGTGCTTCGACTGATAGTGTAAACGGTGGTAGTTCTTTATTTCAATCCCTAAATGTTTCTAATTCTCCCCGAATTTTGCAAGGCTTTCCTACTGTAGATTTAAAACCTCTGCTTAATGATGGTAACTTGAGATTGGCAGAAGGAGAGATTATTCCCAAACAGGTTTTAGAAGCCACTGGAATTTTTTGGGGAGATCCAATCGCAGGAAAACCATCTCAGTTTACAGCACCAATAACTTCTTTGCCAGGAATTAAAGTTGCACAGTTAGGAAAGTTTGATAATACAGATTTACTCCATACCTTAGTCAATCCCTTACAAACAGATATCGAAAGAGATTTACACTATCTCAATTCCTTATTTTGGGTGTCCTATGGTCAAAGAAAACCCAAGTTTAACGTTAGTATACAACGTCAAACCGAGCGCGATTGGCACAGAGTGTATTTTAGTCATGTTCGTAACAGTAGTACGATCGAGTACAACTCCATGAATGCGAGTGCTTCTTATACTAATGTTTTTGCTAATCCCGGTATATCACTCACCCTCAATTTAGAAGATGGAAAGATAAATGATACTCAAAGCGTAAATTCTACTATAGGAATGGCACTTGGTCTCATTTTTAAAAATATTGATACTAATAATCTCAAGACTCATCTTGAAAATGCTAAAACCTATTTTTATGGTGAACAGAAGTTTGCCAGCTTGACAGCGAAAGCAACTGTTCTTCAAAGAAGACAAATCAATTACAGACTCGACAGGACATTATTTTATGCTAATTCAGTCAGTGGTTTAAAGCAGGTTTCTGGAAACATGACTTTTAAGAGCAAAATTACACCTGTCAGTTCCAATGTTGTTCAAGTGAGAACGGGGCTATACAGGCGGGGATTGCAGTTTTTTCATAAGAAGAGTAGTCCATTCATCGAAGGAAGTACTTTTTTTTCTAAACTAAGACTTTCCAATAAAGATTTTGGTATACTTAGCTTTATCGGTACGCAACTTCCTTCAAGGAAAACGGCTGTTACTCCCATAAACGAATCTGCATCTGCTGAGATTATCTTACAACATCCAAACGGGAAAAATTTTGTTCAACAATTTGATTTAGCAGAGGCTGAGGTAGTACCTATTGGGATTAAATCATCAGATTTAGCTTTCGATCGCATTGAGATTACCAAAACAGATCGTCAGAATATTCGCTTCAGAACTTTTAACGGCTATTTATATTTACCAGCAGTAGAAATTGCCTATAGTGGGTCTTCCGGTTATTTTCACTATAGTACTGCCACAGGTTTGTGGTTTAATACTAATTCTAATACGGCTCCTGGTGTATTTTACAACAACATGGGTTTATCAGAAGTTGCGTTAGGAATATACAGTAATATATTGTTGAGTTTTCAGAAAATAGATGTCCAAAGAGATGCTAGCAATAAACCAAAAGCAATTACAACTTATGCTTCATCCTTAAATGCAAATTGGAATAGTGCAAGTAATAAAAACAATCCCTTTTCTGCTCTCCTCAGTTATTCCTACTCCTATCAAAATCAGAACTTTGGATTCTCAGTCACTCCAGGTATTGCTTTTGCTGAAAGTAGCGATCGCAGTGAATGGACAAAATTTATTGCTACACAATTTAGCCTGAAAACTGGCTTAGAATGTAAGACAACACTGGAACTCAGCAAAGAACTTTTTTTTGATGTCAATGCCTTACAAAAAATTAATCGAGACCTATCTATTGGAGCTTATCTCAAAAATTTTAGTGAAATTAACCTTGGTCTTGACAGTCGAGCTTCCAACCTAAACTACGGTATTATTCTAAAACATAAATATCTAGAAGCTCAAATTGGCACTGGAGAAAAGGGATTTGACGCTCGATTGCAAGGAGGAGTGCAATTTTAAGCATAAAAAATACACAAATATGATTTTCTTGTTTGTACTTCATAAATTTCTGATTTTAACTAACATCTTCCACCGCCCCCAAAGCCTTCAACGTTTCTTTTTGAGCTATAGTTAAACCTATCACCCCAGTAATATTCATCCCCTCGTAGGGTCTAAATGTTCGCAAAGTTTTAAAGCATTCACCTGTCAATACATTCCACAGCTTAATAGTCTCATCTTGACCGCCACTCACCAAAGTCAGACCATCAGGACTAAACGCAACCGACCTTACCCGATTAGTATGTCCGTGTAAAGTTTTCAGGCATTCACCCGTGCAAACATCCCATAACTTCACCACTAGGTCATCACTACCACTAGCTAAAATTTGACTATCCGGGCTGAAAGCAACTGACCTGATCCGATTTGTATGCCCTTGTAAAGTTCTCAAACATTCACCCGTTTGGACATCCCATAATTTCACTGTTTGGTCTTCACTACTACTAGCAATCTGACGACCATCAGGACTAAAAGCAACTGACCAAAGTCGATTGGTATGTCCGTGTAAAGTTCTCAGACAATCACCCGTTTGAACATCCCATAATTTCACTGTTTGGTCTTCACTACTACTAGCAATCTGGCAACCATTAGGGCTAAAAGCAACTGACCATATGCGACTGGTATGCCCTTGCAAAGTTTTCAAGCATTGACCTGTTTGGACGTCCCATAACTTCACTGTTCGATCTTCACTACTGGTAGCTAAAGTACAACCATTAGAACTGAAAGCGACTGACCATACGCGATCGGTATGCCCTTGCAAGGTTTTCAGACATTGACCGGTGCGAGTATCCCATAACTTCACTGTTTTGTCGTCGCTACTACTTGCGAGCTGGGAACCAAACCCTTGCAGGGACGCTTCGCAAACAGGGCTGAAGGTAACTGACCTTACCCAACTAGTATGCCCTTGTAAGGTTTTCAAGCATTGACCCGTTTGAACATCCCATAACTTCACTGTTTGGTCTTCACTGCTGCTAGCAATTTGACAACCATCAGGACTGAAAGCAACTGACCTCACCCAACTGCTACTTCCCTGCAAAGTTTTGAGGCATTGACCCGTGCGAACATTCCACAACTTCACTGTTTGGTCATCACTGCCACTTGCTAAGATGTAACTAAATCCCTGTAAGGAAGCTTCGCGAACGGGACTAAAGGCAACTGACCTTACCCAGCTGGTACTGACCTGCAAAGTTTTCAGACATTCACCCGTGCGAACATTCCATAATTTCACTGTTTGGTCGTCACTACTACTGGCTATCTGGCAACCATCAGGACTAAATATCACCGATCTGATGCGATTGGTATGTCCTTGCAGAGTTTTCAGGCATTCACCCGTGCGAACATTCCATAATTTTATTGTTTGGTCTTCACTTCCACTGGCTAAAGTGTCACCAAACCCCTGCAAGGAAGCTTCGCGAACGGGATGAAAGGCAACTGACCTGATATGACTGGTGTGTCCTTCCAAGGTTTTAAGGCATTTACCCGTGCGGACATCCCATAACTTGATTGTTTGGTCTTCACTTCCACTTGCTAGAGTGTCACCCATAGGACTGAAAGCAACTGACCAGACTCGGCTAGCTTTCTCCTGTAGGGTTTTGAGGCATTCACCCGTTTCGACATCCCATAACTTGATTGTTTGGTCTTCACTTCCACTGGCGATCAGACAGCCATCAGGGCTAAAGGCAACTGACCAGATTCGACTGGTATGCCCTTGCAAGGTTTTGAAGCTTTCACCCGTGCGAACATCCCAGAATTTTATTGTTTGGTCTTCACTTCCACTTGCTAAGATCTCCCCATCGGGGCTGAAGGTTACTGACCTGATCCAACCACTATGTTCTGCACAGGTGAAAAGTAACTTTCCTCCTTCAACTTGCCATAAATGAGTTTTCCCATCAGCATCACCTGTAGCCAAAAGTTTTCCGTTTGGGCTAAATACAACTGATGAAATACTAACTAATTTTTCAAAAAAAACAGACCTTGCTAGATCGCTATTGGCAAAATTTACATGATGTAAATTAACTCCTTGTAAATAGGCTTGCCAAACAGTTAGATTGGCAAAGTTATAGTCGCTTAAATTAGTTTGTAACTGACAAAGCATATTGAGAATATTGCCGCCTGCATATCCTGCTTCTAGGGGCGATCGAGCCTGTAGTTTTGCTAAAATTTGAGTCAGCTTTTTTTCCAGATTTTTAGGCGTTCTAAAAAGAGTTAACAACCTGTCTATAATTGGTTGAAGTATCAGTTGAGTTTGAGTATTCCTAATATAATCTTTTGTAGTCGCTTCAATAAGAGCATGGCTCATAAATAACGCGATTTCACCAGTCCTGATTTCTTGAAAAACTCGTTCAACTACTTTGTCGGTCATGTATTCTAGTACAACTGGTTGAAGCGTAAATAGTGCCAGACTTTTTTCAATTAAAGAACGTCGCCGTAACGATTCTAATGCTTCTAGTAATTCTCTTTTTGAAACGAGACGTATAATATCATCTAATAAGTCTTCTAAAGAAATTGTTTCTCGCTTAATTGCCAGCCAGTACATGATTTCTTTTTCTTGCTCTGACAAGCGATCGAACTGCTGATCTAATAAATTGCGCGTATCACCAAAAATTATCTCTCCTTGTTGCATAAAAACGGCGATGTCACCGCCAAATAACTCGCGAATTGGCTCAGCAACTAACTTTAACGCTAGCGGATTGCCAGAATATTTTTCAACCAGTTGTGTCCATTCTTGTTCGGAGCCAAATAAACCTTTATCTTGAAGAATTTTTTGCCCTTCTGTTTGTCCCAAGCCAGATAATGAGAGCGTTCTAACTGGTGATGTCTCTCCTTCAAGAGGTGCGAATTCTTTTGGTTTTTCTCGACTGGTTAATATCAAGCAACTTTGATGAGATTCTTCCCCTACCCTTTTCAGCAGTTCACCGTAACCTTCATATCCTTCTCTATAGTCGCCTGCGCGATCGCCCCCTTGCAAAACTGTCTCAGCGTTATCCAGTACTAAAAGACTTTGGTGCTTTCGTAAATAATGAATCAGCAGCGAGAGTCTTCCATCTACAGTGTCAGGTAAATCAGTTTCTTGCTCATCTGACAAAAATCGTATTAGGTTGGCTAAAAGTTCTTTGACTGGTGGTGCGTTGCGTAACGATCGCCAAATGAAGTACTCAAAATTATCTTTCACTTCATCTACTAATTTTACCGACAAAGCCGTTTTGCCAATTCCTCCCATTCCCAATAATGCAAGAAGTTGGCAATTATCCCTAACAATCCACTGCTTGAGCACAGACAGTTCTGCTGTCCGTCCGTAAAAGACACACAAACTCGGTGCTTCACCCCAATCCTGTCGCTTTTGGACAACAAATTCCTGAGTCTTAGTAGATGCTTGATACTCATATTGCAGAACTTGTTGTAACTTAACTATCTTCCCAGGTCCCCCACCACCGACATTAAACTTCTTATACACCTCACTTAATCTTTTACGCACTGCTTCGGCGCTGATACCCAGTTCCTTGGCAATTAAGGTTGGCGATTTTCCATCCACGGAAAGAAAAAAAACTTCTAGTTCGCTGCTAGACAACCCTCGTTTAGCAGCCAAAGCTTCCAGAAATTCAGCAGAAAGTACATTCATAACCTGCAGCAATCAAATTGATATCTGCCTACCGATGGATTGAAAGAAAGCACCGTGTTGGATTGGCACCCCTCGAAAGTTAGATAAATATTTTATTTCAGAAGAAGTAGATTCTTCTCCAACCCACACTCTTCAAAAATATCAAAATAATTGCTCTTTAGTAGATTCGGTACAGATGTAACCAAAGATGAGATGGTTGTTGCTTGACTTTGTAACTTAGTTACTTTAAAGTGAGAATTAAGACCATATCGGTCATTAAGCTATTTCGCTTTAAATTGCACGACAGGGCGGGCAAAGATACCCATCCTATAAGAATTAGGTTTACTAAAGCGGTGCAAGTTATAGAACGAGCGGCTTAACTTAGGTGGTAAGGAGTAACTACAAGAAACTTAGTGAGCTAAATTTAGTAACTAAGTATGATTTTGGATATCCAGATTTTGGATGGAGATGAAACAGCAGTTGCTGGAAGATGACTAAATGTCAAAGTTTTCATACAAAGTTGCGTTCATCGCAACTATTCATACTCCACGGACACCTTCTCCCGATTTGGGAGACAGGCTGTAACTCAGTACCAGTTTCTAGCCCTAGTTTTCAGCCTCAAATCTTAAATTTGGAAAATTCCAGCCTGGGTTCAAACCCCATGCATCAAAGCACGAACTCTAGCCTGTCAATAAAACGGCTCTCTTTTTCCTATTCCCTTTAGGTTGAAATTCCGTAGCACTCTCAATAGATTCAACTTCCAATTTAGGACAAGGCAATGAAAACTAATCTTACTGACGAGAATAGTTTACTTTTCAAATGGGCTTGTAAAATACTTAGGTATTTTTTACTGGTTATGCTTGGCTTTGCAATAGCCTACATTCTTTCTCACGTTTTTAGTGTTTCTTCAATTCTTGCGTTTTTGTTCTCAGCAAGTGTATGGCAATGGATAGGTCGTGCAACCGTTTTCGTCTTTTGCCTGTTTGCGATCGCAATGATTTACGAATCATCGCGTTAATAGCCTAAAAATATGACATCCAAGATTCCCCACTATCAAATTCACAGCTAATAGTTGAGTCAGTGTAAGATGATAATTTAAAATCTTATCATGCTGACCACTCACCCTCAACTATTACGACTGTCGCAAGGACAACTCAACGTGCTTGAACGTTGTCCCCGCCAATTTCAACATACTTACTTAGAACAACTTCATTCTCCCTCTAACCCAGAGCATGAGGAACGGCAAATTTTGGGTAGTCGCTTTCACTTGCTGATGCAACAGCGAGAAATGGGATTACCTGTTGACGCTCTCTTAAAAGAAGATGCTCAATTACAAAGCTGGATGACAGCTTTTGCTAATGCAGCACCAGAAATTTTGACGCCCTCCTCTCATACCCAATCCTTTCGTGAAAGCGAACATTACCGTACACTCCAAGTTCAAAATTATTTACTGACGGTTATCTACGATTTATTGATTGCAGATAAAGAGCAAGCACAAATCCATGACTGGAAAACTTATCCAAAACCCCCATTAAAAAGCAAATTAGAACAAAACTGGCAAACACGGCTCTATATGTACGTATTAGCTGAGACTAGCAATTATTTGCCAGAAAATATTTCCATGACATACTGGTTTGTTCCATCTGAAGATAAATTACAAAGTGTAAAATTTGTTTACAGCAACTTTCAACACCAGCAAACTGCCAACAGGCTGAATCAACTCCTAAACCGGTTAACATATTGGTTAGAACGTTATTACAAAGGAGAATCATTTCCCCAAGAATCTGACGGTAGCAAAGCCTGCAACTACTGTCAGTACACGACACGTTGCAATAGAACGCAAGCTATATTCGAGCAAACATCTGCGATTGCAACTCCTGCTCTAGCAGCTACAACCTTACTAAATATAGAGAGTATTCAAGAAGTTAGCTTGTAAACTGCGGATAATTTCTAAATTTATTATTTTATGCATTTTGATGATAGTGATGCGGTTTACGTCCGCGAATTAGGAATAGACGACATTGCCCCTGTGTACCACTTGGGCGAAGAGTTATTTACCAGCGATTTATATCCTTATCTATATCGTTGCTGGGATGAATGGGAGGTGATAGGACTTTACAACACCGATCCAGAATACTGCCTGGTTGCCGAAGCTGATGGGCATCTTGCAGGATTCATTTTGGGAACCATCATTACCAAAGCAAGTTGGACATACGGATACATTTTGTGGTTGGGAGTCAGCCCTAAGTTTCAACGTCGCGGCGTGGGAGATAAATTAGTTGATAAAGTTGTTTCACGCATGATAGAAGATGGGGCGCGATTCATGCTAGTAGACACAGATCCTGCCAATGTTCCTGCAGTGAAATTCTTTACCCGCAAAGGTTTTGGTAATGTGCGCCAACATATTTTCCTATCCATGAATCTTAGCAGGCACGAGTACTATGGCAGACTGATTGACTACGAACATCAAAAAGCTGAAAGAGCAGGTTATAAGCGTTCTCGTCCTGCTATGCGTCCCCGTAAAACTGATGGAGTCGCTGGTGAAATTGCCCTTAATACTTTGGTAGCTGACGCTCAAACGACTGAGGAACAAACTCCTGTTTAGGTCATGTCCGTACCACAACAGCAATGGATTCTTGCACAAACTGGACAACCGCCCGAATCTTTTATTCAGGCGGTGAAACAATATGCTCCCGCATCAGGAGGACACTTTGCAGCACAGTTGTTATGGCAAAGAGGAATACAAGATGAAGCAACATTAGCTGCTTTTGTCAGTCCTCAAGCTTATCAATCGGCAAGCCCCTTTGAGTTTGGGCAAGAAATGTATTTGGCTGTACAACGGTTAGAGCTCGCTTGGGAAAACAACGAACAAGTTGCTATTTGGGGTGACTTTGATGCAGACGGTATTACCTCCACTGCTGTTTTATGGGATGGGTTGGGACAATTTTTTACCCAAAACAAGCAATTAACTTACTACATTCCGAATCGTATTACTGAATCCCATGGATTGAACAGTAAAGGAATTGAAAACCTAGCTAGAAAAGGTTTTCAATTAATTGTAACTTGTGACACGGGCAGTACAAATATAGAAGAAATTACTTATGCGAAACAGTTAGGTATAGATATTATTGTTACCGACCACCACACTTTACCAGCAGAACGTCCAGCAGTAACAGCGATCGTCAACCCGCGATATTTACCAAACACTCACCCACTGTTTCATCTTTCTGGTGTAGCTGTAGCTTATAAGTTGGTGGAAGCTCTTTATCAAACTTTGCCAAGTGTTCCACAAAGGTCTTCACTAGAAGATTTACTGGATTTAGTAGCCGTTGGGCTAATTGCGGATTTAGTCCAGTTGCGTGGAGATTGTCGCCACTTAGCACAAATGGGAATTCAGCGACTGCAAGAAGATTTTAAGAAAACACCTGAAATGCGGCGGCGTCCTGGAGTGGGACGCTTGTTGGAATTGTGTCAAAAAAATGGCGATCGCCCCACAGATATTTCCTTTGGATTGGGTCCAAGAATCAACGCTGTCAGCCGCATTCAAGGGGATGCAAGTTTTTGCGTGGAATTACTGACAAGTCGAGACCATAAAAGAGTCAGCGAACTTGCGGAGATGACAGAACTAGCTAATGCCCGCCGTAAATCTTTACAAAAAGATGTAACCCAGCAAGTAGAGCAAAAGCTAGCCAGAATGGACTTATCAACTACTAGCGTTATTGTCCTGGAAGACCCTCAATGGGCTGTAGGTGTTTTGGGATTGGTTGCCGGACAAGTCGCACAAGAGACAGGGCGACCAACTATTTTGTTAAGCACAGAAGGAGTGGAGATGGGAGACCGGGAGAAACCTGCTACCATGTCTCCCCCCTCTCCCCCCCTCTCCCCCTCTTCCTCTCCTCTTCTCGCCCGTGGATCTGCTCGTTCAGCTAACTCAATCGATTTGTACCAACTCGTCAAAGAACAGGCACATCTTTTACACCGTTTTGGAGGACACCCCTATGCAGCGGGATTAAGTCTTCCAGTAGAGAATATTCCATTATTTACAGAAGCAATCAACCAACAGTTACGACGATCTTTGGCAGGTACAAACCTCATACCAACCCTAGAAGCAGACATAGCGGTGACAGTGGCAGATTTGGGAAAAGAATTATTTTTAGAACTGAAACTGCTAGAACCCTGCGGAATGGGTAATCCCGTACCAAAACTTTTGATTCAAAACTGCTGGTTTGAGAACGCTTGGCATCGAAATCAGCAAGATTCGCGAGGAAAAAAAGTACAGTACATTAAAGCCGAGTTTGACATTCGGGATGATTCCACAAAAAACCCTTTTCCTGGGGTGTGGTGGGGACATTATAAAGATGAATTACCTCTAGGAAGGTGTGAGTGCATAGTCGAACTCGATTACAACACCTTTAAAAAACGTTACGAAATCCGAATTGTAGCAGTACGTTCCTTACAGCAATCGGCTTTCAGCCAGCGATCGGCACGTATACTCGATTGGCGTAATACCTCCCCCTCTATCCCTCCATCCCCCAATCCCCCCTCCTCCGTTCCCCTCCTTATCGAAAAATGTCCGACTAGTTGGGACGATTTAAGAGCGTGGTTGAAACGTTCCCTTTACGAGGGACAACCACTTGCACTTGCTTGGAGCAAACCAAACCACAAACCGCCAGAACAAATTTGGTTAACTCTGGTAGGGCTTGCCAAATACCTCAGCCGTACACATCAACCAGTCACTCGCATTCAGTTATTAGAAAAACTTGGTATCGGCGATCACCCATTACTTTTGGGGTTAAGAGGTTTAAAATATTTAGGTTTTAGAATCACGCGCCAAGATCGTGCTTTCATTTTTGCTCAACACACAAATATTGAATCAACCCTTGCAGAGACAGCCATTGCCCAATTTTTAGTCGCTGTCCGAGAAGAACAATTTCAGCAACAGTATTTTGCGGATGTGCCTTTATCTACAGTAGAAGCGATCGCAAACAGTGGTTAGTGGTGAGTAGGAATCACAACCCACAACTAACGACGAAGTTTCCCCTGACGTTCGCATTTAAAACCTTGCCGTTGCCAAACATCCATCTTCACTTCTGCCAGTTGTGTGACAGAAGAACAGCGCGGTTGAATGATGGGGCTTAACCCCGCCCACAATAAACTGCGTGTGATGTCTAATCCTGTTTTCAACCAAGACTCTTGATTACCGGGGACACCTTGCTCTTGAACAATTTCTGTTTCTACCCAAATACCTTGAGCGCCAAAGAAAATCTGTGCCAACCATTTAGCTCGAGGTAAATGAGTAGGTGAGGTAATCATTTTTACTTTACGGACTTTCCACTGACGTAAAATTGGAATACCATAGTAAAAATTCCCAAAAGTAGAATCTGCACATTTTTCCAGCCAAACGTTCTGGATTTGGTCTGCTTCTTGCTGGAAAATCAACCAGATACACGGGTCTTGGGAACCTTGAGAAATCAGAACCGGAATTTGTGGATATTGTTTTGCCAATTTTGCAACATAAATTTCTCGTCTTATACTTCCACCAAGTACAAAAAAGGCATCTACAGGCTTGGAGGAGGCAGAAATTAGGGTTATAGTGTTAAAAACCAGCAAGGTGGCTAATACAATACACAGTCCAAGAACTAGTTTCTGTAAAAATTGCCACTTTTTACCGGACAGTATTGCCTTGAGGTTGAATCTACTGTTTGTTACTTGGCGTTTCATTAAGTGTTTAATACCACTCTATTTTAGGTGAATTCTGCTACACCGATCTAACTAGCTAAATGCTATCTTAATAGAGTAATAACGATCGCAGAATGGCACGCATCAAAGTGCCACAATATAGCATTAAGCTTGCGGAAAACGCGAGCTATGTTATAACAACTGGTTGAAAGGTGACCCAGTATTCTTAAAGAAACATCAAGGAAAGTTAATGAAGAAGGTTTACACAAACAAAAAAATCTATAGTCCTTAAAAAACCTGATTGCTACACTGTCAACAACACAATTATTCCAGCTAATATACATGAATCAATCTGCAAAACGCCACTCGCCGCTCCAAGTAGCCCTGATCGGTGGAGCTATAGCTTCAACGGCCTCTCTTTCTGTATTTGGTCCGGTCTGGTGTCATTCGGTGCGTGCTGCACTTCAAGATAGCCCGAAGGCGATAGTTGATGAAGTATGGCAACTTGTAAATCGTGAGTATGTCGATTCTTCGTTCAACAAACAGAACTGGTTAGCAATTCGCCAGAGTTTGCTAGGTAAAGATTATACCTCCCGCGATGAAGCTTATGTTGCTATTCGGGAAGCTTTAGAAAAATTGGGCGATCCTTACACTCGCTTTATGGACCCCAAACAGTACGAAGCTCTTACCAATCAAACATCTGGAGAAGTCTCTGGAATTGGTATCCGGATGGAATTTAATGAAAAAAACAAGCAGCTGACTGTTGTAGAAGCTATTGAAAATTCTCCTGCACTGAAAGCGGGTGTAAAAGCAGGAGACACGATCCTAGCAATTGATGGCAAACCCACTCAACAAATGAAAGTGGAAGACGCCTCTAAGCTCATTCGCGGCAAATCAGGCACTATGGTAACTTTGCGCTTGGGACGCGAAGGACAGCCATCCTTTGATGTGAAGCTAACACGAGCAACTATTGAAGTGCCAACAGTACGTTATACCCTCAAGCAAGAAGGTAAGCGGCGTATTGGCTATATTCGTTTGCGGGAGTTCAGCGCTCACGCTTCAAGTCAAATGCGACGCGCTATCCGCAATTTGAATGCTCAAAAAGTTGATGGCTATGTGTTGGATTTACGTAGCAATCCGGGTGGTTTGTTACAGGCTAGTATTGAAATTGCTCGAATGTGGCTCGACAACGGAGCAATTGTTAAAACTGTAGACCGTGAGGGCGGTAGCGAGGAAACTAAAGCAAATCACACTGCTATAACAAATAGCCCCCTAGTGGTCTTGGTCGATAACAATTCCGCAAGTGCTAGCGAGATTCTCACAGGAGCACTGAAAGACAATAACCGAGCAGTCGTTATTGGCAGTCAAACTTTTGGAAAAGCACTAGTACAGTCAGTTCACGAACTTACAGATGGTTCCGGTGTTGCTGTCACCATCGCTCACTATTATACTCCTAAAGGAACAGATATTAATCACAAAGGCATCGCCCCAGATATTAAATTAGACTTAACAGAAGCACAGCAGCGTCAGTTAGCAGCAAATCCCGATTTGCTGGGAACTCAGAATGACCCTCATTATGCGCGAGCACTCTCCATCCTATCCACCAACGGTCTTGCTCAGCCCGTATCACCAAAACAACCGTTACAGTCGTTGACCAACAGCGCTAACGATTTGAAATTGTAGCTAAATGGCTAATGGCTAATAGCTAATGGCTAATAGCTATTAGCCACTAGCTATTAGCCACTAGCCATAAACAATTTATGTTTTTGCCAAAAATATCGGTAATTATACCTATTTATAATGGAGAAGCAGATTTACCAGAACTCATATCTAACCTAGTAAATCAAACTTACCCCAAGGAGAAAGTAGAGTATTTATTGGTAGATAACAACAGTCGCGATCGCACGACCACTCTACTCCAATCTGCTGCTGAAAATAGTCCAATTACAATTCACCCTTTAAGCGAAACAAAAATTCAAAGTTCTTACGCTGCTCGTAACGTTGGTATTCGCACTGCCACTGGTGAGATACTGGCTTTTACTGATGCAGATTGTCGTCCGGAACCGGAATGGTTGAAGTCACTCATTGCGCCTTTTGAGAATCGAGATGTAGCGATCGTTGCGGGTGAAGTTGTGGCGTTGCACGGAACCACATTACTAGAACAACACGCAGACCGACAAGACACGTTATCTCAGAAACACACTCTTGCTCATCCCTTTTATCCCTACGGTCAAACTGCGAACTTGGCTGTTCGACGGGAAGCTTTTGAAAAAATAGGGTTATTTCGTCCTTACCTGACCACTGGTGGAGATGCAGATATTTGTTGGCGTATCTTACAGCAAAATATAGGACGTCTGGAATTTGCTCCTGAAGCCATCGTCAAACACCGTCACCGCGCAACATTGAAAGAACTGGAAAGTCAATGGCGGCGCTACGGGCGTTCAAATCGCTATTTACACGAACTGCATGGTGTGGAGTTAATGCGGGATATGAAGCGAGCAGAGTACTTCTACCGCTTTGGGCGTTGGGTATTTAAGGAACTGCCAAGAGATACGATAAAAGCTGTTCTCGGTAAAGCGAGCCTTGTGGATCTATTAGGTACTCCTATTGGGTTATTTACAGCTAAAGCACGCGCTCAAGGGCAAAGAGATGCTCAATTACCAGAAAATGCCAAAACTATTGAGTGGCTAAACAGCGATCGGTGACCGATAATCAGTTTGTTCGTTCTCAGGTGGAGCCTGGGAACGAAACCCACTACTGCGCGTTTGTTAAGTTCTTATAAAATTTCCTTTTATGCTGAGTTATTAATTTGACTTTGCTAAAGAGAAGTGCAGACATGGTAAATAAATATACATTATTTTCTTTTTATTAAAAAAATTTATTAACACACTCAAACTTAAAAGTCAAAACAATAGATCGCCTTTTATTTTCTTTATCTTCTCCTTATTGTCATTAAATTTCGCTAAATTGGAGAAAAGTAGTGGTAAGGATACCGTAGATGGCAGGACAATTGTTACTGGTAGATGATGAGCCGGGATTGCGTGAAGCAGTGAAAGATTATTTGCAAGAGAGCGGTTTCAGCGTTCAGGTTGCCAGTAACGCCCGAGAGGGCTGGGAGTTAGTGCAACAGAACCTACCAGATTTGGTCATCTCAGACATTATGATGCCTCAGGTGGATGGCTACCAATTCCTCAAGCAATTGCGAGATGACCCTCGTTTTCGCTCGCTCCCCGTGATATTTCTCACTGCAAAAGGAATGACAACCGACCGCATTCAAGGTTACCAGGCAGGTGTTGATGCTTATCTGCCAAAACCTTTCGATCCTGACGAGTTAGTAGCGATTGTGGAGAATTTATTAGAACGCCGTTCCTCTCGCACTCCTGCACCCACTGAAGATGGCGAAGCGCTCAATATTACAGAACTTGCCAATCAGATTGCTCAAATTAAAGCTTTGTTGACTCAGAAAAGTGCAATTGCTCAATCCCCAGCCCCTTTTGCTATTGACTTAACTCCTAGAGAACAAAGCGTTCTCAATCTAGTTGCTGAGGGGTTAATGAATAAAGAAATTGCTCGGCGCTTAGATACTAGTGTCCGAAATGTAGAAAAATACGTTAGCCGTTTGTTTAGTAAGACTGGAACTAACAGTCGCACAGAGTTGGTTCGTTTTGCTTTGGAACACGGTTTGGCAAAGTAACAGTGACCGTGGGTCACTGTTAATGGTAGAAATGATTACCCTGAAATTTAAATTATTAGAAACATAATCCCGCTTAAAGGTGCGGATAATTGCTATATCTAGTCTAGGTAGGCACCCATTGGTTCCCGTAACCTTACTAAGGATTAAGGTAAATACTAGCTCTAGTACTAAGGTGGGTAAGAGGAAATAAAATAAGCCGAGTCATTGAGAGAACAAGTAAGCTCAGTGGCAAACTTAAAAAAATTCACCTTTCTACACCCAAGAATCGGAGCGAGCCAAGACATGGGATGTCCTTGACTACTGAGTGACGTCAGTTGCATTGCGTAAACGCATCAGCTGGCGTCTCATTTGTGGAGAGGCTTTTAACTCGGAGACTTCTTGCGCCTTTACAGAAGCTTGTAACGTTTCTAAAAAGTCGTCAGAGCCTTCAGTTAAAGCATCTAGCAGTACTTGCAAAAGCTGATCGCGATCGCCTAAAAGACTTTTTTCCTCAATCAACCTAAATTTGAGATGTATTTCACACTCATAAACACCTACGTCGATGCTATTGACTTGGCGTGGTAATGCTTTGGAGTTCATAGATTTTAGGAGTCCTTCGCTAGATGGTTATTTGGTTGAAGAGTGCTTAAAAGCAAGCAAGTGTTCTTTATAATTTTTTCGACATCCAAAATGTTTGAATTAAGAGTTTTTGTGTTTCAACAAACTTGGTCTTGCATTTTTCTCTCCTGTGTATTTTCCGGCTTGACTTTTTTGTCTGGTTTTTTGGTTTCTGTCCTAGCTATGGTTCAAGGAGACCATAAACTATTATTCAGTTTTTATGATTCTATACAATAAAGTTTCTGTAAGAAGTAGTTCTATCTTTTTAAAGGTTTTTACATCAACTTTATCTAAACGTCAATAACAGTTTGAGTTTTTACTGAATCACTGGTGGTAATACGTAAGTAAATTCGCTGGTTATTTTCTATCTAAAGAAAGCCAGACATTGCTGTGACAGAATTCCGTAGAAATAACTAAACGTACATTTTTTCATTTGACAAAAACAAGAGACATAGAAGGAACAAAGCAGTTGGGGAAAAATTTTTTTCTAAGGAAAAATATTGACACAGATCGAATTATTCCAGTTAAATATTTAACCCCAGTTCTTTCCTAGCATATGGAGCAAGGTCATGCTTGGTAGCTAAACTTGAGAAAGTGACCAGTAAAAGAGTACTACTCCTTTTTATGAAATGACAACAAAACCGGAAAATTCTATTGGGCTGGGGGTTAGACGCTAGCGGATGCGAAAAGAATTATTCTCATATTGAGCGAGCGCAAATGTTTGCCGTGGAACTGCCTTCACCATAGCTAGCTGTCCTCTATTCTTCAAATGCCAGACCGCTACAACTCCTTTACGGTTCCAGTGGAGACGAAAACACTCAACCTTCAGAAGACAGCGTGGGAGCTAGTGTTGAGTTTTGCGTTCAGCAATTCTAGGTTCTCCTCAGATCCTAGTTTAAAATGAGTGAGAGCGAGATCACCCAATTCATCACTGAACAGATCCATGGACAATCCAATGTTAGTCAAGTCCACAACTCGGCATATCAGAATTTTTGCAGCTGAGATAGATCCGGATGGAGAACTGGTTCCTAGCAGTCAGGTTTTAACCCTAGATGTTGACCCAGACAATGAATTTAATTGGAATGAAGATGCTCTCCAAAGAGTGTATCGGAAATTTGATGAATTGGTGGAAACATATAGTGGTGCAGATCTGACAGATTATAACCTACGTCGCATTGGTTCGGATTTGGAACATTTTGTGCGAGGTCTCCTGCATAAAGGCGAAATCAGCTACAGTCTCACCGGACGTGTGGTTAACTACAGTATGGGGCTTCCTCAAGTCGCAGCAGACGACCAGAAAGAAGCATACGGGCTGTAGTCGCGCTCGGGGATTGGGGACTGGGGATTGGGGGTTATCGAAGAGACGAGGGGCGTAGAGACACAGGAAAGCCGAGAGTCTCTAGCCCTGCGTCCGGGGCGACAACCCCAAGGGGTCACGCTCACCCCGTCTTCTATAAGTCGCTCATCTTAGCTGGGGTTCAATCCCCATCTGAGATGTCCCCGCGTCCCACATTCTCCGCGTCTCTTCCTTGATTCTCCCTTGTCCCCCCTGTCTTCCCTGTCATCCTTATCCCCTCTCACCCGTCACCTGTCATCAGTTCCCAATCCCTATTCCAATGCTCAAATTTGTCAGTGTCCTGTTAGGATTGCAGCCTGCATGGATATTGGTTGTTTTGCTTAACTCCTCAGTGAATGCGGCTAAACTTATCGGACGTGCTATTTTAAATGCTGATACCTTTGCCCCAGGATTAACTACAGGTTTGTTTAAGAAAACCAATCGCACAACTCCTTTTGTCAATGCACAACCAGTACAGGGTTTTTCGGGTGCGATCGCTGCTTCTAGAAAAGGTACATATCTGGTCATTTCGGATAACGGTTTTGGAGCAAAAGCGAATTCCCCCGATTATGTGTTGCGGCTTTACGCAGTAGAACCCGATTTCACAACAGGTCGAGTTTTTCCTATAAATATACAAACTGGTGAAAGACTTCAAAGCTTTAATCGTCAGAGTTTTATAGAATTAAATGATAGAAACAGAAAAGTTAATTTCCCTATTGTTGCCGATTTAACTTTTTATCCAAATAGTACAAATTCAGTCAGCAAGGTTATTAAAGAGAATCGCTTGCTGACTGGGGGAGATTTTGATATTGAATCTTTCCGTCAAATCAACGATGGTACTTACTGGATGGGGGACGAATTCGGTCCGTTTTTGCTACATCTTGGAAAAGATGGGGAACTTTTAGATGCGCCAGTTCCTTTGCCCTTGTTCTTGAAAAATGATAAGTTAAATTTTATAAAATCTCCCGACCATCCCGATCTGGCTAATTTAGCAGATGATGAAGCACGAGTAACAGCTGCTATTCTTCCCGGTTCTAAAGGGTTTGAAGGGTTGGCACTCAATAGTAGCGGTACAAAACTTTATGCGATGCTAGAAGGGGCATTAGTGCAAGAGCCGCAAAAAAAGCGCCTGTTAATATATGAATTCGACTTAACTAGCAAACAGTATTCCGGAAAAACTTTTTCCTATCTTATGGAAGATTCCAGTCACGCCATAGGAGAACTGACAGCGATAAACGATCGAGAGTTTATTGTCATAGAACGGGATAACACCCAAGGAGATCCGAACAAACCAGCATTTAAAACCCCCGCTCAATTCAAACGCCTATACAAAATCAATATTACGAAGATGAACAAAGAAGGTTTTTTAGAAAAAGAATTATTGGTAGATTTATTAAAAATTCGAGACCCTAAAGGTATCGGAGGTCAAGACACTGTCAATGGTGTGTTTGCGTTTCCTTTTGTAACTATCGAGACTGTACTACCTGTAGATGACAGAACGTTACTAGTTGTGAACGACAATAATTACGCCGATACCAGAGGTCGGAATCCCAAACAGATTGATAATACAGAATTCATTTTAATCAAGCTTGACCGATGACTTGTTAATTTTTGATGAAGCTTGTTCAATCTGTATCATTTGCTGAAGAAAAGTTAGATAAACTTTCATTAAGATAACCTACCACAGAAATGCTAAGGTTTTAATAATCTGGTAACAATAGTTTAATATCTTTATGTTTTTCAACTTACAATCATTAATAGAGAGGTGTCGAAATTAACTTTATGCCTCAGACAATAGGGGTTATGCAAGTAAATTCAGTTCATATTGTTGCATACAGTCATGCAGACAGGGTACTTATTCCCTTAGTTGGGCAAATTTTTCAGAACACTTTGCACCCTAGTTTTGTCCGCAAGTTAAAATCGCGATCCAAAATTGGATATATCAAGAGTGGTAAAAAGTACCGCTAAGTATATGCTGTTGAGAAAATGCCAATAGAGCCGATCGGTGCGAAGACTATGGAAAATGACGCGGCAATGCTCTGCCCCAATGAATCCTGTCAGACTCCAAACTCCCTGACATCAAAGTTCTGCCAAAAATGCTGTACGCTACTGCCCAAGCGGTATCTTTGGGCAGTAGCAGATGGTATAAGCGTGGCTCAACCAAAAGAGTTATTAGCCGATCGCTATTTAGTCATCAGCAAATCTGTTCTTTTAGACACAAAACCTGGTTTACCGCCTCAAACACCAGATGTAGAAAGCGTACCAGCGGTTAGACCGTACTTAAGGTTATTTCCCTACCGATTGTATGTACCGCAAGTGTATGGAGTATTACAACTAGAAGGAACGACATCCAGAGAAATCTTACTGCTAGAAAAGCCACCGCTGTGTATCAAAGAGACAGCGGAGTTAGATGTGCAATTAGAAAGCGAGCTAACGACGGCTTGGCAAACAGCAACATCAATGCGCCAACTGAATTGGTTGTGGCAAATAGCTCATTTATGGCAGCCCTTAGCAGGTGAGGGGGTAGCTTCAAGTTTACTGACCCCAGAAGTCCTGAGGGCAGAAGGTCCGTTGGTACGCCTGCTAGAACTGCGTTATGACAAACAAACCCCCAATTTGGCAGAATTGGGGGAATTTTGGCAGCAGCAATTATGCCACAAGGTAAGACCAGCAATCGCGGAATTTGTCAAGGAAATATGCCGTTCTTTAATCAGCCAAGAGATGAGATCGGCAGAGCAACTCATAGCCGTTTTGGACAAAGGGCTAGCAGAAGTAGGCAAGTGGCAAAAACCCACAATCAAAATTTCTACGAAAAGCGACATTGGCCCCAATCGCCCGCGCAATGAAGATTCCTGCTACCCACCTAGTGGAACTGTGGTCAGCAAACCACCACACCAAACAGCAATAGCGATCGTTTGCGATGGAATTGGCGGACACGAGGGAGGAAGTGTAGCATCCAATTTGGCAATCGAGACCATCTACCAGCAGATGCACGATCTGGTAACCATTCCTCCCGACCATATCAGCCCTGCAAACCTGCTAGAAGATTTAGAACGAGCAGCTGCAGTTGCCAACGACAAAATTAGCCAACGTAACGACAGCGAACACCGACAGGGGCGTCAGCGCATGGGTACAACCCTAGTGATGGCATTGCCTGTTGCTCACGAAATGTACATCGCTCACGTTGGTGACAGCCGCGCTTATTGGATTACGCGAGCAGGTTGTTATCAGGTAACGCTAGACGATGATGTGGCTTCGCGAGAAGTGCGCCTGGGCTACGCTACATACCGAGATGCCGTGCAACAGGGAGCATCAGGCTCATTGGTACAAGCTTTAGGCATGAGTGCTAGCAGTTCGTTACACCCAACTTCCCAACGGTTTATCGTTGACGAAGATAGCGTTTTCTTATTATGTTCGGACGGGTTGAGTGATTTTGACCGTGTAGAACAGTACTGGGAAACAGAAATTTTACCAATTTTAGATAAGAATTTGGATATAGCCAGTGCTACGGATAAGTTGGTGGAAATTGCTAACAATCAAAACGGACATGATAATGTCACGATCGCTCTAGTCCACTGTCAAGTTCAATACTCAGAGCCGCAATCAGTCATCAAACCGCCGAGCGTAGATCTTTCCACCATAGCAGTCAACAGTCGCCCAACTGTATTGCCACAAGAGCACGCTCGCAATCAAAAAACTGAAGTCGTTACTGCCGAGCAGCATCCAACATTCAATATTTCACCACATCTGGTAGTTCTTCCAATCCTACTGTCAGTAGCTGCTTTATTGGGATTACTGGCATGGCAGCAAGATTGGTTTTCGCTTCTAGCGGGAAAAGTTAACATCCCCAATCTTGGTGGCGTTCCATCATCCCCTGATAATTCCAACAGCCCCATTGGTGAGGATGGAAGAATTATTGTGACCGATCGTCAAGAATCTTTTAAGACACATCCATCGCCAGAAAGTAATATTGATGTCCCAGCACGCAGTATTTTGCTAGAAATTCCACCGGCATCAGCAACAGCTAACAATCCCACAGATCGAGATTTGTCTTGGGTTTATTTTAAAGTTTGTTCTGTAGGCGGAATACAAAATCAGCCGACTTCTTTATCCACACCAGGAGATGGCGATTTAGTGTCGAATTCCCCCTCCCCACGTCCTAAAAGCCAACTTTTCAAAGGGCAAATAGTCAAAATTGCTCCTTCCCAACGCAAAAACTTAACCCTTAATCCAGCTACACAGACTCAAAGGAAACAATGTCAGTCTCACTCACGCCAACCAAATACCTCTAGTTCAGGAGATTTATCGGGTGAAACGGAACCTCCAGTACCTACGGCTTCCACTCAACCAAAACCAACTAAAGGTACTAAGAATTCATCAGAACAGTAGCGCTGAGTCAAAAAATCGATAAACTGGTAGAAGCCTGAAAAATAAGGGTAATAACTTTAGATAAAAAACTTGAAAGGCAAAGAAAGTTGCCATTTCAAATGGTTATTTGAAATTATTGGACTTGACCTGTTTAGATTAACGAAGATAAACGAATCCATGCCATCTTTAAACCTGGCGATCGCCCGCCTTAGTACCGGCACCGACAGTTTTGCCATTTGGGTGGTGAATGCTCCCAACCCCAGTGGCTATGTTTTGCGTGACTGTCTGTGGCCTCCTCTTCTCTCCCAAGCGTGGCAAGAGTGGCAGGCGATGTTTTCCGGTCATAGTCGCTTGGATATTTCCCCAGGAACAACACCTCCACCAAAAACTCCACTTCCCCTAGATGGAATGACACCATCTACCGGTCAAAGCACCAGTTACAGCAGTCGTTTGATGCAATTCTTGGGCATTAGCTTGTGGAGTTGGGTGTTTGATGGAGCTATTCTCAATAGCTTTGAACACAGCCGTGGTTTGGCAGCAGGTCAACATATGCGGTTGCACGTCCGGTTAGAAATTCGCGACCCGGATTTGATTGCCTTGCCTTGGGAAATTATGCAGCGCGAAGCAGGTCAATCAGCAATTTCACTTTCGCAACAGATACTCTTCAGTCGCACCACCAGTCAAGTTGAATCCCTACCATATTTACGCGCCGATCAAGCTCTAAACATACTTTTGGTATTAGGTCAAGATGAAAAGCTGGAATTGGAAAAAGAAGCAGCTATTCTAGAACAAACGCTTTCTAACGGTTCTCTTATAGGGAGTCATTACAGCGGCTACGCGCCTTGTATGGTGACAACACTCCTGCAACCCACTCCACAAGAGTTGATTCAACAACTAGAAACAAAAGCGTACAACATCTTGTTTTATGCAGGACACGGTTTACCCGGACCGGATGGGGGCTTGCTATTTTTACAACGACAACCAGATTTAACTCTTAATGGTATGGAGTTGGCACAGGTTCTCAACCGTACAGGTGTAAAATTAGCAGTATTTAATTCCTGCTGGGGAGCGCAACCCGCCCAAAGCAATCACCAAGCCATTCCTTACAGCAGTTTGTCAGAAGTCCTGATACGTCAAGGGGTACCTGCTGTATTGGCAATGCGCGATGAAATAGCAGATCGCGAAAGCCACACTTTTATTCAAGCCTTTGCCCACGCACTGCGATCGCGAAAACCCATTGATGAAGCAGTCGCAGAAGCAAGACAACAACTACTGACCATTTACAAATTCAATCAACCCGCTTGGACTTTGCCAGTCCTTTACTTGCATCCAGACTACAATGGCGAATTAATCAGAAGTTTTGACGAAAGTATTACAGAACTCCCAGAAACTTCTATCCCCGGTATAGCTTCCATGCTTCCCAATGCTTCGTTGCGATCGCTTTCTTCCGGAGGAAAAACTTGGTCGCTGCGACCGGGAGTCACTCGTATCGGTCGTACTACAGAAAATGATATTGTCATACCAGAACCTTCGGTTTCCAAACGGCATGCCGAAATTTTGTGTCGCAATACTTTTACAGGTGCTACCCCAGTGCGAAATTACTATCTGCAAGATTTATCCACTTACGGTACAACTTGGATTTTACGCGGTAACAGTTGGCAACAAATCCACCGTCAGGAAGTCCCTTTACAATCTGGAATGCAGTTAAAGTTTGGAAGTACAAAAAGTCAACCCTGGGAATTTACAATCGACAATACTTGAAAACTTGAAGTACGCATTCTCAGGCTGCATCTGTTGCTAGAAAAAAATTCATTTTTTCGGTAAATCTAATTTTTTTGCGGAAAACAGACTGAGGCAGCTGTAGCTCTCATTACCACAATAAAACAACAAGGAAGGCGACAAATGGTTAACAATATCAACGGTTCTAACACTTTTAAAACTTCTCAAGTAGAATTAGAACTCCTACATACACTCCTAGAAGACGAAGATGCTACATATCCTTGGAACCCCACGGAAGAACACTCTGATGACTACTATTTGCAAATAGAGCAGCAGTTCCAAATGGAGGATGTGCTTAATGAAGAACTCGCGATGCGTTCAAGCAGTTTCTACAACACATTAGACACACTCTGGTCTGGGTTATTTAATTCCGAACACTACAAGCATAATACAAAATCTGCTTTTCTGTCCGAGCTTCAACAAAATTTACAAGCAAGTTTTGCCAATCGCATACCTCAAGACTGGCTCAAGAGCATTGCTCAAAAAGCAACCGAGATGTTGAATTCCCAACAATCCGTCGGCGAACAACTCGTACAGTGCGTTCAAAGTGTATTACCCCAATGGGATGCAGATGACTTATTTGTGATGGCACGACCCCTAGCATTTGCTATGAGAAGCGGCGAAACTCAAACCGAAAATTCTGTAATTGATATGGTTGGGAACCGCGAATGGACAAATATTTCAGAAATTGAAAAAGCTAAAGTTAGTATGGCGATCGCTTATCACGCGCTCAAGCAACTTAAGAGCATTCAGGAGGAAGCTTAAAAAGTACAATTGTACTTTGGTCGGCGCTTTCTTTGACAGGGGGCAAGTTGCTCTATATTACAGGCGACACAAACAGGATTGTTCTTTCTCAACGCAGCAATTGCCTATTATCTGCAGACATAAAACCCCCTTTTAATTCAAAAACAGCGATCGGCGATGGGTAAATTAACAGAAGAGTATTACTTTCCGAGAAAACGTGTAGCAAAGTTTTGCGATCGAGTTGGTGAAAGTGCGCGAGCTTTAAGAATTGCTGCCATCAAGAATGCATAAGACAGCACCCCAACAACCACTAATAAAAAGCCATTAAGCACGCCCGTTGCGTTCCATAATGCGTGCAATCCAGATGCGGTCAAATAACCAACGAGTAGTATTTGCCAACTTTTAGAGGGTTTGAGAACTGCCAAACCAATAAAGTATCCAAAATAACCGCTATAAGCCATGTGTCCGGCGACAGAACCCAAGATTCGGGGAATCAGCAGTTGTAACCCTACGAGTTGACCTGCATCTTGTCCTGATTCTTCTAGGAAGGTTTGAGTAATTTGAGGCACGTATTGCCTGAGGGTTTCTGTCATTGTGAAACCGACGGCTGAAGCTGTTCCCAGTAAAATTCCATCAAGAGGTTCCGAAACACCTACACGTTCGCGCCATGGCGATGGTAAAAATTTGCCGATAAAATACGCTCCAAAAATAGGGATTGCTTTCAGCAATTCTTCCATCAAGCCAGCACCAAAAAACATTCGTACTAGCAATTCCGTAAAGGTGACAGATTCTTGTTCTGTTGGCAGATTACCGGGTAAAATATTGCGAAATACAAATATAAATAAATCTAATACGGGAGTTCCCAAACTCTTCAAGGGATACCCCAAAATTTGTGCGGTCGTTAATGCTGAAATCATCAGCACCCACCAAGGCTTTTGCTTACCACACAACTGGTAAATAAAGTAGTAGGCAACAAAAGCTATGTAAGTTGCCACAACTTTTTGGTTCATATTGTTTGGCTGACCTACAGTCGCAAACATCAATACCACAAATACCACCGTGATGATTCCCGGTATGAGGTAAGCTTTACGAGTGAGATCTTTACCAGTAGAAATAATGGGAAACAGTTGCGTGAAACTCAGATAATCTTGGCCCGGTGGGGGACCGGGATTGTAATGAGTTGTCGGTGATTGGTGCTGATTGGCAGGAGGAAGCGGGCTTGCACTTGTTTGAAAAACGACTGTAGTTTGGTAGTTAAGCTCGTACTCAAAAAAGAATTCTGGACCATCTGGACCCAGAGTGATGCGGTCTCCTGACATCAATTGCTGGCAACCTTGTAACCGTTGTCCGTTGAGATAAGTCCCATTAGCACTATTTAAATCACAGATTACCCAGCTAGATTCTGCGTCTGGCGATGAAGGGAGAGGACGAACAACTGCATGGCGACGAGATACCATGCGATACATCATGGCGTCTAGAACAAGCTGGCAACTTGGGTCTCGTCCAATGACTACTTCTTGGGTAGGAAGTAGCGCGTGTTGAACTTCTGACACAAAAGCAGCTCCTTTGCCAGTCACTTGCCGCAGAATTGCTTTCTGTCTTGCGTTTTTTCCTGTCATCGAGTTACAGGGTAGTTTAATCTATTATCTAAAATAATTTGGCAGTAATACGAAACCATAACCACCCGATAGCAAAATTTCTAAATAGAATTTGGCTTACTTCATACAAAGATACTTGCCATATTGTGCAAGCTTCATAATAGGGCCAGATCGATTGTGAATATAAAGTGGAAACCCTAATCGACAGATACCAGTTCTAGATGCTCTACTTTAGTGCCCAAAACCTTGAGAAATGCGGCTAACCAACGAGGATGAGCCGGCCAAGCTGGCGCTGTGACTAAATTACCATCAACAACCACTTCATCAACTGGAACATTTACATAAGTCCCACCAGCAAGACGTACATCCGGGCTACAAGCTGGGTAAGCAGTACAACTCTTACCTTGTAGAACATCAGCAGCAGCCAATAACTGCAGACCGTGACAGATGGCAGCAATCGGCTTATTTGCTTCAGCAAAGTGACGGGTGATGGCGATCGCTCTGGAATTCAGGCGAATATACTCTGGTGCTCGCCCTCCAGGAACGAGTAGGGCATCATAACTGTTGGGGTCTACTTCTGCAAAAGTGGCATTTAAGGTAAAGTTATGACCGGGCTTTTCACTGTATGTCTGGTCCCCTTCAAAATCGTGGACAGCTGTCCTGACTGTCTCACCAGCTTTTTTGTCAGGGCAAACCGCATGAACCGTATGTCCCACCATTTGCAACGCTTGGAAGGGAACCATTACCTCGTAGTCTTCTACATAGTCTCCCACTAGCATCAGAAGTTTTTTGGCTGCCATTGTCAGTTTCCCCTGTGTTATGTTATTTGACAATACTATGCTAAAGTCCATTTAAGTTGCAACTTGAGCAATTGCTCAATCTCTTATAGAGTGGGCATCCTGTCCGCTCAAATTCTGTGGTTTTAATTTTTCTGCTTGTTGCTAGAACGAATTATCAAATAACTGATAGATAAAGCTAGAACGGCAATTCCCAAACCTATAATATCGATACCCGTAACTTTTTCTAAATCGAGAATGATAATCTTACGAGAAACAGCAATTAAAGAAGTTACAATAACTAATTCAACCTGAAAAACGTGCTTCCGAAGATAAGCAGTGATATTTTCTAAGATTTCTAAAGCAATTAAAATATTTAAAAATAAACCAAATATTTTAAATAATGTAGTATTAAACTTTCCGTAAGGAGTATCAAATAGTTCTTTGACAAGAAAGACTACCAGGTCTCCAATTGCTACCAGAATAACTAACACCATCAAAAGAGATAGAACTTTGGAAACTAGCACTTCTATATCTTCAATGAAGTGCATAAAGCTCTCATCTCTTAAGGCTTCTTTGATTCGTTTAATCGCTCTCTTCATGTGCAGCACCTATTTCTACGTAGGGTGGGGGTTGCCAGCGGACCTTGTATGGACAGTATTGCCTACTCCACACTCAGGAAAATTTTTATGAAAAATTTAGGATTACTATAAGATTTTACGTTGCGTTTTGTCATCGCGATCGCAAGAATAATAACCAATAAGTAATGTTACTCATAGAAATCATTGATGGCAACACTGCCCTCGCACGTGAAATTTGCCCCTACACACATTGATTTTCAGAGGTTCCAAGATACCCGACTTCTCAAAGGCATTCCCAGACAGAGCAACCGGATTGAGGTGAGGGGTCAGACTTATGATTCGCCAGCAGCATCCCCAAGGAGGTTGGGGGATCTGAGCAAACTTACAAAACTATTTTTCGATCTGCTGTCGTAATTCTGGATTTGTTAAAGGAGCTAAATAATCAAAAATTTCTCGATCTCCAAAGTACGCGGCTATTGCCAAAGAGAAGTTTCCACCATCTCTGATTTCATTCACATCTGCACCCGCTTCTACCAGGAGTTTGACAGCGTCAAAATTTCGACTGCTAACAGCGCACATGAGTGGCGTCCAAGATTCAGGGTCTTTTAAGGGAATATTTACAACTGCACCTGCATTAAGAAGTAATTTAAGTATCTCCAAATTTCCTTGAGAAGCTGCTACGGCTAAAGGCGTCTCACAATCATAAATTACCCGATCTTCATCATTGACTTCAGCCCCTAACTCAATTAATAAGCGAACAATTTTTATATTATTCTCGCGGACAGCTTCACTTAAAAGTATTGTTCCGCTTGCTTCTTTGATGCTAGTTCTATCACTGGCTATGAGTTGACGTAATTTAGTGACATCACCGGATTTTATAGCTGCTACAAACTTACGCATAATTATGCCGACTCCGCCTTAATAATATCTATCCTATTCAGGACTCAAATTCCAGATTTTTGGAAGATTTGTATTGCAGACAGCACACAAGAATAGATTATTTTTGACTATATTTACCTGACGACATACAGGACAGCGGCGAAAAATGAACTCAGTACTAAAATGACCAGGATGAGGAATTGGAATTTGTTCCAGTGCTTTTTCAACTTGAGACCATGATTCTGGCTCCGGACAATATCCAGTAGATTGGTTTGTAATTTCAAGTACTTCAAAATTCTGCTTGTTGTAGGCAAAAAATATCTCTCCAGCTGATAGTACAGATTTGCCGCCTGCACAAGCTACATGCTCGGAGTGGCGGTCTGCAACACAAATGTAGCCTTCAGAGTCAACCATGAAAGTGGCTGCGATCGCTCCTCCAATGTTCGGCTTCTGCTGAGTTTGATTTATCCAACGTTTTAAATCATCTACTGATTTAATCCTGGTTCCAACAGGATAACCAGCAACAGAAAGTCTGATATTCTCGGGACCTCTATATTTATATAATTTTGCCATTTTCAGACATATCAAAATCTTTTAGTCATAAATACTGCGAAACTCTGTCTTCCAAGGCAAGTGATGGCAATGCGAGGGGATTTACTGTGTTTAGTGTAATTGCATTCATGCCACTTCCACAATGGAAACAACTTTATCATTGCCATTATCGGGTACATACTCCAACAGTTCTCCGGGCTGGCAGTTTAATACTCTACAAATTCCATTCAGCCTTTCAGGAGCCAATCTTGGCATTTCATCAACCTTACGCAATCTGTAAACAGAATTTTCAGTGATACCTAACGCTTCAGCTAAATCTTTGTTCCTGACACGCTTTCGCGCCATCACCTCATTTAATTTCCAACGAATCACTTTATTTGCGGACATACACTACATCCCCAGTTTAAAAGTTCTTAGGCGTAGATTTATCTACCTCTCAATATTATCATAAGAAGTTGTTTTATAATAATTAGAAATAGAATATACTACGTTTAATGTAGAATATTCATAGTGCGGATGAGATTAAAAAGACTAAAAAATCTGCCAAAAAACAAAGGCGATCGCTCTGACACCAGTCAAAATGCGCTCGCCCTCTAGAAAAACTAAATCAAACCCTATGATGCCACAACTTCAGGCTTTTACACCAAACGAACAAATTCTTGCTCAACGAGAATTCAATCAATACATCTTCGCCCAAGCCAATGCCATAGCACCAGAAACCCCTGGTGATTCCTTTGATACACTCGCTCAGGCAACCCAAAACATCCTGACTCACGCCATGATGCTTGCCCAACAAAAAGAGCATTTATCCAAAAGAGAGTATAAAAAGCGGCTTTTGCAATACGGTTGGAAAAATGAAGACCGTCCATACTTAAAAGTGGCTGAAGTATTTAAGCACTTCTCAAGTCAAGATTTAGCGCAAATCGAGCCAGCAACTCTCTTCCGCTTGGCAAATAATCCCAAAAAGTACCAAAGCGTTATTAACCAGCTGCTCTCTTCACCAGAAATTACCCAACAAACAGTTCGAGACCTCATTGCCCAGCAGCAACCACCCAAGGAATCAAAACAGGAATTACCCAGTATTTGGCGGCGGACGAAGAATGGACGGCGTTACTGCCAAATCCCACCGATTCATGAGAGTGACGAGCGAACTGGCACTACCTTGCAAAAGATGATAGATGAGGAAGGGTTAACGGCACAGCGCGTTGTGGCTGAGGCTATAGCATTGCGGCAGGCGTACATGGAAGGGCGGCTAGTGTTGGTGGAAAATTCTAAGCCATCTGGTGAAGAAGTTTGGGTTGAGGACTTTAACACGAATGCTAACACTGAGGTGTCTAAGGAAAACACGGTGGGTGAATGGACTTTCGAGCCAGAACTGGAAAAAGATAATTTTACGAAGGATTGTGATGCTATTGTTGAACTCCAACCAGATCGCTGCACCCAGTCTCCCGTTGAGTTGTTGATTGAGACGTTGCAGAATGCTAACACTTGGGAGCAAATAAGAGTTGCTGTGGCTGTTCTTAAGGATTACAAGCAAGAGGCATGGATGGCTCTGACACCCGTGGAGAAGAAGCGGGTGAGAGGGTTGATGCCAATTGAGGTGAAAAAATTGTCACGGGCGAAGAAAGCCGGCTTAATTGTTGACTTTCAAGAACTCAGAGAGGGTGTTTATCAGGTACGGCGAATGGGGAATGTATTGGCGGAAGTCGTGAGTTCCTCAAGGTTGGATACTTTTGTGGCACAGTTGAGAGGCAACGGGTAAAACTTTGCTTGAGGTGCCATTAGAAGTTTGCAGATTGACGCGATGGCTGCAGTTGATAATTAGCGACTGTTAGATCGACAGTTACAGGAACAATCTGTACTGCACAAGCTTTTAATTCTGGTTGTAAGGAGTCGGGACAGGATTCTGGGTGAGTTAGAGCATTGGCTTCAGCATTATCTGCCCACAAAGCCCCCCAGTGCATGGGAACAAACACTGTACCGGGTGCGATCGCACGAGTGACTTTGACTGGAAACTTCGCTTTGCCACGACGCGATCGCACTTCCACACATTGATTATCGTCCACGTTGAGAGTTGCTGCATCACGGGGATGGATTTCAATGAACGGTTCGGGATGCATTTGACGGGTTTTTTCAATCCGACCTGTACGCGTTTGGGTATGCCAGTGTCCGTAAAGCCTTCCAGTTGTCAGCACGAAAGGATAATTGGGATCTGGGGGTTCAGCCAATCCTCGCGAGTGGTATGCTGCAAATCGGGCACGTCCATCTGGGGTAGGAAAACGTAAATCGGTGTAGAGCCTTTTAGAGGGAGTAGGGTTAGTACTGGTACATGGCCATTGAAGTGGACCCTGTGCTCGAAGCCGTTCGTGACTGATAGCTGTCATATCACAAGGGCGATTGCGAGTCAATTTGACAAACTCAGAGTAAACTTCACTTGAGTTAGCAAAAGCAAACTCTTTCACATAGCCCAGCCTGCGTCCAACTTCGGCAAAAATTTCCCAATCTGCTTTGGCTTCTCCCGGTGGCTGACGAAATGCCGGACATAAAGTGACTCTTCTTTCGGAATTGGTCATGACACCAGTTTTCTCGCTCCACTGAGCAGCTGGTAACAAGACATGAGCATAAGCTGCTGTTTCTGTTGGATAATAAGCGTCCTGGTAAACAGTAAAAGGCGATCGCAACAACGCCGCTTTAGTACGCTCTAAATCTGGCATACTCACAGCAGGATTGGTAGCAGCAATCCACAAAAGCCCTACAACACCATTTTCCAGTCCGGTTATCATATCCCAAGCCGTTAAACCAGGTGTGGGAGAAATTCGTCCTGATGGGAGTCCCCACAGTTCCTCGACTTCTGCTCGGTGCTGGGGATTTTTCACCAATCGGTAACCAGGTAATAAGTGCGCTAAACCTCCCGCCTCGCGCCCCCCCATTGCATTGGGTTGACCTGTCAGAGAAAATGGTCCCGCTCCAGGCTTACCAATTTGCCCGGTCATCAAGTGGAGGTTAATAATTGTTCTAACCTTAGCCGTTCCTTCAGAGGATTGGTTTACACCCATTGACCACAAAGACAGAACTCGCTGAGAGTCACCCCAGTAACGCGCTGCTGTTTCTAAATCTTCAACACTAATCCCGCATTGATGAGCAACGATTTCTGGGGAATAATGGCGAATCACTTCTGCATATAAAGGAAAGTTACTGGTACAATCCTCAATAAATCCAGGATCGATATAGCCCCAACGCATCAACAAATGAGCAATCCCGTTTAACAAGTCAATATCTGTTCCGGGGCGAATCGCTAAATGTAAGTCTGCAGCTTCTGCGGTTGGTGTACGGCGCGGATCGACCACAATCATTTTGACTTTGCGATTCTTTTTACGGTACTTCTCCAGTCTATTGAAAATAATGGGGTGGCATTCAGCTGTGTTGGTGCCAATTAAAAACGCACAGTCAGTTAATTCTAAATCTTCATAACAACAGGGAGGACCATCCGAACCAAAGCTTTGAATGTAGCCAGCTACTGCACTCGACATACACAAGCGAGAGTTAGCATCAAAATTATTGCTTCCCAAACATCCTTTCAAAAGTTTCTGGGCGATGTAGTAGTCCTCAGTTTGAAACTGACCGGAACCATACATGCAAATAGCTTCCGGTCCTTGAGTGTAGCGTACTGTTTGAATGCGTTTAACGATGATATCAAAAGCTTCATCCCAAGTAGCACGACGAAACTTTTGATCTAAAGAGTCTCGTACCATGGGATAGTGGAGTCTATTCTTATCCAAAGATTCTGCTATAGTGGCACCTTTGACACAAACCATTCCCTGGCTTGATGGGTGTGCTTTATCTCCTCGCACTCGCCAAGTAGGATTTCCCTGACTATCTCTGTGAGTTGCTTTCCCAAGTTGTGCTGGGGGTGATACTTCCAATCCACAGCCAACACCACAATAAGGACAAAGAGTTTTGGTAAATTCAGTCATGATAAAAATTTATGATTGCCGAAGAATTGTAGAGAAATAATTGTATTTCTTTATACCTATTTATCGATCGACTGATAAGGTAACGTGAGTTCGATAAACTTTACCCTTACTCCCTCCCCTCTTCTACAAAAGGGAGAGAGCAACTTTACGATGGGGGTTTGGGATGAAGTCTGCTTTGACTTCGTCAAACTCACGTTAAGGTACGAGAACCCTTGTTCGTGAAGGGATTTTATTCTTCTGCTAAAATTCCGGAATTACGGGCAATATTTTGAGTTTCTTGTGCTGGAGATTCTCCTTCATAAGCACCAGCAAAAGAGCCTTTTGGTTCTTTTAAGAAGAAAGCACACAGACAAGCACAAATCATAGCTGCTATACCCATTGTGGCAAATAGTGTTGTTGGGTTGGTCAAGCTGTAAATTGTGAGATAAACTACGCCACCAAAATTACCGTATGCTCCTACATTGCCTGCAATTTGTCCCGTGGCTTCTTTTTTAATCAAAGGTACAATACCGTAAGTTGCACCGCAGCCAGCTTGGGCAAAATATGCAGCAAACATAGTAGCTGCGATCGCAAGTGGTAAAGGCCAACTGCTGTTGATAGAGTGCGCCATCAAATATCCTATAGCAATCCCAACACTGATAACAGTCATCGTCCATTTGCGAGAGCCTAACTTATCAGAAATTAATCCTCCACTAGGACGAGAAATTAGGTTTAAGAAGGGATAGCTAGCAGCTATCATTCCAGCAATCACATGCTCTAAACCAAAGGTTTTCTCAAAAAATGCAGGGAGCATGGAGACAGCAGCAAGTTCCGAACCAAAGTTAGTGACGTAAGTAAATTCCAGTAAAGCGACTTGACCAAAATGATACCTTTCTGAAGGAGCGTAAGTTTTCTTACCAGCAAGCAGTTCTTTATTCACTTGCCAAGCTTTGTATGTTTGGTACGCAAACAAGCCACCTAACAGTACCCAAATTAAGTACATTTGGCTTGGATTGAAAAAGTGAATATTTTTTTGTGTCAAACGCCAAGCAAGTAAACCTAGGGCAAAAATTAAACCAAAATTCGAGAGAATCATCGCCCAGAAGCTTTTAACACTAGTTACTTCTAGAGCACCATTTTTCTTAGGAGTCTTATAGACTTTACCGGGAGGCGTATCTTGGACGCTGTTGTAGTAGATTGCGCCATAAATAGCAGCGACGATACCTGTTAGGGCGATCGCAAACCGCCAGTTAGAAGCTCCACCAGTCATAAAGCTAGCAGCAACAGCAATCAGAGGTAAGCTAAACTCCGCTCCAAAAGCCCCAAAGTTACCCCAACCACCATAAATACCTTGAGCAATTCCAATCTCTTTAGGAGGGAACCATTCCGATACCATCCGAATACCAACCACAAAGCCCGCACCGACAATACCCATCAGCAGGCGGCTGATAACGAGATGGTGAAAATTCTGTGACAGTGCTGTTGCAAGACAAGGAACAGCCGCAAACATTAGCAGCAATGTGTAGGTAATTTTAGGACCAAAACGATCCAGAAGCATACCAATAATAATGCGTGCTGGAATCGTCAGAGCAAGGTTGCAAATACCCAACGTTTTAATTTGCTCTGGTGCAAGATGAAGTTCCTTCCCAATAGTTGTAGCAAAGGGAGCAAAGTTAAACCAGCAAACAAAAGTTAGAAAGAACGCAAACCAAGTTTGATGCAGAATGCGGTAGCGACCTTGAAACGAAAATAATCCTTTTAGCATGATAAAAAAATTGTTGTTAGTGGTTGGTTGTTAGTGGTTGGTTGTAAATAACCGCTAACTATTAGACCGTTACTGCTTCTCGCAAGCGTGCGTCAAAGTGTTCGATAATGAGTTCGCGTAAAACTGGTAACAAGTCTTCGCAGGGAATTCCTTTGGCTACACACGAGCCCAGGTGAGCATCTTTGCCAACTTTGCCACCCATATATATGTCAACACCTTCCACTGCTTTACCATTTTTACGAGCTTTGGTTCCCATCAAACCAATATCTGCCACTTGAGGCTGTCCGCAGGAGTTAGGACAACCTGTCCAATGAATTCGCACCGGATGAGTCACTTCTAACTCCTTTTCGAGTTCTTTAATCATGGCTAATGCACGATTTTTAGTTTCGATGAGAGCAAAGTTACAAAACTGTGCGCCGGTGCAAGAGACCAATGCTCTTGTTAGAGGAGCTGGGTTAACACTAAACTTCTCTAGAAGGGGCTCCGTTAGTAGAGTTTCCAACCGCGAATCAGAAACGTCTGGGATAATGAAGTTCTCTTCCACAGTCAGGCGAATTTCCCCACTGCCATAAACTTCTGCCAAACGGGCCATTTCAAACAGATCTTCGGCATATAATCGACCCACAGGAACGTGCAAGCCTACATAATTTAATCCCGGTTGTTTCTGCTTGTAGACTCCAATGTGGTCGCGTTTTTCCCAGTCAATTTCATCTTTTGCTGCTGCACCAAGCAATGGTTTGCCTAACTTACTTTCAACTTCATTACGGAATTTTTCTATACCCCACTCATCAATTAACCACATCAAGCGGGATTTCAGACGATTTGCACGCGAGCCATTATCACGAAAAACTTCCAAAACGGCTCTACAAACAGCGACAACATCCTCAGGCGGAACCCAAGCATTTAGCGGAATTGCTGCTTCACAACGTTTGGCAGAGAAAAAGCCGCCAACGAGGATGTTAAAGCCAAATTGTCGGGATTGGGAACCGGAAGTTGGAGACTGAGCGGTCTGTTGCTCTCCTTCTCCCTTATCCCCACTTCCCTTCTCTTCCCAGAAAGCGGGGACAAAAGCCAAATCGTTGATTTCAGCGTGAACTGAGTTATCACGTCCACCCGTAATGGCAATATTAAACTTGCGTGGAAGGTTGGTAAATTCAGGGTTTCCTTCGCCCTTGTTGGTGACCATATCTTGAATTTGTTGCACCAACTCTCGTGTATCGAACAATTCCTCTGCATCTAGCCCTGCAACGGGATCGCCAGTGATATTGCGAACGTTGTCCATCCCTGACTGTATGCTGGTTAAGCCGACTGCATGGAATTTCTCGAATATGTCTGGAAGGTCTTCAATACGAATACCCCGCAGTTGAATATTCTGTCTGGTTGTAATATCTGCGCTACCGTCGTCGCCGTAACGCTGTATGACTTCCGCTAAGACACGCATTTGGTCGGTGGTGATAATACCGTTAGGCATTCGCAACCGCATCATAAACTTCCCAGGAGTGACAGGGCGAAAAAATACGCCCATCCACTTAAGTCTGTGGTCGCGGTCGGTTTCATCCATTGCTTCCCAACCTAGAGATGCAAATTTCTCTATTTCTGCCTTAACAGCAAGTCCGTCTTTTTCAGCTTTGAATTTTTCAAACTTATTTAAGCTGGCTGTGGAGGTAGATACTTTGTCAGTCATAGTCTCACTTTAGATTATGGTTTGTTGGTTTTGGCTGACTTTTTGTGTGTTCGCAAAGCGCAAGCCTCATCCGGCTTATCGCAGTTCTCTTCAAATGAGATACAATTTCAGTTTGGGAAAATGCCTACAATAAATATCTGCTCTGAATTATCAATTGCTTTTTTCTTCAAAAATTTTGCAGATTGTACTACTTTACGAGCGGTCATTAAATCATGACAAATTTGTCATTATACGCACCTTATAAATTTCCTTATTGACTTCAACTATTTCTTTCGTTAACCATTTATACCCCCTAATTTAAGCGCGTCCAATCATACAAATCGTATATTTTGTTACGGAATTAGAAAATAGATGAACAAAGTGTATCAGCATGATGCAATATTTACATCATGCAATATTTGCATAATTAAAGCAGTAAGGAACAAAAATTATGCATCCCTATTAAAGTCATCGTGAGAAACCCGGTAGTTGCAAAATACCGGGTTCCTTTATCCACCAATAATTTAGGAATGCTATAGAACTGATAAGTTTTTTCTATTACAAATTATTTTCCAATGCGAAATCTAAAATGTACTGTTCATTCGGCTGCATTATCGCGAGCAAATTTGTTATACAAAAAGTCCAGAGCGTAGTTTCTCAGTTCGTAGAATTTAGGATTTTCCATGATTCGGGTACGATTTCGGGGTCGAGCAAAGGGAATATCTAAAATTTCACCAATTCTCGCTGATGGACCGTTTGTCATCATTACCAGACGATCTGCCATAAATAAAGCTTCATCAATGTCATGAGTAATCATCAAAATAGTGACCCGATGGTCGCGCCAAATTTTCAGCAGTTCTTCTTGCAGTTCTTCCCTGGTAATAGCATCCAATGCACCAAAAGGTTCATCCAAAATCAAAACTTTAGGACGGATCGAGAGAGCACGAGCGATCGCCACCCTTTGTTTCATTCCGCCTGAGATTTGACCGGGTTTCTTTTGTGCAGCTTCTGAAAGTCCCACCATTGCCAAATGTTCTTTGACAATTGCTCTTTTTTCTGCATCAGTTTTTTTAGGATAAACTGAATCAACCGCTAGATAGACGTTATCAAAAACATTCAACCAAGGTAGAAGACAGTAATTTTGGAAAACCATCATCCGATCCGGTCCTGGTTCTGTAATGGGCTGATTTTGTAGTAACACGACTCCATCAGTAGGTTGATTAAAACCAGAAATCATATTCAGCAGTGTTGATTTACCACAACCAGAATGACCGATAATACAGATAAATTCCCCTTCATTGACAGTGAAGTCAATTCCATCTAATACAGTGTAAGGACCATTGGCGGTGGGGTAAATTTTAGTGACACCCTCAATAACCAGAAAAGGTTCTGGTTTTTGTGTTTTGAGTGTATGACTTTCAGTTTGAATTCTGTTTAGAGATTGCATATGGCTAATGGCTAATGGCTAATTGCTAATGGCTAATGGCTAATGGTGAGACCAGCCCTGTAGGCGGGTTTCCCGCCGTAGGGAACTGGCGAACCCGAAGGGCTAATTGCTAATGGCTAATGGCTAATGGCTAATGGCTAATGGCTAATGGCTAATGGCTAATGGCTGATGGATCGTGGCTGATGGTTAGTGGCTGATGACTGATTGCTAATGCAAGACTGACAACTAACTATTAGCTATTAGCCATTAGCTATTAGCTAAATAAACACTTCTTCAATACGCAGTTGTCGTTTGATGTCGAGACTGTCAAGATACTCTATTGGTTCTGAAGAGTTGAAAACCCTACCGTCAAATAGCTCGAGTGGAGTATCTCGACCGATATCGAGGAAACCAAGTTCGCGTGCTGCTATACCAAATACATCTGTACGACAAACTCTTTCAACAATCTGCACCCAATTTTTAGGAAATGGAATTAAGTTCCAACGCGCTAACTGGGTCATAATCCATAGCATCTCGCTGCGTTCGGGATAATTGCTTTTATTAAACTTGAATTGGTTGTAAGTTGTAAGTTGTTGGGGTTGTTGACCATCACCACGAATGTAAGGATCGATGAAACCAAGACGGGTATATGCAGGATCTGTACCCAAATATTCAGAACGACAAAGTAGTTTCAATATTTCTTCGCGGTTGCGGAAGTCGTCGCAATAATCGCATGCTTCTAGAAGAGCCTTGACAAGCGCTATATGTGTTTGTGGATGGTTGTTTGCCCAATCTTCCCTGACTCCCAAAACCTTTTCTGCATGTCCCGACCAGATTTCTAGATCGGTGGCTATGACATAGCCAAGACCTTCGCTCACAGCACAAGCATTCCAGGGTTCTCCAACACAGAAACCATCAATTGTTCCATTTTTTAGATTAGAAACCATTTCTAATGGTGGTACGATCGCTAAGCTAACATCTTTGTCTGGATCGATACCATCAGCCGCCAGCCAATAACGCAGGATTAGGTTCTGCATTGATACTGGATGCACGACTCCTAAAGTGTAAGCCCGGTCTAGGTTGGCGTTGAATGCAGTTTTTAAATCGGCTAGCGTTTTCACGCCTTGCTGGTAAAATTCTTTACTTAGAGTAATTGAGTTTCCATTGCGAGAGAGGGTGAGAGCAGTGACTACAGGAACTGGAGTTTTGCCACCAGCACCTAAAGTCAGCCCAAGTGGCATACCAGCAACCATTTGAGCCGCATCAAGCCTACCAGTACCTACACCCCTAGCAATTTCTGTCCAGTTGAATTCGCGATTGAGATGAACTTCTTCCAATCCGTATTTTTGGAAGAAGCCTTTTTCCTTTGCAACTATTAAGGGTGCAGCATCGGTTAAAGGAAGAAAACCTATTTCCAAATTAGTTTTTTCTAAACCATTGTAAGAAACAATTGCAGGTGCTTCAACTTTTCCTTGGCGCTTCTTAGCCAGTTTTTGTTGGTTGAGGAAGTAAATGATTTCGTTGCGGAGGTTGTAATATGTGGGGTGATTGACGACTTCAAGACGTTGGCGGGGACGAGGAATGGGTACTTCCAGAATTTGTCCGATATGTGCTTCAGGACCGTTAGTAAGCATGACAATGCGATCGCTCAACAAAAGCGCTTCATCCACATCGTGGGTTACCATCACACAGGTTAAATTGTGTTCGTTGCAAATTTTCATCAATTGTTCTTGCAAACTACCCCGTGTGAGAGCATCCAAAGCGCCAAAAGGTTCATCTAGCAGTAACAATTTAGGACGAATAGCCAAAGCCCTAGCGATAGAGACTCTTTGTTTCATCCCACCAGACAACTCGCTTGGACGTTTGTGTGCTGCATGGCGCAACCCCACCATATCGATATGATGTTCGACAATCGCTTTGCGATCGCCCTTAGGCTTGTCTTGATAAACTTCATCCACTGCGAGTGCAATGTTTTCCCGCACTGTTAGCCAAGGTAGCAGAGAGTAATTTTGGAACACAACCATGCGATCGGGACCCGGTTCTCGGACTTCTTTGCCTTCCAATATCACACCGCCAATACTAGCTCTATCTAAGCCGGCGATAATATTTAGTAAAGTTGATTTACCACACCCGGAATGTCCGATTAAGGAAATGAATTCGCCTTGCTGAATTTTCAGTTCAATATTTTTCAGGGCAATATATTGGTTACCATTTGGTAAATCGAATACACGTTCAACGTGGTCAATTTCTACAAAATTCATTGGTTAAATGTTAGTAGTTAGTAGGGTTACTAGTCCGCCGCATTCGTACATATTTAGTAGTTTTGATAACTATTTATTGCTAATTCTTTTGTTCTTCTGGAACAACTTTTCTAGCAACAAAAGCAACCAATTTATCTAGTATTAAACCGACTAAACCAACATAAATCAGTGCCAAGATAATCTCGCTGAGATTAGTTTCAGTTGTCGTGTTATATGCATCCCAAATAAATGAACCAATACCCACACCACCAACCAACATTTCTGCTGCTACAATTGCCAACCAGGACAAGCCAATACCAATTCTCAACCCAGTAAAGATATAGGGAACGGTTGCGGGAAACAAGATTTTGAAAAAATACTTACTCCCTCTTAATTTCAAGACTCTCGCAACATTCCTATAATCTTGAGGAAGTTGCTGAACTCCTACTGTAGTATTGATAAGAATAGGCCAAATTGAGGTGATAAAAATCACAAAAATTGCAGAAGGATTGGCTTGCTGAAAAGCAGCTAGAGAAATAGGCAACCAAGCTAAAGGTGGAACAGTTCGCAGGACTTGGAAAAGAGGATCGACAGCATTATAAAAAAATTGGTTAGATCCTATGAACATACCCAGAAAAATACCGAAAAAAGCTGATAGAGAAAATCCCAAGCCAACTCGTCCCAAACTATTAAGAAGTTGCCAGCCCAATCCTTTATCATTTCCTCCATTATCAAAGAATGGTTGAATAATAAAAGGGTCCCAAGTTTCTGAAAAAGTTTCTATTGGACCGGGTAAATTCGAGTTTAAGGTAGAACACAGTAATTGCCAAACAGCCAAAAAAAGTACAAGCGCTACGATTGGCGGAACAACTTTTTTAGATATCAATTGAGCGAGCTCTTTCTGAGCCTTTCTTTTCCGGGTACGATTCCCAAGGGTTGCAGTCATTATTTTTTATCTCCAAAATTTATTTTAATGCTAATGGCTAATAGCTAATAGCTAATTGCTAATTGCTAATTGCTAATTGCTATAGCAGTCCTAAATGATTTACAAACACATCTTGTCTCGCTTGTCTGGCTTGTCCCCCTTGTTTAGATCTCAAATTAGGATTGCTATATTAGTCATTAGCTCTTGGGGTATCTCCAAAGGAGATGGAGACCTCTCGTTGGTGGCGCGACATGTTAAGTGCTAAGCACATACCTTCGCAATGTCGCAGGCTATGACTGCAAGAGCAAGACGCCACTCACCAGAGCGCCGGAAACCTGTCACAGAACTGGTCTCACCATTAGCCATTAGCCATTAGCCATTAGCCATTAGCCCTTCGGGTTCGCCAGTCCCCTACGGCGGGAAACCCGCCTACAGGGCTGGTCTCACCATTAGCCATTAGCCATTAGCTATAAACTCTTAACCTTTAAACTTTGCAAATACTCTTCTGGCTTCTCTGGGTCAAATTTGACACCATCAAAGAAAGTTTCCACTCCACGAGAAGAGCTAGTGGGGATTTCTGAGTCAGGGACGCCCAAAGCTTTTGCTGCTTTCTTCCACAAATCTTCTTTATTCACTTGGTCTACAATTTCCTTAATTTTGGTCTCTTTTGGCAAATAGCCCCAGCGAATATTTTCTGTAAGGAACCATAGATCGTGGCTCTTGTATGGATAAGAGGCGTTATCTTTCCAGAACTTCATTCTCAGTGGAGAATCGCTGACTTTACGTCCATCACCGTAATCAATATTGCCTTTAGACCGCTCTAAAATATCTGCTACAGCGACGTTAAAATACTTGCGCCCAGAGCAAATTTTGCACATTTCTTCTTTATTTTCGGGTTTATCGCACCATTGCTGGGCTTCCATAATTGCCATTAACAGTGCTTGTGCTGCATTGGGATTTTTGTCAACCCAGTCTTTTCGCATGGCAAAAGCTTTTTCTGGATGGTTTTTCCACAACTCACCCGTGACAAGTGCTGTATAGCCTAATTTTTGGCTGACCAATTGGGCGTTCCAAGGTTCTCCTACACAGAATGCATCGACTGTTCCAACTTTCATGTTTGCCACCATTTGTGGTGGTGGTACTGGTTCGAGTACTAAATCCTGATTGGGTTCAAGACCACCTGCGGCTAACCAATAACGCATCCACAAATCGTGCGTTCCACCGGGGAAGGTCATCGCAACCTTCATAGATTTTTGCTCTGATTTGGCTTGACTAACAGCTTGTTTGAGGGCTTTACTCTCCAAACCAACCTTGAAATCTTTTAATTTGTTAGCAACAGAAATAGCCTGACCGTTAATATTTAATCGTGCCAAAAGATACATTGGCACTTTATCATTGATAGTGAGCAAATAGGGCATTGGGCTGAGAATATGTGCTCCATCAATACCATCACCAGCTGAGCCTATTTTTAAATTATCACGGGTTACAGGCCATGATTTTTGCTTGATGACTTCTACATCTGTCATGCCATATTTGGCAAAAAAGCCTTTCTCTTTGGCAATAATTAGAGGCGCTGCATCAGTCAAAGGAATAAATCCCAGCTTTGCCTTGGTTGTTTCTACTTTCGGTAAATTGGCTGCTGTAGTTACATTGGCAACAGTGTTTACCGCATTATTAGGAGCATCAGAGGTATCTGAAGTTACTTTATTAGAGGAACAACCGTGCGCCAAGATCGATCCAACTGTGGTCGCACTTGCAGTCAAAATAAATTGTCTTCTGGAAAACTTTGTCATTGTCTTTTTGAAAAGAGAGTTCAGAGATTAGGGGTTAGGGCTTAGAGACTAGTAGAACGATTAACTACTCATCTCTAAATGATGAGAACAAATTTTAAAGTTTTTACCCACGTCAAAGATCGCGAGCGCATTGCCTTAAAAAGAAGGGTCGATCGCAAACTTTTTTGAGAAAAGTTTAATATCTAGTACTTGACCGCATGAATTCTGATGGGCGGCTAGGTACCCGACTTCATGTGAGAAATCGGGTATTCAAATATCTACTGAATTGCAGATTGTGTAATTGCGTAACAGTCTATAAATTAAACTTGAAAAATCATTAAAATCGTATACTTAGTTACCAAATTTGTTATATTTTGCAAAAAAAGTATAAAATTAATGCGTTTTTTACATAACAGGAATTCAAAAGCCAGGTAAAACAATTAATTTAAACAAAGCACGTTTATATTGATAGAGTTTCCAATCCGCCCGATTTCCTATAAGAAATCGGGTTTTGTGATTCTCAATACAAATGATTAGAATGAATTTGTTAAGTGTGTTTGGAAAGTATGGCAATTGTGAAGAACATCCATCAACTCTTGTTACAAGCAGAGGAGGCGTATGAAGCAGCCAATTGGTCTTTACTAATTCAAAGTTTGCAACAGTTGACTCTGATAGAAAATTCAGAATATCCTAAAGAAGAGAAAAATCAAGAATATTTGTTGGAACTTGCACTTTCAGCCCTAGAAAGTGGGGATTTTCAGCAGCGTTGGGAAATTGCTAAAGTGTTTCCCCGCTTGGGAAAAATTGTTCTTCCCGAACTCATTGCTATTTTAGAAGATGAAGGCGCGGAGGAAGAATTGCGCTGGTATGCAGCAAGAATTTTAGGTGATTTGAAAAGCCGGGATGCGATCGCGCCTTTGATGCACTTGCTGAAAAGGAGTGAAAATGAGGAAATAAAGGAAGTCGCAGCGACAGCTCTGGGACAAATGGGTACGATTGCGATCGCTACCCTAACAGAATTTTTATTGCAAGAGGACATTGGCGAGCACAGTCGTTACAACAATTCCATTCATAGTGAAGAAACGCGTCTTTTAGCGGTGAAAGCACTTGCTTGTATTCGACACAGGGAAATTATCACACCTTTGTTAGGTGTAGCACGAGATCCACAGATGACAATACGAGTAGCAGCAATTGAAGCGCTTAGCAGCTTTCACGATCCTCGCGTCCCTCCAGTGCTTTTAAATGCTTTGGATGATATAGCCGCCCCAGTGAGAAAAGAGGCTGTGCTGGGTTTGGGTTTTCTTCGCGATTTGCTTTCAGAATTGGACTTGGTAGCTAAACTCCAACAAAAGCTTTACGATTTTGACTTAGACGTGTGTTGTGCGGCGGCGATCGCTCTTTCTAAAATAGGGAGTGACACTGCAACACAGCCCTTATTTCAGGTATTAGTCTCGCCTCATACACCAACCCGGTTGCAATTAGAAGCCATCCGAGCTTTAAGTTGGATCGGAACACTATCAGGTATAGAGTATTTGCAGCAAGCATTCTATCAGTTAGAAGTACCAACTGTGTGGCAAGAAATCGTTACTGTTTTGGGGAGAGTCAGCCATTTAGTACTTCAGAATAAAGCCACAGAAGTTTTACTAGAGATTGTTCAAAAAAACCATCCATCACTTGAAATTTCGAGTATTAAAAGTGCGATCGCCTTATCTTTAGGTCAATTAGGGAACAAGCAAGCAGTCAGCACGTTAACACAGATGGCAGTAGATCGAGACGTACAAGTAAGATTGCATGCAGTTGCTGCACTGAAAAATTTATCTCCCGAGCGTTATGGAGAAGGTAAGGGATAATACTAAGCTGTGCTGCCTTTAATTTTCTCATATTGACCGAGAGAGAGATTGGGGGAGGGTTTGACTCATTTTTATCAACTCAGAATGTTGCAAATTATATACACGATAGCTTAAGTGTCGCGTGTAAATGAGAGGCTTCCTGCGAAATTACCCAAAAATTCCTTGTTAAAGAATTCTTGTAACACAGTCTACCAATTTGTACCGGAAAGTACGTTAATTTAATGAGAGCCATAAGTGTAATTCAGGCTACATAAAAATGCGACTAGAGCAGTTGCAAGCCTTTTTGGCAATCGCAGAAACTGGCAGTTTCCAAGCAGCAGCACGAAAATGTGGTGTGACCCAATCGACAATCAGCCGTCAAATCCAGGCGCTTGAAGAAGATGTGGGATTGGAACTGTTCCACAGAACAAGTCAAGCAAAGTTGACACTCGCAGGTGAGTGCTTACTTCCCCGCGCTCGTAAAATTTGTCAGGAGTGGCAAAGTGCTACACAAGAGATAGGTGATTTGCTGGCTGGAAAACAGCCAGAACTTTGTATTGCAGCAATTCACTCCTTGTGTGCCTATTACCTACCACCAGTTTTGCAAAAATTCTGTCATGATTATCCAGAAGTGCAATTGCGGGTAACCTCGCTAGGTAGTGACCGAGCATTAAAAGTCCTGAAAGATGGATTGGTGGATTTAGCAATTGTAATGAACAATCGCTTTTTGACCGCCGGGAAAGAAATGGTGGTTGAAGTCCTTTATGATGAACCCATAGAAGTTTTAACAGCAACAAATCATCCCCTAGCACAATATGACAGCATACCCTGGTCGGAACTAGTTCGTTACCCGCAAGTCGTCTTTAAGGACGGTTATGGGATGCAACGTTTAGTACAAGATCGATTTGAGCGATTGGATGCTCGGCTACAAGCAGCTTTAGAAGTCAACACCCTCGATGCTTTTAGAGGAGTGGTGCGTCAAGGAGAACTTGTCGCTTTGCTTCCTTATTCAGCACTTGTAGAAGCTCGCAACGATCCAACTCTTGCTGTGCGGGCTCTAGCCTCTAATACCAATAGTTCTGCATCTGATGGTTCTAGTTTAACTCGCCAGGTGGTGATGGTAACAACTCACGATCGCCTGCAAATACCGCCAATCAAGCATTTTTGGCAATTAGTTAAAGAAAACATTCCGCCACAAGCAGAATCTGTCTTGCGTTCTGCTTCTTAAGTGTGAGTGGTTAGTTGTTAGTAGATAGTGGTTAGTAGATAGTAGTTAGTGGCATAACTAACTACTAACAACAAACAACAACAACCAACAACTAACAACCAACGACTAACTACTAACCCTCTTGACACATGAGTATAGTATTCAGGGAATTACTAAAAAAGGTAGGCAGTGGCGAACACACTTCTGAGAGTTTAACTCGTGCTGAAGCAGCCACAGCAACTAGGATGATGCTACTAGGAGAAGCAACTCCAGCCCAAATAGGAGCGTTCCTGATTGCTCACCGGATTAAACGTCCTACAGCAGAAGAGATAGCGGGTATGTTGGATACATACCATGAATTGGGACCAAAATTACAACCCATTAGCAGCGAACGCAAAGCGATTGTTTTGGGCATACCTTATGATGGTAGAACTCGCACTGCTCCTATTAGCCCTGTAACAGCTTTGCTGCTAGCAGTATCCGGACAGCCCGTAGTCATGCATGGCGGGAATCGCAAACCTACTAAGTATGGGTTACCGTTAATAGATATTTGGCAAGGATTGGGTGTCGATTGGACTGGGTTGTCATTAGAAAAAACCCAATACGTCTTTGAGCAAACGGGAATAGGATTTATTTATACTCCCCTGCATTTTCCCTTAACTGAACGTCTTTGGGAGTATCGCGATCAGCTGGGTAAGCGTCCGCCATTTGCAACAATGGAATTGATTTGGTGTCCTTATGCGGGGGATGCTCACATTATCACCGGATTCGTTCACCCACCTACAGAAGGTTTATTCCAAACGGCACTGGCACTACAAGGTGTCTCTTATTTTACAACAGTCAAGGGTTTGGAAGGGAGTTGTGACTTACCACGCGATCGCACAGCAATTATTGGTTTGGGAGGAGCAACACCCACCGAAGCGGGTATAGCACCCATAGAACGATTGCATCTAGCCGCTCGCGATTTTGGCTTTGCTACAAAAAATGTACCTTTAGGTTCTTTGGAAGAACTGATTGCGAGTATAAAGGGAGTCTTGGATGGACAATCTTCAGAACTTACGGACACGGCTTTATGGAACGGGGGATTTTACCTCTGGCGTGCTGGAATTTGTTCGGATATGCAAGACGGTATAGCCAAGGCCAAAAAATTAATTACGAATGGTACAGTTGCTGAAAAACTGCAAGAACTTTTAACAGTGACGGCTCACTGTTAAAACCAAGCCCTCACGGGCTAATACTGCTTTGGGAAAGACAGATTGAACCTCAGTTTGCACCTCATCAAGAAAATCATCACAGTCATCTGGATGATGGTGAGAAATAGCCAGCAATTTAGCATCGAGATGTTGAGCTAAATCAACTGATGTCTTCCAGTAAATTTCTGCGTGCTGGTGAATTCGTATAGATGGGGGGGTGTAGGTTGCATTGGCAATCAATAAATCTACACCTTTCGTTAGTTGTGCAATGTGTTCCTTATCTGTATCGCTTAAGCTTTGAGGTAAATCTGTAATGTAAGCAACACTGTACTCTTGCCAAGTGACTCGGTAGCCTACTGATTTTTGGTGGCGGTTGATCAATGCCGTTGCGATCGTAATATCATCTACCTTAAAGACCTTACCTGGGGCAAAATTATGAAAGTGCAGGTCTGATTGCATAATTTGTAATGGGTAGGGAAAGTGCGGTTGGAGCATTTGATCGCAAAGGCATTGTTTGATAGACGCTCCATTCAACGCTGCTGTCCCATAAATATGGAAACAATTTTCTGCAAGAAATGCAGGCGCAAAAAAGGGAAATCCCTGAATGCGGTTTGATTGGGAGTTGGTGAAGAATAAGTGAGCTTCTATCTTCTCTGAAAGCCAACTTCTCCCGAGCAAACGCAAACCAGTACCCCCATCAAAAATTAAGTGTTTTTTTCCAACCTGCATCTCTACACAAGCAGTATTACCACCATATCGACTGGTGTTGTTACCTGGGCTGGGAATCAAACCCCGCACGCCCCAAAATTGCACTAAAAAATCCGATGCTGGTTTTTCAACTTCAGTGAGTTGCTCTTGAGTTGAGTAGTTTTGGAAAGGCGACAGTTCAGAGTTTGGCATGTTTGTCAAAATTAAGTCCTACTGAGCAGATCGTCATAACGCCGCACTTCCATTAGTCGGTTGTTTTCATCCACAAGGACTACGGTGGGAGAGTGATTTTTTAACTCTTCCAAACTGAACTGCCCGTAAGACATTATAATCAAGCGATCGCCCATAATGCCTAGACGTGCTGCTGCTCCATTCAACTCAATTGCCCCTGAATTGGCTGGTGCTGGAATCGCATAAGTCGTAAAACGCTCGCCGTTGTTAATGTTCACTATATGCACGTACTCGTATGGTAAGATACCAGCTTTATCCATGAGAAGGCTATCGATACTAATACTTCCCACATAGTTAATGTTTGCTGCTGTGAGAGTGCAATTGTGAATTTTTGCTAAGAGGAGCGTGCGCTGCATTGCAAAACAGTTATGAGGTATCAGTTATAACTCTAGATTATAACCTAGGGATTGGGGATTGGGGGTTGGAGATTGGGAATGAGCTAACCCCCAACCTCCAACCCCTACTGAGCTTAAGACTCTGAATCCCGAGCTTTTTCGCTACCTGCTTTGACACACTTTTCTACCAATGGCGAGACTGTATCAACATCTTGCCATCCGAGGATTTCTGTAACCTTTTTTTCCAAATTTTTGTAAGTGCGGAAAAACTCTTCTATTTCAGCCAGTCTGTGTGGCGCAATGTCTTTTAAGGATTTGACATGAGCGTATCGGGGGTCTTTATCGGGAACGCAAAGAATTTTTTCATCGCGATCGCCACCATCTATCATCTCTAACATACCAATTGGTCTTGCGGCTATCAAACATCCTGGAAAAGTTGGCTCATCCATGATGACAATGCCATCAAGCGGATCGCCATCATCAGCTAGAGTGTTAGGTACAAAACCATAGTCATAGGGGTACCTTACCGACGAATAAAGAACTCTGTCCAGAGCAAAAGCCTGTAGGTCCTTATCATATTCGTATTTGTTTTTGCTTCCGCCTGCAATTTCAATTAAAACGTTGAGCAGACCTGGTTTGGGCTGAGCTGGAATCCGAGATAAGTCCACGACAACACTCCGTTTGCTTACTGTAAACTGTGAGAGCTATATGCATAGCTCCCAGTGTAAGATTCTATCCCTAGTCGGTCACAAGAAGAAAGGCGCAGGACCGAGGTCATAGGTTAGGAGGAATTGCACCACTCATCACTAACTAGTAACCACTACCTTTCCACTCTTATCATTACGGGTTGGGAGTAAGTCTGAATGTTGTTTGAAGAATAGTGAGCGATAATAAATAGAGGTAATGTCAAAGTCATTAAACCAATCCCGGTTCCCACTATATCTGCCAATCGATGGGAATATGTGTCGCTTTGGTTGACAGATTGAGAATTTGAATTCATAAAAGTTGAGGCTAGATACACCACTTGTAGTTTCCCTCTTATCTAGAGAGGTTTACTGTTATTTTAGCTATTTTTTTACATCAATCTCTGTACTAATAAAGAATATCAATGATGTTTCAAAATAGGCAGATACATTTTTTTGATACAGAAAATACTTGATGAGCAGCTAAAAACTAACATTTTCTTTTTGACCTTGTATTTAATAGCGCTAAGCAATAACGCGTTTTTATTGTAATCTTTGCTCTACGGGACGTCCAGTTCTTTAGCATTATAATTTACAACTTTTAATCCGACCTGTACTGGTATCGCGCCCGAGTCGAGCTATTTTGTGTTTAGCGATCGCAACTCAAACCTTTATTTATAAGTGTTTTCGCTTTTCTTCTCGGTTGTTTTTTGCCCGATCGGATTTCAAATGCTAGCTCATCTATTTGTATCTTTTAGTTTTTAAGTAAAAATGCTTATTATTATTTGGACACTTAAGACTCCCAGTCAGACTGGTAGGAACAATATAAGTTTTTTAACAATAAATGAATACCGAATAATTACAGAGAAAATAGAAGTATTGAGATTTTTTATCAGTAATTCCACTCATAAAAAATTTTTCAGGTTAAGTGAGAAAATCTAATGAATATGTCTTCTTACATAGTCCTTAAGGAAATGTAATAGATTAAACAAATCAACGACGGTTCCCTTCCCGTCAGAAGATTACCTATGCGCTTAGGTTGGCATTTTAGATCCCAAAGGGAGTAACATATCTTCTCCTCCCCGTGTTGCAATACGGGGAGGAGAAGACTTTATTCCCCCTAGCCCCCGAGCGATTGGGGGAATCTTCAAAGATTAGATATTGTTAACCGAACCGTATTGTTCCGTGTTGATTTAAGGGAAATAAGCATGGAAAAAAACCGCCACTAGATTAGGGCGGTCTGGTTAAGCAATCGGAGGGTACTTTCAGCTTACTCTGCCAATTTTTGAATTGTTGTAACAGAGTTTGCACTTATTATGGGCATAAGGCATGGGGTCATGCCTTATAAGCGCTCATGGGTTCTTTGATAAATTTAATGTAAAGATGTTTGAAGGTAGACTTGATAACGCGAGGCATACCAAAGTCAATGGGTACGAACTTATCGGGTAAACGCCAATCCTCTATCTTTAACAAACCGGGATGCAGATTGGGAAAGTACATCTCATCAAGTGTACCAACTAACCCCAACCGCTTGGACGCAGCAATAGTTGGTACTTGTTCTGGTTGAACGTTCAAAATTTCCACTATTGCTCTATCTAAAGCAAAAATATCTGATGATGCTCCTAAAATTCCCAACGCACGAGGTTCTCCTCCACTCGGACCGTTGCCTTCATGACCGATAATGCCGTCTACAATGGTTAAGTCGGGATTGATAACCCTAGCTGTTTCCACCAACATTTCAGCAAATCGGTTTGCATCTTTTCCTGCTTCCATATGCCACCAGGCTTTCATTTTACCCGGAACGCAGCCAAACAAGTTTTTGACTCCTAAGGTAAGTACCAACTGAACGTGTGACTTTACCTTGGGTAAGTTGATCGTAACATCTGCTTCCATTGCTTCTTTAGACAGCAGCAGGTGGTTAAACTCTTCGCTGACTGTTTGATAGCGATGTCCGTGAAATTCAACTACTGGCAATTTGAGTTCTTCTAAAACTGGCAGATATCCGCTTGCTACTGCTACTCCTCTAGCACTACCAAAAGCAGGGCTATCACCTAAAAAGGGTTTGCCACCAGCTTCTATCACCATTTGGGCTACGGCATAAACCAGTTCGGGACGAGTGGTACACTCTTTCCCAGGACGTGCGCCTGTCAGCAAGTTGGGTTTGAGTAAGACTCGGTTCCCCGGTTTCACAAACGCCGTTATTCCTCCCAAGGGTTCTAGCAGTGTTTCCAATGACTCTCGGAGCGTGTTGCGTTCGTATGAAGTGGCGCGAATTAAGCTAACGGATGGTGTTTGAGTTGGCATGGTTAGATAAAGAACAACAAGGAAAAAGTAAAGAAGGAAGACAACATAACTTTAATCTTCCTCCTTTCCTCATTATTCCGACTTGCCGTCCTGTATAGTTAGAGGCACAATCGCACTCATTTGTTCCAGGTTTAAAACTTTAGCTAATTCTTCTTCACTCATTAACCCCCGTTCTAAAACTATCTGGCGTAAAGACTGTCCTGTTTCTAAGGATTCTTTAGCCACAGCCGCCGCATTTAGGTAACCTATGTGGGTATTGAGTGCTGTGACTAAGGCTAAACTCCCTTCAGCATATGCCAAACAACGTTCTTGATAGGCGGTAATTCCTTTGATACAACGTTCGGTTAAAGCAGCAATGGTGTTGCCAAGAATTTCTATGCTGTGAATGAGGTTATAGGCGATAAGGGGCATCATAACGTTCAGTTCTAGTTGTCCTGCTTGTGCAGCTAGAGCGATCGCATGATCGTAACCCATGACCTGAAAGCAGACCATTGATGTCATTTCTGCCATGACAGGGTTGTACTTACCTGGCATGATTGAGGAACCTGGTTGAACTGGTGGTAACTGAATTTCTTTTAAACCAGTTTTTGGTCCGGAGTCCATCAACCGGAGGTCATGAGATATTTTGACTAAATCTTGAGCTAAATTGCGTAAAGCACCAGAAACATTGACAAATGGTGCCATACTTTGCATTGCTGCCATTAAGTGCGGTGCTGGTTCTAAGGGAAAGTTAATGATTTCCGCAATCGCTTGAACAACAGATGCTCGATATTGAGGGTGAGTATTTAACCCCGTACCTGCTGCACTGCCTCCCAAACCCAGTATCATTAAGTCTGAAGACGCTGTATATATTCGATTTTGATGTTCTGTAAGGATGTGCGCCCATGCACGGAAGTTTTCTCCCAAGCGCACGGGTACAGCATCTTGCATGTGGGTTCTGCCAGATCTGACAACGTTTTGGAATTCTTGGGCTTTTTCTTCAAGTGCTGCGATGGCGTTTTCTAATGCTGGGTGTAGTGTTTTTGACAATGCCAGCAAGCCACCAATCCGAATTGCCGTGGGAATCACATCATTGGTAGATTGCCCGTAATTTACATGATCGTTTGGGCTAACACGTTTGTAATTGCCCTTTTGTTCTCCAAGAATTTCTAGCGCTCGATTCGCTAAAACTTCGTTAACATTCATGTGATGGGAAGTCCCCGCACCTGCTTGGTAGACATCTACCACAAATTGGTCGCGCAATTTCCCTGCTAACACTTCATCTGCAGCTTGTACGATCGCCTGACCGATCTCTTGGGGAATACACCCTAGTTTGCCGTTGACAATAGCTGTCGCTTTTTTGATGATAATACACGCATCTACGTAAGTGGGTAAAGGCTTAATGCCACTTATAGGGAAGTTTTCTGTTGCCCGCAGTGTTTGAATACCGTAGTACGCGCTACATGGTATGGAGCGATCGCCCATTGAATCGCGTTCTATTCTTACATCTAAATCCATTGGTTGAGTCATAATGAAGTATCTGTGGCAAGATATTCAGTAGTCACATTCCAAATTTCCAATTTGCCTAAGAAAATTCGGGAACTGAAAGCAATGCTCTTGAAAACCGGATTTACCTACTGACCCGGTAAAGGCACTCATACTGTGTGGAGTCATCCAAACCTACCTTACAGTCTCACTCTTTCTGGTAAAGATGGAGATAATGCAGGGCGATATCAAGAAAAAGATGTGAGAAACGCACTGAGAGATTTGCAAGGGTTGGAGGAACCAGAGAACGAGGGAGAGTAAAAAAATGAAACTTCATTACAGCATTATTATTCAATGGTCAACAGAGGATTGTAAATACATTGTCAGCTTACCAGAGTTCGGTCCCTACGCACACACTCACGGCAATACCTATGCTGAAGCACTCAAAAATGGTGAAGAAGTTCTAGAACTTTTGATAGAAGAATACCAAGCACAAGGAAAAGCACTACCAGAACCATTGACTGCAAACACTGCTTTTCAGTTTGCTTGACATTTTAATCTTGAATATAGATCGAATTAAGATCTAAAATTTTATGACTTTACCAAACTGGATTACCTTCTCTCGCTTAATAGGGATACCATTTCTGCTGTATCTTTTGTACAGCCCAGAACCTAAATTGCAATGGATTTGTGTCGCAATTTTTCTGGTTGCTTCTCTAACAGATTGGTTGGATGGTTATTTAGCCCGAAAACTCAATCAAATTAGCGATTTGGGTAAGTTTCTCGATCCGTTGGTAGATAAGTTTTTGGTACTCGCACCTTTACTCGTGTTGATTGAGCTAGGAAGAGTTCCTGCTTGGGGTGTGTTTCTTATCTTGGCACGAGAGTTGGCGATCGCTGGTTGGCGCGTGAGTCAACCCAAAGTCACGGGAGCCAATATTTGGGGAAAACTCAAAACTGTCAGTCAAATTATAGCGATCGCACTTTTAATTGCTCCTTTACCTGAATGGCGTTTGATTGCTCTTGTCGCTTTTTGGATTTCCGTTACTCTGACGTTAATTTCTGGGATTATTTATCTTTTACCGACAAATAATAGTGACACGACAGACAGCCAGAAAACTGAGATTGAGAAAAATTGAGGTGTTTCTAACGGGAATATTACTTTTGACTGAGACAAGCGTCTTAAGAATGGAACATACTTTAAGTTATTCCTCCGCAGGCACGGAGTTCTTTCTTCTTCAAAATCGGGTGTATTCTCTGCTCAAACTTTGTCTGACCTTGTGTTCACTCGGGTGTATCTACCATTTTCATTAAATCGAAGATTGAAAATGATAGGAAGGCAACCCAACAATATCGGTTTGAACTTCAAACAAGTCACCAGAAGAAACACTCTTGTCGATTTCTGCTTGGCTGAGCCCGACGGAGGCAGTCGTGATGTAAAGTAATTTCAAATCCTCGCCAGCGAAGGTGCAGTTGGTTGGAGACTTGACAGGTAATCTTATCCGCAAAACTTCTTTCCCTGTAGAATCAAAGCGAATCACACATCCTCCTTCCCACATTGCCGACCAAATATTCCCTTCACTATCTACGGTCAATCCATCGGGAAAAAATGACTCGTGAGTTAGATCGACAAATATACGACGGTTGCTTATTTTACCAGATTGTGAATCGAAGTCGTAGGCAAAGATTTTTTGTTGGTCGGAATCTGTCAGGTAAAAGGTTTTTCCGTTGGAACTCCAGCCCATACCGTTAGTCACTGTCAATCCTGTTTCCATTAAATGCAGCGAGTTGTCGGGATCGTAGCGATATAGAGAAGCTTGAGATTTTTCCTGGCTCATGGAACCAAACCAAAAGCGACCTTGAGGATCGCATTTGCCATCATTAAAGCGGTTATTTGGCTTATCTGCCTCAACCTGAATGATGGGTGTGATGTCTCCTGTTTGAGTGTTAAGAAATGCTAAGCGATCGCGTTGGGCCATAATTAACCGATTTGCACCCGCAAGGCCAATACAACCAACAACATCTCCCACATCAAAAAAGGAGTTGTGTCCGGTGGCTCGGTTGAATTGATGGACTCGGTAGTTATAAATATCGACCCAGTAAAGTAGCTTTTGGGTTGCATCCCAAACAGGGCTTTCTCCCAAACGGGCGCGGGAGGCTAAAACGTTATTGAGTTGGTATTGAGGTTTATTCATAATTGCTAGGAAAAGCATCTCACGCAAAGACGCAAAATGACTCCGAGCGTCTTTGCGTAAATTTTATAAAGATTTTAAAATCTCTTCATCAACAGAAAAATCTATTTCCGAGCGATCGCGACCCGAAGCCAGATAATCATTGTGGTAAGAGTCTTTGAGCCCGGAAATCAGGTCATATTCGGGCTGCCAGTTCAATTGTGTTTTGGCTTTATCCACGGAAGCAAAAAAGTGCTGTACGCGCAGGGGAAAGGCTTTACGCTTGCCGAAATCAAATTTTTTGGGATCGTAATGTAGGATTTTGATGTCATCAGCAGATTTGCCAGCAGCCACAGCACAAGCGCGGGCTAAGCCATCAAATGTCACATAGCGATCGCCTGATACGTTGTAAATTTGTTTGACAGCGTTTGGATTGCCCAAAACTTTGGACATAGCTGTGGCAAGGTCTTTAACGTGTCCGAATTGGGTAATGTGTAAGCCATTACCGGGGATAGGGATGGGACGATTGCGAGCGATTCTGTCAAAAAACCAAGCTTCGAGATCGTTGTAATTTAGAGCACCGTAAATGTATGTGGGGCGAATGGAGGTAAAAGGTAAGCCAAGTTGTGTTAAATACGCTTCTGTTTCGTGCTTACCGAGATGGCGACTTTTTGGATCGACTGTATCCCCTTCTACATGAGGCATTTGGTCGGATTTCAGATACACCCCAGCAGAACTCATGTATACAAAATGTTGTATACGGTCTTGAAAAATCTCCGCAAGTGGTTGAGTATCAGAAAGTTCTCTTCCGTTATTGTCGAAAATGGCATCAAAATTTTCGTGGGATAATTTTTCCTTGAGTTGAGTAGCATCAGTGCGATCGCCCGTAATTTGTCCCACTCCTTCTACGGGGATCGGACGATTACCACGATTGAAAAGAACAACTTCATGCCCCTGTTCCACTAGTAGTTTAGTTAGGTAAACACCAATGAACCGAGTGCCACCCACAATAAGAATTCGCATAAATTGTTATTTCCTTCGTCAGTTAATTTATGGAGTGACCCAATTTGAGGGTATCAGGTTGTGGTGTGTCTCTGGAACCTCTATTGAGAGGATTACGTCTTTTGGTAACAACGGGAAATATGAAGGATAAAGGATGAAAGGGTTAAAGTGTAAAGGAACAAAGATGAAATACTTTATACTTCACTTCATACTTCATCCTTCATCCTTTAGGTGACTGACTGAAGCGTGTTCTCTACCAAATACTCATAGTTAGCTGTGTCTTTGAAGTATGCCTTGGTTCATGAATGGCTGACACCGAAAGCCACTGGTGGTTCGGAACTTGTTGTGCAAGAGGTTCTCAACCACGTTGATGCTGATTTATACGCTCTAATCGACTTTGAATCCATCAATCCCAAAAGCTATTTATACAAGCGGAAAATTGGCACAACATTTCTTCAGCATCTTCCATTTGCCCGAAAAGGCGTACAAAAATACTTACCTTTGTTGCCACTAGCCATAGAACAGCTAGATTTGCGGGAATATGACGTTATTCTGTCTTCATCTCATGCTGTTGCGAAAGGAGTCTTGACTACACCCGATCAAGTACACGTTTGTTATTGTCACAGTCCCATGCGTTATGCATGGGACCTCACCTTCGATTATCTAAATCACAGTAAGCTAGGTAGTGGTATCCCTGGTTGGTTAACACGCTATTTGCTGCATGGTTTACGCCAATGGGATGTATCGACAGCGAATCGCGTGGATTACTTCATCGCTAACTCCAAGCATACAGCTCGCCGCATCTGGCGCTGCTACCGACGAGAAGCGGAAGTTATTTACCCACCAGTTAATGTTGACAGTTGTCCATTTATCCCTCAGAAGGAGGATTTCTACCTAATTGTTTCCCGGTTGGTAACTTATAAACAAGTATCGTTAATAGTTAGGGCATTTAATAAACTGCAACTACCGTTAGTCATAATTGGAACAGGACCAGAGATGAAAACCATCCGCAGGATAGCAAATAGCAATATACAAGTGCTGGGCTGGCAACCCGATGACGTTGTAAAAAAGTATATGGCAAATGCCAAAGGATTTGTATATGCAGCCTGTGAAGATTTTGGGATTGCTTTAGTAGAGGCGCAAGCTTGCGGCACTCCAGTTATCGCCTACGGTGCAGGAGGAGCGCTCGAAACAGTGCGAGATTTTCGTGACTCAGGTGATACTGGAACTGGTATATTTTTCAAGGAGCAAACCGAAGCCGCACTAGTAGACGCAGTAGAAACCTTTGAAGCGTATCGAGGGAAATTCAACCCAGAGTATACCCGAGTTCACGCTACCCAGTTTTCCCCGCAAATCTTTGCCAAGCGCTACTTAGGCTTCTTAAATACCTGTACAGAAAAGAGACCATTACCCAATTGATGGTCTTGTTTTGCTAAGGATTGGCAAATTGCCAATCCTTAGGAACTCCTTTTAGCTTTAAGATTGGGACTATGTGTGGTGTGGATTGTTAAGGAGTATGATGACTGCCCAGAGCTCACTCCTCTCCGGGAAGCGCTCGCGTACCTTCTTTAAACGCGGTCAACCAAAAAAGACGCCTCGAATAAAACCCAAAGGTTTGTCTTTCCAGGCTTTAAACGGAGAGTTTGCCAAGCGACTATTCGACATTGTGTTTTCGCTATTGGTACTTATTTTGTTTTCCCCTGTGTATTTACTCTTGGGCTTGTTGATTGCTTTAAGCTCGAACGGTCCAATTTTTTATATTCAGGAACGGGTCGGTAAAAATTACAAACCTTTTAATTGTATTAAATTCCGAACAATGGTAACCAATGCCGATGAAGTTCTAGTTCAAATAATGGAAACATCGCCTCATTTGCGAGACGAGTTTGAGACCAACTTTAAGCTCAAACACGATCCGCGTATTACCAAGATTGGTCGTTTCTTGCGAATTACTAGCTTGGATGAATTTCCCCAGTTCTGGAATGTATTAAAAGGAGACATGAGTGTTGTAGGACCGCGACCTTTAGTAAAAGAAGAGTTACCGAAATACGGTTGTTACATCGACCAGATTCTCACAATTAGACCGGGAATTACTGGATTGTGGCAAGTTTCCGGACGTAATGATATTCCTTATCCGCGACGGATTCAAATAGATCTGCATTATGTCAAATTCCGTAACTTGTGGTTGGATTTGTGGATAATTGTTAAAACTATCGGCGTTGTCGTTATTCCTAAAAATAATGGAGCGTATTGATATTGCGTCGATCTAGCTAATATCCTAAATAAATTACAGAGTCAAAAGTCAAAACGGGATGAGAACCTTTTGTTGACTTTTGACTTTTTGCTTTGCAATTTTTTGCAGATCCCCGATCTTTAGAAGACGAGGGGAGACCATCATATCAAGTTCGATTAAAGACCGATCGTAAAAACAGCAGCTTTGCAGGGAGCAGGGAGAAAGAGGCTTTCAGACTTTTGCACAGATTTTCTTTTTTATAACTAATTAAGCGAACATAATATCACTCAAATTTTTATACAATCTTAACAGAAGACAATTATATATGAAATTTGGATAAAGATTCTAAAAAAATTACAAAAACAACAAAAATTTGCTCGTTAAGTTAGATACGCCTGACAGCAAGCATTCCATTCAGCAAATTTACTTATGTCAGCAAGCTGAGGCGATAGTGGGATTGGTAGGTTTCCCATTGGGCAATTAAACAAATACCTGTTAAGTTATACCAGGGTTTTCTGTAACCATTTCAGCAGTAAAAACAAGGAAAAATTAAGCATGACGCAACGGAAGCGAGCATTAATCACTGGTATTACCGGGCAAGATGGTTCCTACCTAAGTGAATTTTTGCTAGAGCAAGGTTACGAGGTTCACGGTATCATCCGTCGAACTTCAACTTTCAATACAGATCGTATCGATCACCTGTATGAAGACCCTCACAAAGAGGGTGTGAAGCTACTTCTCCACTACGGCGACTTAACAGACGGTACCACTCTGCGGCGGATTTTAGAAGAAGTTCAGCCACTCGAAATTTATAATTTAGGTGCTCAATCCCACGTTCGAGTCAGCTTTGATTCGCCAGAATACACGGTGGATTCAGTGGGAATGGGAACATTGCGTCTGTTAGAAGCAATTCGCGACTATCAGCACCGCACTGGCATTCAAGTGAGATTTTACCAAGCAGGTTCTTCGGAAATGTATGGTTTGGTACAAGAAATCCCACAGAAAGAGACTACACGGTTTTACCCCCGCAGCCCTTACGCCTGTGCTAAGGTTTACGCTCACTGGCAAACAGTAAATTACCGCGAATCATTCGGGATGTTTGCTTGTAACGGTATTTTGTTCAACCACGAATCTCCCAGAAGGGGAGAAACTTTTGTGACGCGCAAAATTACAATGGCAGTGGCCAGAATTTTCGCAGGTAAGCAGAAAAAGCTGTACATGGGGAATCTGGATGCCAAGCGTGACTGGGGATACGCCAAAGATTACGTCAGAGCCATGTGGCTGATGTTGCAGCAAGACCAGGCTGATGATTACGTGATTGCAACTGGCGAAACTCACTCAGTACGAGAGTTTTTAGAACTGGCATTTGGTTATGTCAATCTGAACTGGCAAGACTACGTGGAGTTTGATGAGCGCTATCTTCGTCCGGCGGAAGTGGATTTGTTGATTGGGGATTCTACAAAAGCGCGGCAAAAGTTAAACTGGACCCCATCGGTCACATTTGAGCAATTGGTCGCCATTATGGTGGAAGCCGACCTGCAAGCATTGGGTCTCAAGTCGCCTAACGGTAAAGTCTCAAAGGTGTTGCAAGACAATGCCATGATTCGGCAAGAACTGGGTGTGCTCCACTTCTAATAAGCGATGAGCGATGAGCTATCAGCTTTTTCTACTATGAGGACAAAAAATGAGCACCTTAGAACTTAAAAACAAACGTATTCTCGTAACTGGTGGAGCTGGTTTTTTGGGACGTCAAGTCATTGACCAACTCTGTAAGGCTGGCGCTGAGCAAAACAAAATTACAGTCACGCGATCGCGTGAGTGCGACCTGCGTCTGTGGGAAAATTGCCAAAGAGCAGTCGATCAACAAGACATTATCATTCACCTAGCAGCCCATGTCGGTGGAATTGGTCTGAACCGTGAAAAACCAGCTGAATTGTTCTACGACAACTTAATGATGGGTACGCAGTTGATTCATGCTGCTTATCAAGCTGGAGTAGAAAAGTTTATCTGTGTTGGGACTATCTGTGCCTATCCCAAATTTACTCCCGTCCCATTCAAAGAAGACGACCTGTGGAATGGCTACCCAGAGGAAACAAACGCCCCCTATGGAATCGCCAAAAAAGCCCTTCTCGTTCAACTGCAAGCCTACCGCCAACAGTACAATTTTAACGGCATTTACCTATTGCCAGTGAACTTATACGGCCCGGAAGACAATTTTGACCCCAGAAGCTCTCATGTCATTCCAGCGTTAATTCGTAAAGTTTATGAAGCGCAGCTTAAAGGAGAAAAGAAACTTCCGGTTTGGGGTGATGGTAGCCCAACTCGCGAGTTTTTATATTCAGAAGACGCTGCACGAGGTATCGTTATGGGTACCCAATACTACAACGATCCCGAACCTGTCAACTTGGGAACGGGTTATGAAATTTCTATTCGCGACTTAATTCATCTCATTTGTGAGTTAATGGAATTTGAAGGCGAAATTATTTGGGAAACAGATAAACCTAACGGACAACCTCGCCGTTGTTTAGATACAGAAAGAGCCAAGCAAGCTTTTGACTTTACTGCCCAAGTAGACTTTAAGCAAGGGCTGAAGAATACAATTGACTGGTGGCGTAAAAACGCTGCTTAATAATAAAGTTAGATCCCCAATCTCCCAATACGGTTCAGTTAACAATATTTAATCCTTGAAGATCCCCCAACTCCCCTGAAAAAGCTACGGTGGTGTACAGATCTCTAAAAAAGAGATGAAACAGCGTGAAAAGGGAGAATTGGAATTCAGTTCCCCCCTTTTTTAAGGGGGGTTAGGGGGGATCGAAACCGCTTTGAATGCACTATATAAGACTTGTGTACACCACCGTAGCCTTAAAAAGAGGGAGCTTTGTTCTCCCCCAATTCATCGGGGAGCTAAGGAGGATCGAGTCTTATCTAAACGATATTTGCCCGATCTCCCCGACTTTTTCAAGAAGTCGGGGTTCTGTAGTTGAGAATTTTGACAATAGTAAATTAAAATCAACTTTCGTTTCCACGCTCCGCCTGGGAATGATTTTCTTGTGAAGCTCCGCCTCTGTTATTCAGCTACAAGAGGTATCAAAAGATAAATCTACAGAAACGCCAAAGTGGTCGGTAACTGGATGACCATTACTTTTATAAGCTTGCCATTTGTTCGCATTTTGTACTCTTTTTGCCCATTCCAAACTCAGGCAAATATGGTCAATATTATAGCCAAGTTCACTATTAGCAGTCACGCAAACTAAGTTGCTTTGCTCCAACCCCTGATTGAGCATTTCTCGTCCTTTAGGAGTTCCATAACTAAAAGGCTGGCTCAAAGCTTCATTAAAGTCACCAGCTACGCACAAAGGCAAAAGTTTTTTCAATTTTTTCCAATCTCGGCTGTGACTTTGAATAGATTCATAGTGGCGTTCCCAAATTTTTGCCTCTTTATTTAGAACACCATCACGGGCATAAGTAATAATTGTTCCATAAACTAATAAGTTCTCTATAGGGGTGAAAATTTCTGCACAAACACCAATCCAAGGGTCATAGGTTTGCCAATGTCGCATAATAGGCAAACGAGACCAAATCGTTGTCCATTTAAAACCATTCCATTCTGGTTCGGAATAACTCGCAGCTTGAGAATATTGCTCTCCTGGATTAATAACGTCGTTAGTTTCAGTCAAAATCCAGATATCGGCATTAATTTCGTGTATTTTCTCAAGAATAGCTGGGTTTTTACTCCATCCATTGGGTTTGGGTTTTGCAAGATTCCAAGTAGCGATTCGTAGTGAAGTTAGCATAAATGAGTTGGTAACTGCGATACTTGGTGATAGGTTACCCACTTTGCTTAAAGATCTGCGATGTCATTGCAATTTTTATCAAATATTCTTATTTATTTGCAACTCGCACTGTTGAAAAACATAATTAACAGCAGCAAATAATTTATCTAACTCCTGAATTACATAGATATTTTTATTTCTAGTAAAAACATCAGCAGTTAACTTACCAAACTGCCATATTTTGCCATTAGAAACAATTCCAAAAATATTCATTTCAAAATCATTATTAATTCGCTGTACTGCTATCATTTCAGCTAAGCATTGACCCCAGCCTTCTTCAAATTTGTCTTGCTTGGCTTCAACAGTACGGCTATGAACTGTGGGGTTGTTTGATGAGGCTGAAGTTTCCGATTGTAAAACTGCTAGATTATGAAACACAATTGACAACAAGCGAACAAAATACTAACCCCTTTGCTGTGATAGTGATGGCACACTTACGAACTCAAACTACCATTCAAGATCCAGAAGGGCGATTGCGGTGGAAACTGAGTTTAATTAGGCAGTTGTATGAGTCGGGATACAATAAAGACAAAATTCTTCAGCTTTTTCGAGTGATTGACTGGATGATGGCTTTGCCGAAGGAGCAAGAGCGAATGTTTGATACTGAAATAAATTGTTACGAGGAGCAGAAGAAAATGCCATATATCACGAGTGTTGAGCGCGTAGGAATGTTAAAAGTACAGCGAGAGTGTGTCATTGATAACTTAGCAACCAGGTTTGGAGAAGTGCCACCAGAGATAATTGCAAAAATTGAGAATTTGTACGATATACCTGTTCTCAAGCAACTCCACAGGCAAGCAATTACTGTTGGTTCAATAGAGGAATTTCAGCACATCTTGGAACAAAATTGATAGGGCTGCTAGATCCCCGACTTTTTAAAGAAATTGGGGATGGAATTGTTGTGGTGTGAGATTTTGAATGAAAAAAACGGAATTAAGGCGATCGCTACTCAAAAAACGTCAGTCAATGTCTGTAGCACAGTGGAAACAAAAGAGCGATCGCATTTGCCAAAACCTTATACAGTCGTCTATTTTTGCTCGCTCAAAAACAATACTGGCTTATTTCAGCTTTCGCCAAGAACCAGATCTCAGCTTTCTATTCACAGACACATCTCGCTGTTGGGGATTCCCTCGGTGCATCGATAATAGACTTATCTGGCATTATTGGATGCCTGACGATCCTGTAAAAACTGGTAATTATGGAATTATCGAACCATCACCCAATGCTTCTACCATAAACCCCGTGGAAGTGGACTTAATTCTTGTACCCTGTGTCGCTTGTGACTACCAAGGTTACCGCTTGGGTTATGGCGGTGGATATTATGACCGATTGTTGAGTTCTGCTGAGTGGGAAAACAAACCAACTATAGGTATTGTATTTGAATTTGCTTACATCTTCCAATTACCAGTAGACCCTTGGGATAAACCTTTACAGGGAATTTGTACAGAAACTGAGATGAAGATGTTTTTGTAGAATTTAGATTGTCTTTGCATGCGGATGTTTTGCCAGATGAGGACTCATACCAACTCCGAGTTGTATACCCCCTTACTACTCATATCATTTCACTTTTTTGGTAATACAAATACTTTGGTAAGGGCGCGGCAACGTTGCGCCCCTACAATCAATCTACAGGTATCATATATTTCGTGAATTGGTATCAGTCCGCGCAGGCGGACTTTGTTTGTATAGCCACGATTACGAACATCGTTAGGGCGATTTAGTATTATACAAGCTCAACGGTATTTTGGTATTTCGTGAATTGGTATCAGTCCGCGCAGGCGGACTTTGTTTGTATAGCCACGATTTCTAATCGTTAGGGCGATTTAGTATCATACTTGCCCTGGTGTAAAAATTCAAACTAATTTTATGAGTGTTGAAATGAGCTGTTCTGGTTCTATAGGTTTGGAAAGATGGTGTTGAAATCCGGCGGCTAAGGCGAATTGATGATTTATTTCTCCAGCATAAGCACTCAGAGCGATCGCCGGGATTTCTCCCCCTTGTTCGGATGACATCGCTCGCACCTTCCGGATCAACCCATAACCATCCATTTCTGGCATTCCAATATCACTCAGCAAAATATCTGGAGTGAATTGCACCAGTATTTGCAGTGCTCGATCTGCTGATTCAGCCGAAATCACATTCGCCCCAGCTTGCTCCAACACAAAGCTGATATAGTCGCGAGTATCTACCTCATCATCCACAACTAATATTTGCAGCCCTGCAAGCGGTGAAGTTGCAAACTCTTGGGTTGTACAATTGGCACTCGGTTCGTTTTCTAATTCGGCACCTTTCTTTATCAGTGGTAGCCTGAGTGTGAAAGTGGCTCCTTTCCCTTCTCCCAAACTGTGTGCTGTCACCACGCCCCCGTGTAATTCTGTCAGATGGCGGACAATTGCCAGCCCCAGTCCCAATCCACCAAATTTTCGGGTTGTGGCACTATCTGCCTGACGGAAAGAGTCAAAGACATAAGGTAAAAAGTCAGGACTGATACCCTTACCTGTATCGCTGACGGTGATTTGGGTTTGAGTTCCAACACGCTCTAAGCGAATCTCTACCCGTCCTCCCTCGGGCGTGAACTTGACTGAATTTGCTAACAAATTCCAGATAATTTGCTGAATCCGACCGGAATCTCCTGCAACTTTTCCTATGGTAATGTTAATTGCTGTTTCAATTTGAATTGACTTGGCTTCTGCAGCTAGGCGCACTGTTTCCATGGCGGCTTTAATGGTATCAGCTAAATCAACCGGAGCAATGTTAAGGCTGAGTTTACCCCGCAGAATGCGCGAGACATCTAGCAAATCCCCAATCAGTTGCGTTTGCAATTGAGCATTGCGCTCGATAGTGGCTAGGGCGTGTTTTGTCTTTTGCTCGTCGAGGGTACGGGATTGTAACAGTTTCGCCCAACCTAAAATCGGATTGAGAGGCGATCGCAACTCGTGGGACAATACTGCTAAAAACTCATCTTTGATGCGGTTTGCTGCTTCTGCTTGCTCGCGGGCAGCTTGCTCCCGCACCAGCAGTTGTTCGCGTTCGGCTTCAGCCCGGTGTCGCTCGTCAATTTCTTGTTGTAATTGCTGGTTCACCTTCACCAGTTCAGCAGTTCGTATCCGTACACGCTGCTCGAGTTCGTCTTGAAGTCGTCTGAGTTGATTCTCAACTAGCAAGCGTTCCTGAATTTGTGCGTGTAATGCCTCGTTTGCCTGTGCTAATTGAATCGGGCTGGGTAGCGCTAAAGCTTGAGGAACCAGTGGTACAAGTTCTACCGCTGTAAAAAATGAAATGACGGCAGTTCCAGCTTTGAGGATGCCAGATAGCCAATAGGTAGGATGCCAAAGTGTCCAGATTTCGGCAATGTGGGTTGTGCCACAGGAAATAATAAAAGCTGCAAATAACAAAAATATCCAGGAGAAAGGTAAGTCTTGTCGCTTGCGAACAAAGTAAAATAAGGTCAGGGGAATAGAGTAGTAAGCCAGTGCAATGATGGCATCAGAAATTAAATGCAACCAAACTAACCCTGGTTTCCACAGGTAGCAGTGACCGTGAGGAATAAATAAGCCCGAGCTAAACAAATTAACTAAAACGTCATGCATTGCACAAAAGTAGGCTGAGAGGAAAAGACAAAACTTTGAGAACAGTACGGGGTTAGCCAGTGAGTTCTGAGATTGCATTGACTAACGCTTCTGGTTCAACAGGCTTGGGAAGATGTTTCTGGAAGCCGACTTTGAGGGCTTGGCGTTGGTCGTATTCTCCTGCATAGGCAGTTAGCGCAATCGCACGAATCAGCCCGCCCTGCTGTGGCGATCGCCTGCGAATTTGCTCCATCAGCATATAGCCATCCATATCTGGCATTCCAATGTCACTAATTAAAAGATCGGGCGGTTGGCGATCGAACAGCATCAGCACCTCAGCAGCCGTTGCGGCAACCGTAACTTGCGCTCCCTGTTGTTCTAGAATAACCTGTACTACATCCCGCATATCCTCATCGTCATCCACCACCAAAATCCGCAATTGACTTAAGTCAACCGATGGAGCCGCCGTTGAAATTTCTGGCTCTGACTCTTCCTCATGAGCCATCAAGGGCAGCCTGACGGTGAATGTGGCTCCAAGCCCTTCCCCAGAGCTAGCTGCATGAACTGTTCCTCCATGCAGTTCGGTCAAATGACGAACGATCGCTAAACCTAAGCCCAGCCCGCCAAACTTGCGGATAGTTGTGCTATTCTCTTGTCGAAAGTAGTCAAAGACATAGGGTAGAAAATCAGGGCTGATACCAATACCTGTATCCCTAACCTGAATTTGGGCATAGGTGTCGATTTGGTCTAAACAAATTTCTACCTTTCCGCCATCCGGTGTGAACTTAATCGCATTGGATAGCAAATTCCAAACAATTTGTTGCAGTCGTGCCGAATCCCCGGAAACTCGCCCGTTATCAAGGGTGACAACAGTTTGAATTTGAATGTGTTTCGCCTCTGCTGCCAAGCGCACTGTCTCCATGGCAGATTCAATAATTGTAACCAAATTGATGGGGCAAATGGTCAATGCCATCTTACCGCGTAAAATTCGGGAGACATCGAGCAGATCCTCAATAAGTTGGGTCTGCAGCTTGGCATTGCGTTCGATTGTCTCTAGAGCGCGTTGGCTTGCCCGTGCATCTAACTTACCTGTCTGAAGTAGTTTCGTCCAACCTAAAATCGGATTGAGGGGGGAGCGCAACTCATGGGACAGCACTGCCAAAAACTCATCTTTAATGCGGTTTGCTGCTTCTGCTTGCTCGCGGGCAGCTTGTTCGCGTGCTAACAGTTGTTCCCGTTCAGCTTCAGCAAGTTTGCGTGCGGTGATGTCAACTAACAAGCCATCCCAAGCCTCTCCGTATTCGGTTTGCTCCGGACGGGAACGCCCCTGAATCCATTTAAGTTGTCCCGATAGTGTCATCAATCGTCCTTCCCATTGCCATGGGAGTGATTTCTCAAAGGCAATTGCGACGGAATCTTGAAAAGATGAGAAATCGTCGGGATGAATCAAACTTAAAAAGGAATTTGCATCCTGGAGAATCGTCTCCGGTTCCAATTCAACCAGTTCGCGGGAACCAGAACTGACATAGGTAAAGGTATCTGCACCATCGGCACGGGGACTATAGCGATAGACCATTCCTGGCATATTGCTGACTAGCACTTGGTACCTACTTTCACTTTGGCGAAGGGCAACTTCTGCTTGCTTGCGAGCGTGTATGTCCGTATCCATGCCAATCCACTCCCGCACGGAACCGTCTGCATTTAATAAAGGAACTGCACGGGATATAATGTGACGATACTGACCGCTCGGAGCGTGCCAAAGTCTCCCTTCTGCTTCATAAAATGACCGCTCTGCCAGGGCATATTCCCACCGTGCTTTTAATTGCTCGCGGTCTTCTGGATGAAACATCTCTACCCAACCCCATCCCGCGTATTCTTCCCAACACTGTCCCGTGTAATCCTCCCAGGAAGGCTGAGCGCAAATAAAGCGACCATCCGCGTTTGTTGTCCACACAACTGCCGTCGTTGTTGCCACTAGTAAACGATACCGTTCCTCACTGATTCGCAGTGCTGCTTCTGCTTGCTTGCGTTGGGTAATATCCAAGGCAATACCGAGACAACCGGGATTTCCTTCCGCATCGTAAGTTAAATTAGCCCAAATCTCCAAATCGACCATTTGCCCATCTTTACACTGATGCTGGGCTTCAAATCCAGAGAGCGATCGCCCACTCAATACCGTTTGAATGCTTGCAAGAAATTCTTGACGGCGATGGGGAACCGTTGGCATAAACTGCCCAAGAACTTCCCCTGCACTCCACCCAAATACCGCTTCTGCTGAGCGATTCCACAACCTTACAATCCCTTGTGGATCGAAGAAAGCAATGGCAACCGGACAGGCATCAATTAGAGTTTGTAACGTTTGATTGGTCCGCCGAAGAGTCTCCTCTGCCCGTTTGCGAGCGGTGATTTCGGTAACAAGGACAGATACTCCCGTTTCTGAGGGATAGATGTGATTCTCAAACCACCGATGCCAGGGTAAGTAGAAGTACTCGAAATGAATAATTCTCTGTTCTGCGACTGCACGATGCACTTCAACGTAGAATTGAGAGCCGACTGTGTCTGGAAAAACCTCCCAAATGCACTTACCTAAGAGGTTTTCTCTGGATATGCCCGCGATTTCCTCAACACGAGGGTTAGCGTAAATGTAGCGCCACTCGCGATCGAGGACTAAAAACTGGTCGTTGATACTTGCTAAGACGGTTTCTAGTTGTTCTTTTGCTGCTTGCACCTTAGAGTGTAACTCTCGCTCTCGACGGGCTGCTTCTTGCTGTGCGCCTTCCGAGCGTTTGCGATCGCTCAAATCCAGCACAAAACCAATAACCGTTGTGTCTCCTGTCATGGCAGCACCATGTAGAACCGGAACACGAGAACCATCCTTACGAATGTACTCCTTCTCAAAAGGGTTACAGGCTCCAGTCGTTTTAAGTTCTTGTACCGCTCGCTCGCTTACCTCAAGGGATTCTGGTGTTGTTATCTCGCGCCAATGCACTCGCCCGGAGCGTAACTCCTCCTGCGTGTAGCCAAGCATTTGCAAAAAAATATCGTTCGCTTCCAGGATCGGACCACTCAAATCCGCCACAATTATCCCAATAATATTAGACTCTACCAAACAACCAAACCGCGCTTCACTTTCGCGGAGGGACTGGAGGTTTGCTTCGGCTCTTCGTTGCGCGATTCGTTGTGCTTCGTTGAGCGAATTTATCAGGATGGCTGCCATCACGAACACGCTCAGTCGGGCCAAGTTTGCCAGATTGGGACTACTGAGCGAGTGAATTGGCTCTACCAAGAAGTAGTCAATTGCCAGTACTGACAAGGCAGTTGCCAGCAACCCCGAAGTTAAACCTCCATACCAGGAACTCACCATAACTGCAGCGAAAAATAGTGGAGTCCGTGTTGAGTCAAGATAGGGGCTGCACAGGAGGTTGAACCCTAGCGCTAAGGCAACTGATAACAACGCAACGCCATACTTTAACACTTCTGTTCGCAAAATTTTCCACCTGCCTTGACCACCCATACGAAATTCTGAATTTGCCTTCGTCATCGAACAGTTGACTCCGTTTCTGGGAAGTACTGTTCTAGCAGTGTCTGGCTCAACTCCTGATGGGTGACTTCAGGAGAATTTTTCAACTCCTTGAGCATGGTTCTGATTTGCTTGAGTGCCAATGCAGAAGGCTGGATGTGACCGTTTTCCCAGCGATTCACCGTGCAGTAAGCAACCCCCAATGTTGCAGCAAATCGCGCCTGACTGAGTGCCGTTAACTGCCGGAGCTGACGAACAAGATGGCTAACTTCTGGTTGCTTAAGCACAATTGCCCCTTTCAGTACAAGAGTTCGAGTAAGAACTGCACAAATTCCGTTAACTATAACAGATGCTATGTCTGATTATCTGTCAGTCAGAGGATGTCTCTATCTATCTTGGGATAGAGGCTAAAAACTGCTAGAGTTTATACTTTTTCATCAATGGCACAGCCATTCTATTAACCAATACTCCCAAAAATCGCCACACCAATTGTCGCCACCAAGGCAAATGCTGATAAAAAACAGCACTGTACTCAATATTGCTAATAAATCCTCTAAATCTTTTAAAAGAAGCAGCACCAGAACTTTGATGCAATATAATGCCTTTTTCTATGGCTTCTACTGTTAATTGAGCCGATAACATTCGATATAGCCCAACTTCTTGGGGTAAGGTGGTGTCATATCCTAAAATTGGTGTAGTCATCACACCATTGAGTTCGTAGAATCCAATGACTCCATCAATTTTTCCTGCTTTTCTTAAGGCTTTAATCTGTAAAGCTTTATTCTCAAGAGCCAGTGCTAAAAAGCGCTCGTTAAACTGAGGGTTGTGATAAGAGTATTTTTCTAAATACAAAGCATTATACAATTCTACTAATCGGGGAATATCTTTTGAAGAAAGTTGACTGCTATCGATCGCTTCATAACCTTGCTGCTGAATGAGGTTTAAATCTTGCTTCAATCGCCACCTCATTTTTGTCCGCATTGCCGATTGGTCTTTAGGATTAAAAAGGTAGATTTGCCTGCTACCTATCATGTGATAGCCGTTATTTTTAAAGGTAGTGAACAACTCATCACTGACAAAAGTATTAATCGAACGAAATATTATAGTATAATTGGGTAAATGAGTTTTTAAATATTTGGTAATTTCAGTCACTTGTTCTGAAGATAGATTGGGATATAAATTTGTTGAAAGTAGGAAATTATGCACGATCGCAACTTGATTGATTTGACCCCAATTTAAAAACAAACCAAATATGTTGATGATAATTTCTAAGATTTTTTCTAAAAAAGCATTTTCTAACGTTTTCAGTTCTTCCTTAGAATAAGTGACATAATGATTGTAAGGAGAACACACATAGCAATTTTCTAATTCTTTGGAATTCACGGTAACTGGTAAAACTAGGTCATCGATCGCTAGTGCGAAAAGCTGGCTGTTGACATTGTTGATAAAGTAGGATGAACCACCTTTCATCATAGGTAACCAGTAGTTCTTTACCAGAATAGCTACCTCTGATTTTGGCTCGGGTAAGTTATCTATTGTATCTTTATCATAAAGATGAATTTCAGCATTCATATTTTGGTATCTATAGAAAATTCTCGTTGAACGCGCCTTAGTTTCTTATAATGTACTGTTCTTGTTTCGTATTCTTTATAGCAAATTTCTGGGATTTGACACTGTTGTTGTTCAAATAACTCTAGTAAATTTTTATAAACTATGGCTTGGCTCTCTTCGAGAAATGCTGAAGCCACTTTTAAAGAAATTTCTATAAGATTGGGTCTTTTCTGAACGACTGCGTATTCTTGAATTTTTTCTGAAGAGAGAATAATTGCCCTGCGAATAAAATCTGGAAAGAGTGGCACTAATTTTTCTTCATTTTTATGAGGTAAATAAAAAATATCATCCCGACGTCCATCAACACTATGGATAGCTGTTAAAACCGAACCACAAGGGCAAGGTTTTTGACATTCAGTTAAGATATCATCAAGTCGATAGCGAATAATGGGTTGAGTTTTGCGGTTAAAGTCAGTAATAATTGGCATGAATTTACCCGCATTGCGATCGATATATTCTTTTTGAATCGCTAAAATATCTTCATTAAGATGTAAAGTGCCATATTCGCAAGTTCTCCCTAAAAACCCTTCAGTGCATTGGTAGAGTTGATGAACTGTTTGCTGAAAACAACGACGAATATAAGCTTCATCTAAAGGATCTAAAACTTCTGCAACCGAGACAATTCTCAAGGGCGCTATCTTTAAATCTCCTTGAGTTTGAGCATCGGCTAATAAACGTAGCATAGATGGTGGCGCTACTAGAATACTTGATGCATACTGATTTAAGCGTTCAATATGACTTTCTACAGAATTGAATAAATCAAAATACTCAAACTGGATGTGTTTTCGGTTAACAGTTTCATAAAGATTGCTATTTGCTCGGAGAAAAAAAGCAATCCGTTGGGGAGTCAAAATTGATTGGGGTAGTGCTTTTGCTAAAATCGTACCAGCCCAAGCTTGCTGTTCTTTTTGGCTGACTATAAATAAGCCGCGATTGCCACTCGTTCCGGAAGAAAGACCAACAGTGAAGCCTCGCAGTGTTGAGTTAAAGTTTCTTGTTTTTTCTGCTTCTAATGCTAGTGTTAGAGCTTCTGATTTTTTGACACCGACTGTATTCAATTGGTCAAAATTAGCCATCATGATTGATTTATCAATGATGGGGAATTCTTGCCAGTTCTCAATGTCTAGCTTTTGGTAGAGATTGCGGTAAAAGGGCGATTTTGTCAAGATTTCTTGGAGGAATTTCTGGACTTTTTTGTTTTGCCATGCTGTTAGTGATTCGCGATCGCGGAAGGGTTGTCTGTATTTTGTTTGTAGGTAGTACCAAAGAATTCTAAGAAGACCATTCATTGTATTTGAATTGTGAAAATTTTATTGAACCGCAAAGACAAGCCAGTGCATTGCTCAGAGCAGCGCCGTGCGGTGAATCCAGCCCTGGAGGCGGGTTTCCCACGCCCTGGGGACTGGCGAACAAGGGAGGGGGGTTTCCCCCGTTGAGGCGACTGCTCTGGGTTCCCCCCGTTGAAGCATCTGGCGTCGCAAAGAGCACAAAGAGAAGAAAAGGAGTTTTAAGATTACCTGTCTTCTTTTCCTCTTTCTTCGCGAGCTTCGCGTCTTTGCGGTTCATTCAAATAAATACTCTTGGGAGGTGAAAGGAGTAACATCAGCCAAGTATCAGAACAATGGGTAGGAATAATCTTGAGAGTTGGATTTAATTGATGCAATTGATGAATCCTTCGCAATGTATCTGCATACTGGCGCTTATTAGAAAAAATAAGATTAGCAATAGGATGGGGTTGAACAAACTCTTGATAAGCACGGCTTAACCAACAAGCATCAGCAATGAGAAAATAATCTTGACGGTCAAGATCGGTAAAAAACAATCCAAGTTGACCGATCGCATGTCCGGGTAATTCAACGCCTGCGAGGCTACCATCTCCGAATAAATCAAAACCAGTGTTGAAACTGCCATACTCGCTGGGTAATGATATTGTTGTTTTATCCTCGACAAATAAGACTCGTTGCTCAAAATCAGGAGGGAGCAACCCAGGTAGAAAACCTGCTTTGAGGGCTGCTGTATTGCGGAGAGATTTGACAGCTTCATAAGCCGATCTAAAACAGATAAATTGAGCGTTTGGAAAGTCTTGCAAGCCGCCGATATGATCTGGGTGAAAGTGAGAGATAATGATATACCGAACAGTTTCTGGAGAAACGCCATATTTGGTAAGTTGATGAACGGCGCTATCTTCTGACTGTAAATAGACTGGTGTTATTAGGGGGTAAAGACTAAAGGGAAAAGAGCGAGTTTCTTGAAAGAAGCGGTCTGAGTAGCCAGTATCAAACAAAATAGCACCAAATTTTGGGTGTGATATGAGGGCAAATATTGATGGAAAATTGGCAGTTTTCCAACGTCCATTCCTAATAACAACGGCTTCAGGATGGGTACAATATCCTGCTTGAAAAAACTTAACTTTAATAGACATTGTCTGAATTATGAATTATGAATTATGAATTATGAATTTTTATCTTTTGTCCCCTTCCACCATTGGGCAAAAATCTTTAACCCCTCCTCAAGACTGACTCTTGGTTGATAGCCTAACTCGGTTCTTGCTGCTGTAATATCTAAAGTTTGGCTAAAAGCTAAGACTCCAACTTTATAGCGAGTGAGTACGGGTTCTTTCCCAAATAAAATGCTTTTTGAGAAAAATTCCATTGCTGTAGCCGCTAGGTTAGCAATTTTATAGGGGTAGGGTGTGAATTTCAGGGGATAACCAAGTTGCTGAGATAGCATTTCTAGTAAATTTCTCAACTCTATTGGTTGTCCGTTGGTAATGTTAAATTTTTTACCTAATGATGTGTCTGGCGCATTTTGACAAAGCAACAAAGCATCAACCACATTGTCAACATAGGTCACATCAATGCAAGCTTTACCTTGATTAATGAGAGGAATACCGATACGCGAACTTGCTTGAAGTAATCTTGGAAAAATTGCTGTATCGCCGGGACCAACAATGCTGCGAGGTCGGATGGTGATGACGGGGAAACCTTGCTGGTGTGCGCGGTCAATTTCCTGTTCTGCTAAAAGTTTTGTTTCAGCATAGGCGTTAGCGGGTATCTTTGGTAATGGATCGTTTTCGCGAATGTTAAAGCGATGGCAAAAATTAAAATAAATACTGGGAGTTGAAACGTGAATCAGTCTTTTGACTCCCCACTCCTGACAGCCTTGGATGATATGTCGAGTTGCTACAACATTAGAATCATAAAAATCCCGGTATTTTCCCCAGGGAGAAGATAGGGCTGCACAATGGAACACGGAATCCTGTCCCTGACACGCTGTCACTGTTGCTTCTTTATCTCGCAAATCAATTGGTAGAAATTTGAATCCTTCTGCTTCCAATTGTTTCCCAATTTTTTGGTTGCGCCCCAATACACTGACATGATGACCGAGGGATTGCAGCCTCAACGCCAAATGCTGTCCTAAAAAGCCAGTACCACCAGTTACAAGAATGTTCATATCAGTTTTCCATAATCTAGCTTGAGAACCCTATCAGCCAGGTGAAAATAGCGGTCATCATGAGCGATCGCCAGTACTGTTTTACCTCTACTTTTCAGTTCTGGTAGCAACTGAGTGTAAAAGATTTCTTTAAATACAGGGTCTTGATCTGACGCCCATTCATCAAACACATAAAAAGGACGGTCTTCTAAGTAAGCACTCAGCAAAGCAAGTCGCTTGCGCTGTCCCTGGGACAAAGCAGTGGTTGAAAACTTTCCTTCCTTGACCTTGACCTTGCTATCAAGGTGGAGTTTAACAAGGTAATCCTGTATCTGGTTATCTAATTTGGCACACTCCAAGCCTAGCAATTTATCAAAAAGATAAAAGTCGGAAAAAACTGCGGAAAAGTGTTGGCGATACCAGTCTCTATTTCGATCGTCAATGGGCTGACCATCAACCAAGATTTTTCCTGTCTCTGGAATGTATAGCCCTGTCAGCAGTTTAGCAAAAGTGGATTTACCGCTACCATTGCCTCCCACCAAAAATACTACTTCTTGAGGGAAAAAAGTTAGATCAATTGAACCAAGAGTAAAATGGTTCTCTTCGCCTTCTCCCCAGTAAGCATGGGAAATTCCTTCAAGTTTTAACTGCTCAAATTCAATAGGGGGGGTTGTCTCGAATGTTTTGCGTGAATGGAATTCACTATTATACAAATTTAACCCGCGCAGGCGGGTTTTGCTTGTATAGCCACGAATTCTATTCGTTGGGGCTGGTACGCAATCAGATTTCTCTGACATTTCCTCTAAATTTAACCCATGCATGGGGGTTGTACTTGTATAGCCACGAATTTTGTTTGTTAAATCTGGTGAGCAATCAAATTTCTCAGAAATTTCCTCAGAACGGCTTGCCAATTTCAGGTTCATAGCGTCAATCTTTTGTAAAGCAATACTGGCTTTGCTTACACGAGGAAGTATGGTTGTAATGGCATCTAAAGGAACGACTAAAAAAATGATAGTTAAAGCATAGCCAGATAAAATACTGGGGTCAATTTGCATCACTCTTGGTAAGCCAAAATCAACCAATCCAATAACAAAAAACAACAAAAGTTGACTCCATGTTAAACCAATCGTAAAGGAAGTCATTCCATCAATATTATAGCGACGGGAGCGATCGATAGTAAATTCCAGTTCTTCAGTAAAGAACGCTTCTCGTCTTCTTTGATTTAGCTTGAGTTCTTTTGTTCCTTCGGTTATAGCGCGAAAATGACTAAAAAGTTTATCTTGTTCCGCACGTGCAAGTTCTAAAGATTGTTTGGCTTTTTGAGTGATTATCCCATAGCTCAATATTGCTATAACTAAAAAAGTAACAAACCCTAAAAAGACTATCCAAGAAAGATATATCAGATAAAATAAACAACCGATGACAACAGCACCAGCAATACAGAGGCTGGGAATAAAAGCGACAGCATCAGAGATTGCTTGTACGTCATCTGTTAAAGTCGCAAGCAAACGCGAAGTCCCTAACTCTTCCAAGCAGCGCAAAGGAGATGCCAAAATTCTATGACACAAAAGCAATCGGGTGTCAAATATAACTTTCTGCGAAAGGCGAATTAAACATAATTCGGAAATAAATCGGCTTGTGACTGCAATCAATACAAGCGCAAGAAAACTCCAGATGATAGCAAATGAAAAAGTTGTACTGCTGTTAATAGCACTATTAATTAAAGCAATGATTCTGGCACTACAAGTACCACTGACTAAACCGGCAAATACTGCGATCGCTACAACTATTTTAGACGATCTTAAAAGAAGATAAATAACATTCATTGTCAAGGAGATAAATTTATAAGCTCGCGTAAAGGCTTTGGCTAGGCACCTCTTATCCTAAAAACTATAAATTAATGAATCAATTATTTGATCCATTATTTAAATTCTCATCGTAATTGTCTTCTCAAATAATGACGATCCATTTCGCTCGCATCCTTGTTTTAATAAATATAAAATATGGGGTCTAATAACATCTAGTTCCGTTAACACAAAGCTTTCTCCTTGAAAGCGATTGATATTCCAATTCTGTAATTGTAAAATTTCCTTATCTTGTCTTGCTGCTCGAGCAAAAAGAGGTTGGGCAATAATTCTTCCCAAACAGCTGGGTAACCAAGAGCGAAAAGTAACAATACTATATGCTTTCGTTAAATTTTCTTTGATAGGAGTTAAGAAAAGAGAGATAAATAATCTATTGCGATCGCTATCTGTACGATATTCTAATTGGGCAATACTGGGCAAAATAAAGCGACCAATAGGAATAACTTTGTGACATCCCGGCGCTAATAATTTGTAAATTAACCCAGAAATATTTTCTTCATTGAGGTAAATGGCTTCTACCATGTTCTCAGAGCGAGTTATTTGAACAGTAATTTCTTTGCGCTGATTATCTGTCCTAATTAAACCAGAGTGAACAAAGTGAGTATGGGTTGCATCCAAAAAATTTTCGGCTGCATTTTCCAAAGTGGTTTCACATTCCATTTGGCTGCTAAATGTAGAAAACTCTTTTTGTCGCAAACAAGGAAATTCATAAGGCTGAGATTGGGGTCGTTCATCCGCTTGACAATAAACCCAAATAAAACCATCTTGCTCGATCGCGGGATAAGCAACAGCATTTCTGTATCGAACCTCATTTCGATCGCAAAGCCCCGGTACTTCCCGACAAACACCTTGCTCATCAAAGCACCAACCGTGATATTTACAAATCAGATAGTTATTTTTCACCCAGCCTTTTGAAAGAGGAACATTGCGATGCGGACATTTATCCAACAAAGCAGAAGGCTTACCATCAAGCCCTCGAAAAATAGCTAAAGGAATACCCAATACAGTTCTTCCTATGGGCTTTTGACCTAACTCACGAGATGTACAAACTATATACCAATTTTTAAACAAAAAATTCTCCATCACCTTTCCCTTTCCTCCCTCTGCGCCCAGTCAGGTTGAACCAATCTCCTCACCATCCCACTCAATATCCTGAGTAGATGCTTGCTGAAGAGTTAACCCACTCCTGCGACTCATATGTATAAACTGAAAAAGCACTATCCACAGATGGAAAAACGGTAAAGGATCGGATAACCGAAAAACAACATCTTTAGTCCTCATAAAAATTTCCAACCAACGCCCAAGGCTTCCCGAACGAATAGCCGAAGGCAAACCATAGACAATCATCGCCATAGCGATCGCAGATCTTTGTCCAACTTTAGGTTGAATAATAATATTTGTATTATTGAAAAAAGCTCTCTCCAATCCGTCCGATGCTTCAAATAAATGAATAGCACTAATAGCCCTGGGATTGCATTCCAACGGATACAAAGTTCCATCATCTGCTTCTATAAAATCAAAAGCAATTTGTCCCGTGAATTCTTCAGCTTCAACAAAAGTTTTTACCCATTCCAAAAGTCTACCATGCTCTATAGACTCAAAATAGATACAAGAACCTTTACCAGCAGTAAATAGAGTAGGATAAACGGCGTGAGCCACTACCTTACCCTGATGGGCAATACTATAAGTACAATAATGCTTCCCGGAAATAAATTCTTGAGCAACCCAAGCTTTATTTGAATTGATTTCTAAAGAGGGTATCTTACTAACAGGTTTCGATAGTATATGAACGTGACTGGCAAATCGAGAATAAACAGGCTTTAAGACTATGTTGTTTGGAATGGGCAAATCTAAAATATCTAGTAAGTCTTTATGAGAGTTGACTATCCAAGTTTGTGGTGCTGTTAAGCCTAACTGTTGTACGCGATTGATAAACTGCCATTTGTTATGCAATCTATTCAGTTTTTCTAATTGTTCAGAAAAAACCTGACAATAGGGAGTCAGTTGAGAAATCTGATTGGAAATGTAAAAAATCTCTTCACAAGTAGGTATCAGAAAGCCGATTTTTTCTTGTTGGATAATCTTTAGTAAAGCATCAATGTAACCTTTTGGGTCGAGCCTAGGAGGCGGAACCAAAAAATTTTTAATGACAGCACGGGAAGCAGTACAAAGATGATGCTTTATGCTATCAGCAACAAAAACTTTGTAACCTGCTACTGATAGGAGTCTGGCTAAATCTAATGTTACTGGAGCACGTCCCCCGGTCAGTAAGATATTAGTACTCAAGGATTATTCCTCCTATAGAAAATCCTGCTGATGTTCCTAAAAGCATAATGCGATCGCCACGCTGAATTTTCCCTTGAACAATAGATTCGTGCAGCGCCATCGGAACAGATGCTGCTATAGTATTGCCATGATTGTGAGCAATTACCATAACTTTTTCTTCAGGAATATCGAGTTGCTTACGCATAAGACGCATTGCCATTAAACTCGCTTGATGGGGAATCACCATTTTTATATCCGACATCTTTAACCCCGCATCCTGAAGCAAACGCCGGATAAAATCAGGTGTGATTTCAGAAGCAAGCCGATAAACAGCTTTGCCATCCATTTTAAAAAGGAAATATTCTGGGTTTCCCGCAAAATCTTTAGGATGGTGCTTGTTACCCCCGCCTTTGCATTCTGTGAAGTGTGCGCCTCGGCTGTAAGTTTCTATTCGAGCAGATAATATTTTGCAATTCTCTTGTTCGTTAGACTTCGCAATTATCGCCGCCGCCGCACCATCACCAAATAGGGTACAACTTTCTTTATCTTGCCAATTTAAACCTGTTGCAACTTCTGTAGCTACAATCAAGACTCTTTGATATCTTCCTGCTTGAATCAGATAAGATATCGTGTCTAAGCCAACAATAAAACTCAGACAGGTAGAGTTAATATCAAAAGCAGGAATTCCAGAATTAAGCGCACCTAGCTGTTCTTGAACCAGAGCAGCCGTACAGGGGATCGCTTGTTCCGGGCTACCATTCGTACAAATCAAACAATCAATATCGCTAAAAGATAAACCTGCTTCTTCTAAGGCATTTTTAGCAGCATAAGCCCCCATCACTGATGCTGTTTCATCTTCAACAAAATGGCGGACAAGCACACCCGATTTTTTCTCAATCCATCCCTCCTCTAAACCAAGTCTGAATTCCAGTTCTTTCGCCGTCACTTGCTTTTTAGGCAAATATTTTCCTGTAGAAAGAATTTTAATTTTTCTTACATTCATACTGATAATTATTCCATATTGGTTTAGATCCCTAAATTCTCTAACAATTTGGAGATCTACAAGTCAACAGACTCAAACTATAATTCTTTAAAGCTGTGGAGGTTTTAATATAACCTAAATAACTTCAGAAAAATGAGACGCAAAATAAGTCGTTAATAATTTGTTGGTATATTTTTGTTACATAATAATACTAAATATCTTCACCTATTGCCGCAATTCCTCTCGACACCTACACAGTTAAGTTTCAACCCAGTTAAGATAGTTCGGGAAGTTTTGACCCTTCCAAAGCGCTATGACTTGTTCGGGAATCTGAAAAAGAGTTATAGAAAAAGAAGTTGTGAAGCACTTTTAGTTCCGTCGCAACGACTGCTGAGAATCCCCCTTCTTCAGATCTACGGTGGTGTACACAAGTCTTATATAGTGCATTCATTGTGGTTTCGATCCCCCCTAACCCCCCGATAAATTGGGGGGAACTTCATTCCAGTTCTCCCTTTTCACGATATTTCATCTCTTTTCTAGAGAGCTGTACACTACCGTAGCTTAAAAAAGGGGGAACTTAATTCCAGTTCTCCCTTTTGACGATGTTTCATCTCTTTTCTAGAGATCTGTACACCACTGTAGCTTCTTCAGACAGGGGAGAGGTCGATGATAGTGTAGATTCAAAGCCACCCGTTTCTTGCGGTATTTGAAAATGATAAAGTCTAAGCTCCAAAATCAGTTAGGGACATATGGGCTATTGGGAGTCATAGCACTAGCAACGTTGTTCCCTTTATTTTGGCTAATCAGTACGGCGTTAAAATCCCCAACGGAAAATATCTTTCAGTCTCCACCGCAGTTACTGCCAAGTCAACCTACTCTCAATAACTTTGTGACGGTTTGGCAAACAAACCCTTTTGGACAGTACTTGTTTAACAGTACTTTAGTCGCAGTGCTGACTGTCAGTCTAAATTTAGTTTTTTGCGCTTTAGCTGCTTATCCACTCGCAAGATTGTCATTTCCTGGAAGAGATTGGATTTTTATTGCGATCGTCTCCACTATTATGATTCCCTTCCAAATCGTAATGATTCCCCTTTATATCCTGACAGTCCAGTTGGGTTTAAGAAATTCTTATTTGGGAATTATTTTTCCTAGCTTAGCTTCTGCTTTTGGAATTTTTCTGTTGCGACAAGCGTTTATGAGCGTTCCTAAAGAAATGGAAGAAGCCGCACGCATGGACGGTTGTTCCGAATTGGGGATATGGTGGCATATTATGCTTCCTGCCATTCGTCCTGCTTTAGTGACTTTGGCAATTTTCGTCTTTATTGGTTCTTGGAGTGATTTTCTTTGGCCTTTAATTGTCATTCAAGACGAAAGTCTCTATACTCTTCCTTTAGGTGTAGCAAAGTTGGCAGGTACATTTTCCCTAGATTGGCGGTTAGTAGCTGCTGGATCGGTTATTTCCATTGCTCCAGTACTGGTCTTGTTTCTGTTTTTACAACGTTATATTGTTCCAACAGAAACTGGTAGTGGCGTTAAGGGTTAATCCGCCTGCGCGGACTGAATAGAAGCCTGTATAAAAATAAAGATAGCACGCACCCTGAATAAGTTAAAATGTTGTCGCTTAGATGGGCAATATTGCCCTTCCGGATGATGTAGCTGAAATGCGATCGCCTTCAACAGGCACCTTTCTTGTTCACGACTGCTCCAATTGTTTTCACAATCAGATACAGATCGTACATCACCGACCACTTGCGCTGGTAGGCAAGATCCATGCTGACTATAGTCTCAAAGTCGGTAATACAGGAACGACCATTGGCTTGCCATTCTCCTGTAATCCCTGGTTTCACTTGCAATCTTTGCCAGTGGTGGACATCATAGTTGACAACTTCATCGGGAGTCGGTGGACGAGTCCCTACTAAGCTCATCTCTCCTTTGAGGACGTTCCAAAATTGAGGTAATTCGTCTAAGCTTGTGCGTCTTAAAAATTTGCCTACTTTTGTAATTCTAGGATCTTCAGTTGATTTAAATATGTGACCCTTGGCTTCGTTTTTTACCAAGTGCTTAAGCCGATCTGCATCCACTATCATGGAACGGAACTTCCAAATACGGAATTTACGTCCATTAATACCACAACGTATTTGACTGTAGAAGAGGGGACCTGGATCGTCTAACTGGGTAGCTATGACTACGGGGATTGCTACTATAGCTGTAATCAACAACCCCACAATAGCTCCTAAAATATCAATTAACCGCTTGATGATACTTGTAGCGGAGGGGTGTACGGGTTGGTGTGGAAACTCAACTGAATTATATTGACTGAAAACGCCTACATCAATAGATTGGCTTTCTGTTTTATCGGATGTACAAGTAGACACGGGAGGAGTAGTTTTTATCTACGGAGATTTATATAGTATTAATATAGACCAGTAATGCTTTTAAGTGAAAGGTCACAACTGAAATTTTATATAATCTTTCAGATAGGGAGGAGTATTTAAACTTTCTGTATTTTTAGGGTTTAGACATTGGGAATTGCAGAGAAAGGAGAGGAAGTAGACAAGATAGATAAGGAAGAAACTTCGATCTTGTCCTCCTTGTCTCCCTTGTCCTCCTTGTCCCCTCTTACTGAAGGACGCCTATAGCAAAATTAACAGTGTAGGGTTCATCGAGTGATTGGCGGGTACTGGCTTTGATGGCATCAAGATAACGAGCGATCGCTTGCAGTTGCTGAGTATTGGGACGATAGGTGAGACTTCCTTGCTTTTCAAACAGTGGTGCAGCCGAGAAGGCTTGATAATCGGGATTCTCAGATGAACCCGGAACAAGCCAGGTCGCTTCAGTGCTTGTTGGTACTAAACCCGGTGGAAGTTCGCCTTCTAGAAAAGCAAGCAAGCGTTGCTGACAGTTGCGCGTGTTGATACCGCGATTCTCAAACAACTGAATGATTTCTCCAAAAGATACCGGTCGAGTTGGCAAGATTCGCAGCAATTCCGTGAAGAGGAAGTAATCAGTGTACTGTTGTCTGGAAACTTCTAAGACTTGAGGATGCAGGGGAAGCACGGCTAAACCGTATGCAACCCGGCTGCAAGTGGGTGAACCGTTTTCACCGAGGTACAAATCTTGGATAATCCTGGCATTTGGTAATTTTTGACGCAGCCACCGACTGACAGCTCCTAAGGAAGCAACCCCTCCCGTTAAGATGGCTTGATTGATTGCTTCTGTGGGTAAGCCTTTAGCAACTAACAATCTGTTGAGTTCTCGATTAATACGGCGTACAAAGGGGACAAACACCTGGCTCTCTAAGTCTCGCCGCTGCAATACCCATTTTTGATCGGCTAATTCTAAGGTGAAGGATTCTTGGTGTTGTAGGATTAACTTGAGAGCAACAGCTGCATCCACAACTGCTTTTCCTAACAACGAACTTTCCAGACGTTGCTGCAAACGCACTCGTTCTACCAAATCGGGTTCTCCCGGTCTTGGCAAAGTTAATTCTTCTAAACCCAAGCTAGAAAAACTCATTCGATCTAAGCCAGGAACGGCGGGTTGCCAATGCCAGGGGTTGCTGCTCACCGGTTTGCTCTCGCTTTGATTGTCAGTACGCGGTTGTCGCCATTTTGGTGGAAGTAGCAATTGGCAAATAATATCTTGCTCGATTCCCGAACCCGCATAGGTAAAACCGTGGAGCATGAAATCGTTATGGGTTAAGTCTTCTAAATTGTCTGGCAAATCAACCAGCGCCATTTCTGTTGCGTCGGCTCCAATATTAATGACAAGAGTGCTACCGTTTAAAGGACGATCGCTGGTTTTTGCCAAACGAGTCCCTTGGCGACCCTTGATTTTGACAATCTCCCCATTAGCACCATCTAGTTCGCACAGCAAACAGGCGATCGCTTCTTCTACAAAGAAGACTTGTTGTGAGTGCTTTACCAGTTTGCTTGTGAGTATCGCTTCTCTAATATTAAAGCGATACTGTTCCGACCAATTCGACGGGCAATTACAAATGACGCCCGTCACGCGACTCATAATGATCCGGAAAATGTCTTGCTCTATACCAACAGCAGCAGCCGTTAAACCTAAAGTTGTGCTGCTGCGGTCTGCCATTAAGGTTAACAGCAGTTTTGAAAGCGATCGCACAACCCAAACCAAAGGAACTGTAGAAAAGTCATTTAACTGCAAAATCGGTTCCCATTTTTGTTGTTCGTTTTTGTAAGGAAGGGCGATTTGCAAATACGGTTTTAACTGCGCTGAAAATAGGTTGTGCGATTGAGTTGCACCCCCTTGGGAACTTCCACCTTCACTCTCAGATAACTTTTCTTCACCCACAGCCGCAGCTGGCGTTTGCTCGTGGGAGTGAGAATTCTCTGTTTCATTAGCATTTACAGAAGCCGTTGGTAAATAAACTTCTGCAGGTAAACGAAAAGACCGCGCACTTGTCTCTGGTTGATTTTCTGCTATCCAGTAGAGAGGATAAACCTCGGTTGTAGAGCGATTTAACAGTGCAGCAGAAATTCCAGTTGTCCCCAAATCAATTCCTAAATACCAAACTGAGTTAGCAGCTTCAAGTGTTACCTCTTTATCATCTGTGGAACGAGAAATGGAAACTAAAGAACCCACAAGTTGTTCTTCTGTCGCTTCATTTTTTTTTTCAGTTGCAGCCACCAATTCTTTTTCTGCGATCGCTCCCGACTCAGTCCCTGTCGGTTGTGGAACTTCTGGCGGGATAAGCCGACTTTGTGCATTTTCTCGATTTTCTAAATCCTGAAGAGGTTCGAGCAGAGAATTGAGTTCTCCATCAAAACTCGCCAAATCCTGCTCCAATTGCTGCAACTGGGCTTCTTCCAATGAAATATCAGCAACTTCCGCAGATTGATTTTCCTCCTGCAGTAGCAAACTTTCTTGTGGAGAAGCGGGAATATAACTTTCTTGAGAAGAATCAGCATCACGATTATCGATGATGGTCACTGAAGGTTGAGCTTCGGAAGTGGCAATTTCTGTATTTTTTGGTATAATAGGAGACTCTTCCAAAACCTGTTCGCCATCACTCGTATCATTTAGTAAGTCAGTTAAGGCTGTAATGATATCAGCACTGGGCGGTTCATCAACCATAAAAGTTGCTTCATCGCTCACTACGCTATCCACCCCTGTAATTTCCACAGGAATCTCTTGTCTTTCCTGAGTGTCGGCATGAGTAAGATTCAAAAGTTTTTTATCCGAACCTTCCACCCAAGGATCTGGTATCGAAGTGGTAGAACCAGCAGGGACTTCTTGATTTGTGGGCTCGGCTGGTTGGATTGTGTCGTCTGTAATTGACTCTTCTTTGAAATCCGTTACGTTACCCTCTACCAAATCCATCGCATTCGGTGCTTCAAAAACCATCTCGTGTAAGAAAGTTTCTGAATCGAGTTGTTCTCCATCTGTTGTTGAGGGTGGAGTTTCCGTGAATAAGTCATCTATAAAATTTGTTGAGTTTTGAACCTCAGGAATCCTCTCCTGTGGTGCTACCGTTGGGATTGGATTTGTGGTTGCGGGTGGAATTTGCGTAGATGAGGATGGCGTCACATCTGTAAATAACTCATCTACAAAATGTGTAAACTGATTGATATGAGGAGTAATTTCTGGTGGAACTACCTTTGCAATTGGATTAACTTTTGGAGAAGAAGTTTTTGTGGGTGGGGAGGATGAAATACCCATAAACAACTCATCTATAAAATTTGTTGCCTTTTTAACATCTTTAACCTCCACAGGAACTTTCCGTGATGGGACTTCTGGTTGCACTTGAGCAATCACAGGTGTAATGGGAGAATCAGCAGACTCGTCCGTTACATCTACTTGACTCAGTGATACGTTTGTTACTACATTTGTTTCCCTAGGGGTGATATCTTTTGCCTCATTTGTTGCGACATTTGTTTCCTTAGGGGTGATATCTTTTGCCTCATTTGTTGCGACATTTGTTTCTCGATCGCGTACCTCATTTTCAAACAGACTGGCATACAGGCGATCGACTTCATCCGGTTCTGTTTGAGAAATATCCAGTTCTCCGCTATCAGCAGTACTATAACTAACTAAGTTTTTTTGCGTGTCTCGCTCGAGAGGAGATTGGACTGCACTTATAGTTTCTGAGGTATCAGCGTCCTCATATACCTCAAAGTCTGTCTGGGTCGCAATAGCAGTATTTGTGGGTGAGGATAAAGTTTCAACTGGCTTGGCTTCTAATAACTCAGGTATTAACTGTTGAGATAGGGTGGGCTTTAAGATTTCCTCGTTTACATCATTATTAGATGGTTCGCTCTCATAAGTGTACTGCTGTAAATGTTGTGTTAAATTACCAATCAAACCCGTCAGTAACTGCTCTCCCTGGACTCCTTTGCTGTGCATTCTTGCAAGAGCTTGTGATAAAGACTCATGATAAGTGTGGATGTTGCGCTGTAGAGAGTCAAAAACAACGTTCACAGTTCCATCAAGTGCTAGTAACTTTTGATCGAGTTCTCGGGCGAGTCTTGCTACCTCCTCAACTCGATCTGCTGAGTGCAGTGAAAGTGCTGGAGTAGAAGTTGTGATGGGCTGGACATAACTTCTGGGACTAAGCGTAGCAGAAGCATTGTCAGTACTGGGAATGGATATTTTTTGAGAATTAGTCTCATTTACAGGAGACGTTGAACCAGTGACCAGGCGATTCTTAAGCACCTGCAAGAATTCTGAAATCATGTGCTCTTGATTCGCCACTTGTTGTGCTAAGGAGTAGTTATGCAACCGCCTTTGTTCTAATTGCCTGATTTCCTCCACAATATTTGCCCGTTCTTGCAGCAGGGTTTGCAATTCTGCTTGCAAAGGTGCCAGAAAAGCTGAAAATTCTCCTTTCACAGTAGAAGTATCGGCGGTTTCCTGTTGTTGAAGTTCGTACTGCTCCACAGGAGATGTTTGGGCAGTTTCGTCTTGTCCTGCATATCTTGCAAGCAAGCGAGATTGTTGTATTTGTTGCTCGCGTTCCTGTTCGTCGCTTTCAGCCAACCTGACTAAAAAATTTCGAGTTTGTTCTAAAATCTGTCGGGGTTCTGACGCTTGACTCGAGAGAAACCGAGACAGTCGCTTGTTAGTCAGTAAGCGGTCAATATCTGCAATTAAGGTTTGAGTTTCTGTTAACCGGGAAGTCACGTTAAGTTACCTTATATAGAACTGTAAGTTGGGTGATATTAGGAAGTGCTGTACAACTGTTGCAATTTATGTTATTCGTGAATAGCGGCGTCTATCAATATGATGTGTCAAAAATTCGCCTACTTTGAGAGAATAGCTTAACAGCTCGCTGCGGTTTCGGCACACAAAAAGTGTTCTTAATCGGCAAGTTGACCAAATCTCGCTCTGTACGCTGTTATTTTTCTCTCATCTTTATATTTTTGTTGCGGCTCGCTGTTAGAAATCTTAGGTTACCAAAAATAAACGATCTTGAGTATCATGAGTGTAGTTTATCTACAATGTAATGCGAGAGCGCTTGTATCATTGGTGACCGTTGAGAAAGGCGCGTTTGCTGCATAAGATTGTTGGAAAAACTTTACTCTAATTTAATAGTTGGGTAAACATTTTTTATAAGAGTCATTCCGACTGCTATATCGTGTAACATAGTTTAGCTTTATATTGAGTGGCTTGTGCTTTAATAGCATATGCTTACAGAGGAACTGTTATATTTTGCTGCTTAACAGTACAGTAAAGATTTTGTGATGGAAGAAAGGTATAGCTTACAAGCACCTGGCAATTCCTGGATGAACTTGGCTCCCTTTTTTCAGGGGCTGCCAGAAACGGTCGTAGAACCTGCGCTCACCCATCTTGTGACCCGCACTCACCCAGCAAACCAAGTTATTCTATTGGAAAATGATTGGGGCGGTTCTGTGTATTTTATTATGGAGGGCTGGGTAAAAATTCGTACCTACAATTTAGAGGGTAAAGAAGTGACGCTAAATATCCTTGGAAAAGGAGAATTATTTGGCGAAATGGCAGCCCTTGACGAAGTACCTCGTTCCACCGATGTAATTACACTGACTCCTACAGTAATTGGCAGTATGCCATCCCAGGATTTTCTCAAATTGCTTTATACAGAACCTCTGGCTGGAGTCCGATTGGCACAACTGATGGCGCGGCGATTGCGCCAAGTCAATCGGCGGCTGCGATTGCGGGAATCTGACAGTCAATCACGAGTGGCAGACACATTGCTGTTTTTGGCTGAAGGACAGGGCAAAAAGGCACAAGCGGGAACAGAAATTCCTAATTTACCTCACCGAGAATTGAGCAGTTTAAGTGGATTAGCGAGGGAAACTGTCACGCGGGTCTTAACAAGGTTAGAAAAAAAAGGTCTGATTAGACGAGAGCAAGATGTTATCTGTATTCCCGATATATCAGCTTTGGAACGAATGATTGTTTAAAGTGATGGGTGACCGGCGACTGGTGAAGAACTGGTTGCTGATAGCTAAAAATGGATGTTTGATGAATTGATGGTAAAGAAAAACGATTTAAATCAAAATTCTATGAAATTGGAAGCACCACTAAGAGTGGTGGAAACAGCATTTTTGGCTAGCACTGCGAGCTTAATTTGGTTTATTAATTTTTACTTTCCTCTAGGACCTGTTTTGCGGATATTTTTCCCCGTACCTATCGCCTTAGTCTACCTTCGCTGGGGTAGCAGGGCGGCGTGGATGGCAGCTCTGACTTCTGGTTTGTTGCTTTCAGTCCTCATGGGACCAGTCCGCAGTCTTCTCTTTGTAATGCCCTTTGCGTTTATGGGTGTTCTTTTGGGCGCAACTTGGACTCGCCGCGTTCCTTGGATCGTTTCCATTAGTTTGGGTACGCTACTGGGAACTTTGGGGGTATTTTTCCGAGTGTGGTTGCTGTCTGTACTATCTAATGAAGACCTCTGGATTTACGTAATCAATCAAGTGACGGATTTCATCGAGTGGATATTTCTCAAATTAGGTATTTTGTCCAGCCCCAGCGTATTCTTGATTCAAGTCGGCGCGATCGCTCTGATTGTCTTGAACAATTTTATCTATCTATTTGTAGTACATTTGGGCGCATGGCTGCTCTTGGATCGCTTGGGAAACCCAATTCCCCGCCCTCCACGTTGGGTACAAGTTATTTTAGATTACGAATAATTGTTGGTTGTTAGTTGTTGGTTGTTCTACTAACCACGAACCACTAACCAAACCATATGATTCAATACGGTTCAGATAAGACTCGATCCCCTCTAGCCTCCGAGCGCTCAACTGCGGTGGTGTACACAAGTCTTCTATGGTGCATTAAAAGCGGTTTCGATCCCCCCTTAAAAAAGGGGGGAACTTCATTCCAATTCTCCCTTTTCACGATGTTTCATCTCTTTTTTAGAGATCCGTACACTACCGTAGCTGGGGTTGGGGGGAGATGGGGGCTCTTCAAGGATGAGTATTGTTAACTGAACCGTACTGCCATATGATTCGCATTTATACTCAAATTGAGCAAGCTAAGGAATGGATGACTAAGTATCGAGGTTGTCTACCCGTGTTTGCTTGCATTCTAGGATATACTGACACTTGTTTGATCCCAGGTATTTCTGCGGCTGGTTCAACGCCAGAGGATAGAAAATACACTGCTTGTGCAGACGCTGAGTTTTTATACTACGGTACTGGTGTAAAACCCAAGTATCCCTTACCTCCACTCATAGCTGGAGTGTCTCCCGTCTTCATTACCCGTGCTGTGGTTGAAACACTAAAAATACCAGTATATATATTTAATGCTGGTTTGCCCCAGTCCCCTCCTGTTCCTGTAATAGATTTGGGCGGTTCTCCAGCCAAGTGTTTGAGCCAAGGTAAGGCTATGGATATTGCAACAGTCCATCACCTATTGAAGCAAGGGATGGAATGGGGCGAACGCTTAGCAAATCATGACCGAAAAGACTATTACATTTTAAGCGAGTGCGTTGTTGGAGGAACGACAACTGCTCTAGCAATATTGACTGGCTTGGGTGTACAAGCCGTTGGAAAAGTTAACAGCAGTCACCCTGTTTGCAATCACGCTCAAAAGTGGGCGCTTGTGCAAGCTGGTTTGAAGAAGATGGAGAGAGCAAAAGAGGGAGGGAGCGAGAAAAACTTCCCTCACTCTCTCACTCCCTCACTCCTTCACTCCCCAATTGATCCCCTAGAACTTGTCGCTGCAGTGGGAGATCCCATGCAAGTCGCAGTTGCTGGAATGACTCTTGCTTTAAGTCGCAGCTGTGGTGTTTTGCTTGCAGGTGGAACACAAATGCTGGCAGTCTATGCTTTGATTTGTGCGATCGCACAAGTGTATGGCTTACCTTGGCAAGTTGAAGAAGTCATTGTGGGAACAACCCGTTGGGTAGCAGAGGACTCAACAGGGGGAACTATTGAATTAGCTGAACTTATTGGTAGGGGTAGCAATACTCCTTATGAATTATTCACTCCGCCTTTACTGGCCACTGAATTAAGCTTTGCTGAATCTTGTTACGAGCAACTGAGAGCTTACGAAAAGGGTTTTGTAAAAGAAGGTGTAGGTGCTGGTGGTTCTTGCATTGCGGCTTATCTCTACCAAGAATGGCAACAACACCAACTTTTGCAAGAGATTGAAAAACAAATAAAGTCCGCCTACGGGGACTAGTAGTACGCCACGGAAAATTTGACAGATTGGGTCGATCGAGATTCGCGACTTCTTAAAGAAGTCGCGGCTCTTGTTGCTCTCAAAATCAATATGGTTAAGTACTCGTGTAACCCCGTTTTTTGAAACTATCTGGGCGGGCTTTACTTACATGCGACGACTAAAAGTCTTTGAGCTTTAATTTGTGAAAAAAACCTGTTTTCTGAATTTAAACCTCGGGGATCGTTGCTAATAGACGAATTGACTCAAATGGGGAAATTTAGAAGATTCAGTTAAAACTCAAAAGTAAAAAGTTAATTTGGTTTTCATTAAGAGCTTATTCTTTTAAGAAGTAATTGTTCTTCTAAAGCTGCTATGCGGTTGTACGCTGCTGTTAATTGTGCTGTCAGACGTTGAATTTGAATTTCTGGTGTTATTTGTTTATCCCCAGCTTGAAGGTTGCTATCTGAATAAATGCCATCGGCTATGACATCCTTATGTTCGAGTTCTGAATTGAAAATGGAATGTCCTTTGAACTGGTGACGGCGATCGCTACTGTTTTCCAGGAAATTATCCCTTGACTCTTCTTTTGCCAAGCTGCAATCTGATAAAGCTTGAGAAACCTTACCATCAAGCTGCTCAATGACCTGGTAGAGGGCATCCAATTTTTGACTCAATGTCAGGACTTGCTTTTGTAATGGCTCCATGTAATACCCTCGTCCGCTTATTTCTCTCTATGTTATAAAATCTCCTGGCAATATTAACTATATTTATGATTTTTTTAACTTTTAATATTTTCTGTTGAAATGCATTATTTAAATCTTTAATTTGAAATATTTCTACATAATTTCTTAAAGTGTTACTGACCCTTTTTATGTAGAAAAATGAATGTCTACAATTGAAGACATTATTGTCCCAGACACTTACGGGCATTTGCCCTAACTGGTCACCGCTCGCCAGTCACTGTTAAACTTACACTGGAAGTTGCAGCAAAGCGGTAACTGATGGCAGTTTTAACTGAAAGTTCGGGCATCTCAAATATAAAATCAATGGAGCGAAGGTCTTTTTTACTGAGTACAAGTGCGCTAGCACTGTCACAACTGCTGATTGGATGCAGTGAACATAATCAAGCAACACTCAACGTACAGTTGTTAAAAGGTTCTATTCCCGGTCAAGTGGTCAGTCAATTTAGCCGGGGATTGAAGGCACAATTAAAGTTTGCTCCGGTAGAGCAATTAGAAGACTTAATTGAGAAATTGAAAGATTGGCAGAAGAAAACAAATACCAAGGAACCAGAATGGGGAATTTCCTTACCTTTCATGAAATCTAATCAGAAATCAGCTATATCTGACTTAGTGACGATGGGAGATTTTTGGCTAACTCAGGCCATTCAAGACAAACTCATTAAACCATTAGAAGTGGCAAAAATAAAGCATTGGTCTGCTTTACCCAAACGGTGGCAAAACTTAGTAACGCGCAATGACAAAGGTCAGATTGATTCTAAAGGGAAGGTTTGGGCGGTCCCTTATCGTTGGGGGAGTACGGTGATTGTTTATCGGCGTGACAAGTTCCAAGAATTGGGATGGACACCAACAGATTGGAGCGATTTGTGGCGAAATGACCTACAAGGACGTATTTCGGTGTTGGAACAGCCAAGAGAAGCAATTGGTTTGGTTTTAAAAAAACTGGGGCAATCTTACAATCAGGAAAATCTTGATAAAGTTACGAATTTAGAAAAAGAACTAGTCTCACTAGATCGACAGGTAAAATTTTACGGTTCAACAAAGTATTTAGAACCCCTAATTACTGGGGACACCTGGCTGGCTGTGGGTTGGTCAAATGATGTTGTCCAAACACTTGGGCGTTATCCCCAACTGGCTGTAGTTGTTCCCAAATCTGGAACCGCAATCTGGGCTGACCTCTGGGTAAGCCCCGCAGGTAAGGAAAATGAAGATCTACTATACCAGTGGGTTGATTTTTGTTTAACTCCTCAAGTTGCTCAAGAAATATCTTTGCTTACCAAAACGAATTCTCCGGCGATCGCAAATTTACCATCATCCGATATGCAAGAGTCATTACGTAATCTATTACAGATGAATACTGACGTTTTTGATAAAAGTGATTTTTTACTTCCTCTATCACCAACAGCCACGGCTCAGTATCAAGCCTTATTTGCTCGCATTCAAGGGTAGGGGAATAAGTCGGAATTCGTAATTGTACTTTTCATTACGAATTCCGAATTGCGAATTCTGACTTATTTTAACCCCAGCTTGCTTTGAAGATTCATGTCTATTCTGCACATAGCTGGACTCGCACTAAAATTACACGTATAGGTTGCCAGTCGTTCTTGTTGATAGTTAAACACGCGCATATTGTAACCATAATTGCGTGCGACTGTACCCAAACGATTTACGAAATCATATCGTTCTAGATAATCTAGCAAAGTCCAAATTTGTTGATTAACGATCAAGTCAATTCTGGCGGGTTCTGCACCAGAAACTGGATATGCTATCCAGTTATCTAGGAGTTTGTTTTCCGAATTTTCCTTTGCCAACCACAAACTAGGAACTGTCAAATTCTCTTGCTCGATGGTGTTAGCCGTAACAACAGAACCTGTGGGACTGGCCAATAGATTTAATTCCAACGGTTTGTCAGAAGCTAGTGGAATGGGTGCATTTTCTGCAAATGCCGGTTGATTTGGCAGTGAAACTGCAGTTACCCAGATACTTAAAAGTAGTGCAAGCTGGCGCATTGTTGAATAAAAAAGTAGAATTCACGGGGAGGTCTTAGTAGTTATACTCACAGTTTTTGACAAAGCACAACTTGGTGCTTTTGAAATGAGTTTCCTCCCTCAGTATAAGACAGAACTTATCCAATTAAGTTTCGTTTTTTCTGTTGGTTTTGAAATAATAAATCCGTGCTATATAATGCAATAATTGTGCAAGCTACAGAGATTTTAGAGAGCAATTAAATTGCGTAAAAATACTGAAGATAGTAAAAATTCAAGTTTTATTTATAGCAGGTGAGATGGCATCACAAGTAATACCTGCGCTTCCCACAGTAGTATTAGTGTTGTAGAGTGGACGATGATGAGCATTGTGAGCTTTTTGGCAGTCATTGTCTTGGTCACTCCTTACTGGGGTCCGCCACATTAATTCTGATAGGTGAAACGATTTTTCCTCTCTCGTTCCGGTGAATCTAGCACAGAATGCAAACTGCGAGGCTGAGCTTCCCTTAAGGTATTCCCAGGCGGAGCTACCAAAACGAGGTGATGCCAAGTTTTGAGAGCCCTCAAAATCAATGTGGTGAACTACTTGTTATTGGTAATTCAATAACAAAAGTCGTTCCTAAATGGGTCTCTGAATGACACCAAAGTTTTCCTTTATGTTGGTTCACTACAATTTGATAGCTGATAGATAATCCTAAACCTGTTCCTTTACCAGGAGATTTGGTTGTAAAAAATGGATCGAAGACTTTCTGTTGGATGCTTGGCTTGATTCCACAACCATTATCAGCGATATTAATGACAGCATAGTCTTGTTCTTCCATATTTTGACTCTTTTCATTATATTTTTTTATACAAGTAGAAATTTCTATTATTGGTTGTATAACCTTAATCGCTCCATCCAACTCTATTTCTTTAGTGTGGATTTCAGCTAAAGCATCAATAGCATTGTTAAGAATGTTCATAAACACTTGATTCAGTTGACTGGGATAACATTCTATAAGGGGCAGATCGCCGTAGTTTGTGATAACTTGAATTTCTCTAGTTTCGTGTTGTTGTAAACGATGGTGCAAGATCAACAGCGCACTATCTATACCTTCATGAATATTAACTTTTTTGAGCGTATCTTCACCGAGACGGGAAAAATTCCGTAAGGAAAACACAATTTGGCTAATGCGTCTCGCACCTGCTGTCATGGAAATTAATAATCTGGAAAAATCTTCTGCAATAAAATCTAATTCAATGCCGTCTCTTTTTTGTTGAATTTCTGCTACAGGGTTGGGGTAATATTGCTGGTAGAGTTTTATAAGCTCTAACAAACTTTGAGCATAGATCTGAGCGTGTGCGACATTGCCATAGATAAAGCTAACGGGATTGTTAATTTCGTGAGCAACTCCTGCAACTAATTGCCCCAAACCTACCATTTTTTCATTATGAATTAACACACTTTGAGTGCGAGTGAGTTCTTCTAAGGTGATTTCTAGCTGGGTTGCTTTTTCTCGTTCTTGTTGCGAAACTATTCGTAAAGCTTCTTCTATCTTCTTTCGCTCATTAATTTCTTGTTCTAGTTCTAAGTTGATTTTTTTTAAAGACTCTGGGCTCGGAAGAGCAAGTGCTAAAGGAACTAACGGTACTAGAGTGATTGCAGTATATAGCGAAATAATAGCAGTTAGGGCTTTCAACAATCCACTCACCCAGTAAATTGGATGCCAAAGTGTCCAGATCTCCATAACATGGGTAGTACCACAAGCAACAATGAATGTTCCAAACAGCAAAAAAATTCCAGGAAACGGTAAATCTTGACGCTTGCGGACAAAATAGCAGAGTACTAATGGAATTGAGTAATAGGCGATCGCAATACAGCTGTCTGATAAGATATTTAGCCAAACTAATCCAGGATTCCAAAGATAGCAATGACCGTGAGGAATAAAAGCTATAGGCATAAACAATTTGTAAAACATCCAGTATTAAGTCAAGAATGCAATTGTGTTTTATCTAAGTACCTGTTTTTCTCTGCTTCCTCCTAGCGAGCCTAAGGGTATAAAGAATTTACTGCAACTGCATATCTAGCCATAAAATTAAAAGAAGTTAAGCGACCAAAAGGTTTCTATCTAAAAATGTCTATCGTAAGATATATAGCAGTCCTCAATGAAATATAAAAATAAGAGTGAAGACTGCTAATGGCTAATAGCTAATGGTCAAAAAGCAATTAGCTATTAGCAATTCAAATTTTTTTCAAATGATTGAGGATTGCTATAGCAATATTATATAGTTGCTGAAAATTATGAAAGTAAAAAAATTCTGATCTTTTTAGAGACTGATTCTCTTACTCTCAGGAATGTTACAATAAATAGCGTTTTCTCATGTTTAAGTACAACCGTTAAATTACTGATGATTTTTGAACTTAACTCTCTTTTGTTAGAAGAGATAGCAGAATTCCTAAATGACTCTTTGGATATTGATAAATATTCCCAGGAAGAGCAAGGGGGTGTGTATGTCCCTTCAATACGTCCTATCAAGCGTTTGGGTTTAGTGCTAGAACCTTGGACGGAGTTGCAAGAATGGGTGGACGCAGAAAATTTAGATGCTCTGTTCTTACATCGACCTTGGAAACTTCAAGCAAAACAACTTGCACCAGATATCGGTGTTATCTCTTATCATTTGGCATTTGATGAACGTTTAACACTCTCATTTAACCCAAAATTGGCGAAAATACTGAAAATGTCTGAATTGGAAGTTTTGGGTGAGAAACAAAACAGACCTATTGGAATGATTGGAGAAATTCCAACGCAAAGCTTTGCTGAGTTGTGCGATCGCATCAGTCAAATTTTTGGTGGATACGAGCACATACGTGGAGTTGATAACCATCACAAAGTCCGAAAAATTGCTGTTGTCGGTGCAATGACAGACGAACTGGTACGAACAGCAACAAATCGCGGTGCAACAGCCTACGTTACCGGACAGTTACGCAAAGGGGCTGATGTTGCATTGCAAGAAACGAAAATGAATGCGATCGCTGTCGGTCATCGCCGTAGCGAAATATCGGGTTTGTGGGCGCTTGCTAGATTGCTGCACGAACGCTGGTCTAGTCTTGAAATTGTCTGTGCTTCGTGAAGAAGGCAGAAGTCCGAAAGCAGAGAAGCAAAGGTAAGAAGAGCATATGGATTCAACCGCTTCTAAAAATTTTGACAAAGTTACCTACAAGCAGACAAAGTTGTACAAAGTGAGGTTAGCGGTTTATCTCACTAATTGTTTGAAAATTAGGACAACAGACCATTTACAAATTTTTATAAATAATTTTAAATACATTAAAAAAATATTTTTTTAATAAAAAAGTATTGTATTTAACAGTCTTTAATTAATAGAAGAATTGCCAAAATGGCAACTTAGACATGAATAAGCTCTATACATTAAAGACAGTTAAAGATGGTAAACGACTTCAAGGGTGTTATTATCAGGGTGTATCACATATTCAATTATTTGTGATACACTTTTCGCCAATAAAGAAGGTAGACGGAGTCAGAACAGCTAGACGAAGAAATGTATAAATGGCTGAAATCCCTACCAATAATCAAGCTTCAGTAGTAAAAAAAGAGGGGGAACAAGAAAGGGACTAATATGCTTGCTCCCACTTTTTTGTCTTATAAATTCTTTTTGTTAATTGATAACAGTTTAAAGACCAATACTTGTCGGTTAAGCCTAAAAATGCGAAAACACGTAGTAGCGCATCTAGGTTAATTTGTTGGGTAGAAATTAATCGGTTAATGAGTCTGTGATTCTTTCCCCCCAGCTCCCGTGCCCCCTGCCCCAGAGCAGCCTCAACCTAACATTTTCAGGTGGATGCGGTAGTAGGTTGGGGAGTCACTCGCGTGCCCAGAGCAGTGCGGTCTTAGGGAGACAGTGCGTTGCGGTGAATCCAGAGAAAGTAGGGGGGTTTCCCGAGACCACCGGGACTGGTGTGAACCCGGAGGGAGGTTTCCTCCGTTGTTCGCGCAGCGTCTTTGCAGGAGATAGCACCTGTCGTTTTTGCCCAAGAGGAGCAACTGCTCTGGGTTTCCCCCCAACCCCACTTCGTGGGGACCCCTAAGCCCCCCGTTGAGCGATGTGGCCTTTGAGGAACGAAACCTAACATTACAGGCATTTGTTGGTTTTGTCCAACCTACAAAAATTCGAGAGCCCTTGCAGTATTGGTTTAAAGACTGTTAAAGAAAACTGACATATGAGGGGTATTGCCCTGCATTCTTAGCAATAAACATAATGATATATTTCAACATAGTTAATTCATTTCATCTCATGAAAGAAGTTGAAAGAAGTAGTTACATATATTCTCATCTGATTTTGTAGTGTATTTAACGTTTTTTAGACTTCTAAGAAACGTGCCAGAGTGGCACCCAAGAAAAAAGTTAATGCAATAAATTAAAAACCATAAATGACATCAGATGGTTCTTTTAAAACTAAAAAAGATATCCAATAACCTCAATAAAACCTACTGAAAAAGCGCACTCAGAAACGCAACACATATCTAAAATTGATATAGGAAGCCTAAATCATTTATGAAAATTTTTAAGTGCTGTAGGGTGAGTAATGCCTACCACATGAGACTTTTGGTGGGCATTACCTATCTTACATAACAGTTCAAAAATCAATTAGGAATTTTATAGACATCCCGTGTCTGAAATAGAAAATCTTCTTCAAAGAAACAAGTGTGCATTTGTCGCAACAGGACTGGTAGAGACATTGTTAATTACAGAAAGCCCCCTAAATAACTGACAACATCTCTACTGATTCCGCAACGCTTCAGCGACAAATGATGAGTGGGAGCATCACAGCGATTGGTATGCTGGCTCCCACTCTTTTTTTAGAGAAAAGAGACCTTTCGTTAATTACTAACAATTAAAATCCCGTACAAGAAGAATGATAAATGAGGGGTAATGCCCTGCATTCTCCATCAAACTAGAAATGATATATTCAAGATAGTTGAGTCATCTCATGTCAGGAAAGAGGCAATTCTGCTCCTCTTATTATCTGAAATTGTGATGAAATTAACAGTTAGATAAATGCTAAAAAGCTTGCCATACTGGCAACAAATACCAGAGACAATGAACTAAATTAAAGATAAGAAATAACGGCAAAGATATGAGTCAAAAATTAGGATATCTACTCCAGGAAGAACTCAGACTGATATGATGAAATTCTTACTTCAAGAGAATCAATTGCCGAAAACAATCCATCTTCTTCAAAGAAACAAGCGTGCATTTGTCGCAACAGGACTGGTAGAGACATTGTTAATTACAGAAAGCCCCCTAAATAACTGACAACATCTCTACTGATTCCGCAACGCTTCAGCGGCAAATGATAAGTGGGAGCATCACAGCGATTGGTATGCTGGCTCCCACTCTTTTTTTTGGAAATATTTTTCGTTAGTTACTAACAATTAAAAACTTGTAAGAGAAGAATGATAAATGAGGGGTAATGCCCTGCATTCTCCATCAAACTAGAAATGATATATTCAAGATAGTTGAGTCATCTCGTGTCAGAAAAGAGGCAATTCTGCTCCTCTTATTATCTGAAATTGTGATGAAATTAACGGTTAGATAAATGCTAAAAAGCGTGCCATACTGGCAACAAATACCAGAGACAATGAACTAAATTAAAGATAAGAAATAACGGCAAGGATGTGAGTCCAAAATCAGGATATCTACTCCAGGAAGAACTCAGACTGATATGATGAAATTCTTACTTCAAGAGAATCAATTGCCGAAAACAATCCATCTTCTTCAAAGAAACAAGCGTGCATTTGTCGCAACAGGACTGGTAGAGACATTGTTAATTACAGAAAGCCCCCTAAATAACTGACAACATCTCTATTGATTCCACAGCGCTTCAGCGGCAAATGATAAGTGGGAGCATCACAGCGATTGGTATGCTGGCTCCCACTCTTTTTTTTTGGAAATATTTTTCGTTAATCACTAACAATTAAAAACTTGTAATAGAAGAATGATAAATGAGGGGTAATGCCCTGCATTCTCCATCAAACTAGAAATGATATATTCAAGATAGTTGAGTCATCTCGTGTCAGAAAAGAGGCGGTTCTGCTCCTCTTATTATCTGAAATTGTGATGAAATTAACGGTTAGATAAATGCTAAAAAGCTTGCCATACTGGCAACAGATTCTTCAGACAATGAACTAAATTAAAGATAAGAAATAATGGCAAGGATGTGAGTCTGAAATTAGGATATCTATCCTAGGAAGAAGTCAAACACTATCTGACGTACTTCCAACTCCAAGAGAATCAATTGCCAGAAACAATCCATCTTCTTCAAAGAAACAAGCGTGCATTTGTCGCAATAGGACTGGTAGAGACATTGTTAACTACAGAAAGCCCCCTAAGTAACTGACAACATCTCTATTAATTCCGCAACGCTTCAGCGGCAAATGATAAGTGGGAGCATCACAGCGATTGGTATGCTGGCTCCCACTCTTTTTTTATGTTTTTATCAATTTTTTTCATTTATAAATAATTGCCAAAATGACCACTAAAATAAGAGAAATTAGTTAAATTAAAGAAGGTAAACGACTTCAAGGGTGTTATTATCAGGGTGTATCACCTATCAAAATTATTTGTGATACACTTTCTACATAAAATATAAGTAAAATTTACTGAAGGATAAGTCGGTTACACTTACAGAAATGAAACGTTCGGGCATTCATTTGTTGTAATAGAATCCATAGAAAGGTTATTGTTAAGTACAAAAATTCACCTAAAGAATTAACAAGATCTATACATTGTAACGGCGTAGCCGTTATTTTCATTCAACCTGATACTTTTAAAAATTGTGTAAGCCTTCCCGCTTGTCTGACGTATTTTGTGTGTAGTCTAGTCTTAATTGAAGCCCCGATCGCGCCACAAAGGTATGCGTCCAACCGACATCCATATTCCACATTTCATAGCTGTCAGTACAAGACGTATGAGTTTGTAGTTGCACTGTTTGTGCCTTCGACACGCCTAGCGGCGAATGCATACATCGCAACTACAAACTCGGTGCTAGCTATTTCTTAAAAATTCAAGAATTGCTACGTTCACATCTTTTGCAGCACCAAAAGATGCATCATGACGGCAGTTAGGCAGAATTTGTAACTTTGCGTTAGGCAGATATTGGCACAGTTTCGCCCCATCACTTGCAGGAAACCACGTATCTTGTTCTCCCCACAAAACAAGTGTGGGACATCCGATTGTACTGAGGTTATTTTGAATATTAGCAAGAAAACTGGGTTTACTAGTTTGCAAATGCTCAATTTCCCTTGCTGCTAATTGTAATTCTTCCGCTACCTTTGCAAGCGTACCGGGAAGCTCAATATAGGGGTAAGTTATCCAATAAACGTCTTCCTGAGTAAGTATGGATGGATCGAACAGAACACCTCGCCTTTCTACTGCCATAATTTCTCTAACGATTGGCGCAAACAACAGTGGTACTCTCAAGGAGTCAATGATTTGTACTATCTCTATAGGCATTTGAGAAAGTAACCACATTCCCCAATGAGGTAAACGTTGGGCAAAGATCGGCACATTCAGTACCACCAGTCGCGCTATTAGTTGGGGATTTTTTTGTGCAAGCGCTAGAGCAATTAATGCGCCTAATGATTCTGCCACAAGAATCACGGGTTCATCACATAGAGAACGAATAATTCTCTCGAACTCAATAACTTGATGACCATTCTTTTCTTTACGAGTCACTGCTTTTTCCGAAAAACCATAACCTTTTGCATCAAAGCAGATAACTCGAAAATGTTTGGATAATGTATCTACACTGGAACGCCAATTGTAACTCCAGCTACCAACACCGTGCAATAAAAACAGGGGTTGACCCGTACCTTTTTCACCATAAGCGATTTGTACGGGATACCCATTAGCATCGGTAATAATCAGACTTTGCCGACCTTTAGGAAAAGTCGCTTCCCACCAATCTTTCATCAATTATTTTGTACTCATCTAATTGCCACTTAAAGATCTCAGCAGAGTTTCAAGCAAGGTTCCAAACAGCCTCATTAGTATCACGGCAAATGCTACCAGTCCAATAGTAACAATGAACAATATAGTTAACACACCAAACACAAACCACTTGTCTGTGCTTTTTCTCTGTCTGGGAAACTTTAAGTGATCTTCTAGTAGTCTAATGTTGTACTCATTAGCTGTCCAGGCAAAATCAAACAAGTCTCCTACTACCGGTACAGCACCTAATATTCCATCTATTATTATATTCAAGACCATTCTGCTTATCGTGGCTGCTGGCGCTCCCGACCTAGCTGCTTCTAGGACTATGTATGCTGAAAACATAATTCCTAAAAAATCACCCCCAACAGGTATCAATCCCAAAATCGGATCTAGACCAAAACTAATCGGGGTTCCCGGAATGGTAATTGCTTTGTCCATGACACGGCTTAGCTGACGCAGCCGTTTTAGAGTCGCTGCTTTGGCATCAGAGTTCATAATGGGATAGTGAGGGGGTTGAGACATTGTCGCGATCGCATTTCTGTATATTAAACAGCTCGCCATTGTACTTCTTAGCAGCCACAGTTAATAGATTTACTGGCTGCACGTAATAAGTTGTTACGGTCAACGGTCACTCATTTTGGAAACAAATTTGCGTATCTTCATATTTATTTGTATAAAGAATACACTGTATAAATAACCTTAATTTCCTAATATGGCTCAAGAATTAACACCACAGTGGTTAGCAGAAATCAAAGCACTCAAACAACAGATAGCAGAACTGCAAGTAGAACGTGATGCTGCTTGGCAAAGTGCAGAAAAATGGCGCAAGCTCTACAATACTGAAGCAGAACAGCGTCGTTCCGATGCTCAAATGGCACAACAAACAATAGAGTCGTTAAAAAAACAAATAGAGCAAATCAAGGGTATTGAGGCAGAATTACTTGACGATCCAACAGCTATAACAGCCATTCAGCAAGAAGTCGAACAGATTCAATCTGTTGGGGAGTTAAAAACCCAACTCATTGCTGTTATTAAAGAACGCGATCGCATACTTCAAGTCTTAAAAACCGAGCAAGACAACCACTCCCAGACACGGAAAAGCTTGACTACCGCTTTAGGTGATGCCATAGATCGATTAACAAGGGAAAGAGGATGAATTATGAATTATGAATTATGAATTATGAATTATGAAAATACAATTCATCATTCATCATTCATAATTTTTTCAAAAGCCCATTGCCTCTGCCACAGCTTTAAGTTCCGGTTGAATACCCTGTTTAAATTGACTGGAACTGTGTTTAATAGCTGTATCTGGGTCTTTTAGTCCGTTACCGGTCAAGACACAAACCACTGTCGCCCCTGTGGGAACTTGGTCTTTGACTTGTAATAAACCAGCAACAGAAGCTGCACTAGCAGGTTCGCAAAAAATCCCTTCTTCTGATGCCAATAGCCGATAAGCTTCAAGAATTTCTGTATCAGTTACAGCGTGAAAACTTCCCATGCTGGCTTGCTGAACGGCAACTGCTTTCTCCCAGCTTGCGGGGTTACCTATACGAATGGCTGTGGCTATGGTTTCTGGATGCGATACTGGCTGACCATTCACCAGAGGTGCTGCACCTGCAGCTTGAAAGCCCATCATTTGGGGTAAGCGATCGCATTTTCCTTCTTGATGGTATTGACAAAAACCCATCCAATATGCTGATATATTTCCCGCATTGCCTACGGGGATACACAACCAATCGGGGCTATCACCCAAAGTATCAACTATTTCAAACGCAGCTGTTTTCTGTCCTTCCAGACGGTAGGGATTTACCGAGTTCACTAAAGTAATTGGATAGCTGTTTGCCATATCGCGCACGATTTCCAGCGCCCGGTCAAAATTCCCTTGAATTGCCAGAACTTCTGCCCCATATAGCAATGCCTGTGCTAATTTGCCCAGTGCAACGTAGCCATCTGGAATAATGACAAAGGCACGCATTCCTCCACGTCTGGCATAGGCTGCTGCCGCAGCTGAAGTATTGCCCGTGCTTGCACAAATAACAGCTTTTGCCCCAGCTTCCTTTGCTTTGGAAATTGCCATTGTCATTCCCCGGTCTTTAAAACTACCAGTTGGATTCAGACCGTCATATTTCACAAACACGCGAACCTGTCTGCCAATACGTTCTGCAATTGAGGGAACTGGAATCAAAGGAGTATTACCCTCTAGCAAAGTCACTACTGGTGTATTTTCAGTGACAGGCAAGTATTGACGGTAGGCTTCTATTAGCCCCGGCCAGGGTTGGCGGTATGATTTAGCAGCAGTCAGGCTTAGAGTCACGGTACTTAAAAACTTTTATTTTTAGCTGAGATGGTAACCAAAGAGCGATCTACCCTTATTTTGCACATCAAATGTCACCGATATGCAAGGTCACAACAATAATGTTTTTTTTGGAACAAAAATACTATGCAAGTAGTCCAGGGAATGTATGACATTAGACACCTTACAGCCAATTATGAGGAATATACAATTTTTTAATGATTCTTAAAACTTCTCTATTATAATATCTCTAATGGTGTGAGTTGATTTCGTGGTTCGTATAGTTATGACTACTTCTAGCGTTTCAAACACTGAATCCCAAACATACTGGGCAACCAAATTGAATAAATGCCTTTATCAGGCCGAGCAGCAAGCAAAATTTATGAACCTGCAAGCTGAAGTTGATTGCTTGTTAAGGCAATTGCAGGATATGAAAGTACAAAAATTATCTGATACGGGCAGCCTGGAAAGCTAAGTGGGCATTGCACGTATATCGCTTCTACCAAATTTTGTACAGTAGCAAAACAAGTGTGATTCAAAGCGAATAACATCAGAAGCTCGTATCGTACTCGCAAGACCCGAGGTGCGATTGCTCGCATTGTGAAACTTTACCGTCTAAAAGTTCTATGAGGCTTTGAGCGTAAGCAATGGTGTCTTGTGTGATGGGCGATCGCTGGCTCAACCAGGTGTTAGCTCGTTCTTTCCCGTGGCGGGCTGCTACAATCAAAGCACCCCAAACCTGCACTGACTGTCGCTTTGGATTGACTTGCAATTCTGTTTCCACGCGATTCCATAACCTTTCCCCATCCCCTTTAAGGAGGCTGGAAATTTCCTGAGCGTTTTGTGGCGAAGCCTTGAATACCCGTAAAGCTTTTTCCCAACGACCATCTATGATATCTGCCAAAACTTCTTGGCTGGGGCTTGCCCAGATTGTATTGGCTTGAGTCTTAGTAAATTGGGAGTGCAAGCGAATTGCATCTATTTGGGATTGCACGAGCGGTGAAAAAAGCTTTTTTTGGCTTTTCTTTAGAGATTCCAACCGTTCAAGAGCTGGCGTCCACAATCCGCTACGGGCTAGCAACAGAGCATTTCGGTACGCTGAATGCTTAATAACAGGTTGTGTCAAAGGAATAATTTCTAACTGGATGGGATTGAGGAAGTATTTAACAGATTTGACTTGGTAAATTTTTAACTGAGGTTCTAAACCTACTGTTTGATCCACAACAAGTTCTTTGTTTCCACCACCCGTGACTTGTCGCCATTCGGGTAAATGCCCGTTGGGGCTGGTCCAGGGTAACATGAATTGCAAAAGAGAGCGATCGCTATTGTAATAAACCACAATACCGTAAGCAATGAGGTTCGTTCCTTCTTGGCGATCGCCTCGTAAATAAAACCAAACACCAGATGTTGATGTCTCACCGTCAAAACGCCCTACTTCATTTAGAGGTAAGGGCAAACTATAACTTTGATTTTCATCTGTAGTCTTAACCAAGGGTGCTACCACAAAAGATTCTTCCGGTCCTGTAACAGGTAACTGAGTTGCCAAACGATAATATTTCTCCGATACGGATTTCAATTCCAATTCTTTAGAACGTTGATAAACTCTAAGTTCAACGATAGATTTACAATCAGACTGACAATTAGAGCGTTGCTTCAAGACTGGGAGCAAGAAAGACACTGCAGTATCACCTTTTAAAGGTAAGATTTGTCCTGCTTCCAAACCCTGGTGGTTGAGAGAGTCTTGAATTTGCTTGAGAGTACGAGGAAGTTCCTCGCCAGTTGTGGAAAATTGCACCCAATCCGGCAAAAATTTATTTATCCATCCTACTTGATAGGGATTGAGTATCAATTGGATGCTGACCCAAGCAAAAGTGACAACCAACCCCCCACTCCCCATTAAAACAGCCAGCGCGATCGCTGATACCAACCAGCTTTTCTGCTGGGGTTTCTTTTTAAGTTTTTTAGAGACACGCTTGACTCCACCTTCTTGCGGTTGATTGTGTCTGTAGGGTTTTGGCGCAGGGTTCGACGAAGGATTTGCCATGCTACTTTTTAACCAATTTAATTCTTCATTTTGTTTAAAGTATTTCCCTTTATACTCGCGTTTTAAAAATACGATCGAGAAAATTCATATTAGTGGTTGCAGGTTAGTAGTTATGGGGAAAGTTAGATCGTAGAGAACCACTAACGACTATCCGCTAACAACTAACAAACATAAATTCCGTAAAACTACTCATGTCATCACAAGAACTTTTTAAATACACTTTTGAGCATAAGTGTGATGTGAGTTGAGTGTAAAAAGTTAATAGGTAGAACAGTTCGTAGCAGTTCTGGTACTGATATAACTCTTACATAAATAAAGAGTGACTCAACTGCCAAACAAAGCGATGCTTATTCTTAAAGAGAAGTAGGAACAAACCTGAAAGGTTTCACTTAAAAAAGACACAAGGATATGGAAATGCAGAAATAAATTTATCTGTATGTCCACATTCTTATGTCTTATTTTTTATTAAGGCGCAGGAGTGCTACATTAACGATTAACCATCTAAAGTTTTCAAAGTTAATACGTGTGGTGGAGTTGAATCTGGGGGGTAAATCAGATCGACTTGCACTGTGCGACGCGAATTTGCTGGCATCACGACTTTAATGAGTGGTTCTAAAACCTGACCAGTTCTATGCCATAAATGTACGTAACGAGTTTTTTGTTCTCCTTTGTCATCAACGTAACGCAGCCTGACCGTACCTCGGAAAAAAGGAAAATCTAAAGAAGGTTTGCGGAATCGCAAACCTCCTTTGGATAAAATGTCTTCTTTTAAAGGGGTTTCTAATGTAAGGGATACTGTTTGGTTTTGGTTGGTAGAGTTGATCAAAGGTAAACTAAGGCTGTATTCCACTCCATAGTTCCCGTGCGCTTCGTAAGCTGTATCGGGATAACGCACTAGCATTTTTGCAGTTTGGTTTTGACTCGTTCCCAAACGACCCCCCCGGAGAGTAGCGATGGCATAGGAAATGGCTTTACCTCGTTGTGGAATAGTCAAGTTTTTTGCATTTGGGCTATCTAATAGTGTTGCTGTCCATTGAGAACCTTCAGAAACACCCGCAACACGACCATAAATGAGTTGTCCGCCCGTTTGATTTGGTGGAGTCGGGATTTTATCTCGCGGTCCGGCAAAGCTTCCCGTGTCAAGCATTGCCTGCCATTCTTCTAAAGAGGGTGCGCGATCGCTCCCATCTATATTTTTCTTAGCAAACATTGCCAAGCTTGCTGCATAAATTTTGCCATTACTACGCAGCCTCATAAAGCTAGAACGACCATTCACTGGTTTTTCGAGATTTTTAACTGGAATGGGGTGATTGAGTAACATCCGGCTTTGGCGTGGTGGAATGACTAGCTTCGCTGGAAAATCGCTTTGTCGGATACCTCGGAGTACGTCAGCAACTGCTCTATTCCCCGGTCCTGCATAAGCTTTACCATCAGAATTTTCTACATACGATGGTAAAGTGACAAATGGTGCATCTTGCATCAAGTAACTTGCCGCCTGTAAAACATCCACTGTGACTGGCTTTGGACTTGGATTGTGCAAAATCACCCCTAAATACAGCGTTTGCAAATCTTTGGGAGTGTGGGTATAGTGATGGGCAAATAAATCAAATTTTCCTTGAAAAGGAAAGTTTAAGTGTGCGGCTGAAACTTTTTTTCCGTTTGCAGGAAAGGTAGAGAGTAAAATTCCCTCTGTTTTGATCCATTCAGGGCTATTGCTATTAAAGACAGGTACTGTATCTAGCTTGCCTGATAAAGCTCGTACTTCCCCGGCTTGCACGATTTCTTCAGGTGCTGGTTTGGGTGGAGTTTGGGCAAGAGCTTTTTCTGAACTTGTTCCTTTTTTGTCAGAAGAGAAGTTTGTGTTCGTCAAAAATCCAAAGCTGGAAGTGATAAGAAGCCCTAATATAAGTAGGAATACAGAGGCAGGTAATTTATTTTTAGGTTGATAGACTGACATGAAAATGAATTTTCAGAAAGCAGGTGTAAAAGATGACTTCTTATAACTACAAGTTCCTTGCCATATTTCCTGAGTGCAATCTCTATCAATAGAATGATGATAAAAGTGCTCGGTCAGGAACTTGTGATTGCCAACACAACAATAGGCGTTTAGCATACTATGGCTACTGTCAGACTAAAAAAATTTCTTAATATACCAGCTTTTGTTATGGTTTCAATTGCCCGTAAAAATCTGCTTGAAGACATTCCTCGCTTTCTAGCAGCACAGGCAGGTATTATGTTTGCCGTTAGCCTAGTGACTATTCAAACAGGTATCTTTAATGGGTTTACGCGTTCCTCTACTAAATTAATTAACAATTCCACTGCTGATATTTGGGTAGCGTCTGACAGCATGATTTACCTTGACCTTACCCTACCAATGCCTTTAGCCCATGTGAATTTAGCAAGAGAAGTACCTGGTGTTGCAAATGCAGAAGCGCTCATTGCTACCGGAGGAGTGTGGCGTCACCCCATGGGGAGAATAGCGCCGGTCAGAATCATTGGATTCGACCCAGAGGGGCAATTGTTTATACCTAACAATGTCGTCCAAGGCAATAAAAATGCTCTTAAAGAACCGTATACTGTTATAGTAGATACATTTAATGCAGAGTCTTTAAGTGTACGCCGTGTTGGCGATCGAGCACAAGTTAATACTGTTCCTGTACGAGTGGTAGGCTTAACTCAAGGCAACCGCTCGATTGCATCAAATCCTTATATGTTTACTTCTCTGGAAAGTGCCACTACTTACGTGAGCTCTGGTAAAACTTCCAGTGTGTCTTGTCGAATGCAATCTGGTTCTAAAGATATTCAGTGTACAACCACTTACGTAGATCCGGAAAAGAATCCTACTCCCGCGCCAAAACCTTTATCTTCACTAGACCCCATCACTTATATCCTAATTCAAGCCCAGCCCGGTGAGAATTTGCAAGCACTCAAGAAAAAACTCGATGCGGCTTTACCCAATACCCGTGCCTACACCCGTGCAGAAATGATTAGAAGAACTGAGGTTTACTGGCAAAAGCGAACCGGCATCGGATTCATTTTAGGGCTGGGTGCAACAGTGGGAATCATTGTAGGAGCCATTGTTGTTGGTCAAATACTTTATTCTTCTGTATCAGAGCATCTTAAGGAGTTTGGCACCCTCAAAGCAATGGGTGCGTCTGATTGGACGATTTACAGCGTGATTATTGAGCAAGCTATATGGATGGCTATTCTCGGTTACATCCCTGGTATGGCACTTTGCTTTGGAGTCGCCACTTGGACACTGGCAAGTCAAGGTATCCTCATTCTAATTACGCCAACAACCGCGATCGCAGTTTTTGGTGTAACTATTCTCATGTGTACTGGCGCAGCAATTTTTGCCATTCAAAAAGTTACCCGTCTCGATCCCGCCACGATATTTAATAAATAGGGATTGGGAACAAGGGAGAGGGGGGAGAAATTTCTTCCTTGTCCCCCTAACAACTAACTATTACCTACAATCTCACGTAGGGTTTCTGTCACTGAACGAGGATTCCAGCCCAGGTCTTTACGGGCTTTAGTAGCGTCTACTCGGACACATCGGTCGTAGATGTAGTGAACGCGTTCCCGACTGATGGGTGGTTGCCATTTCAGCAGCCGTCCGATTGGGTCGAGTAAGTTTCCAGCCAATCTTACAAGGGGTTTGGGAACTTCACGGGGTACTGGGATACCTGTTTCTTGGGAGACAATGGCAAACATTTCGCGCAGTGTTAAATCACCGGCGGAAATAATATAGTAATCTCCCGGTTTCCCTTTTTCTGCTGCTAAAATCATTGCGTCTGCGAGGTCGTCTACGTGGACAATTCCAGTAATGCGATCGCCTCCCGCCCATACTTTGAGCCTTCCTTTGCAAAACTGCTGCATGACCGGACCAAAATGGGGATCGTCAGCACCAAATATTCCAGAGGGAAGAACGCTAACAGCATGAAAACCAGCTTTAGCAGCTCGATCTATTAATTGTTGAGCTTGGTATTTAGTGCGATCGTAAGCAGAGGAAAAGTGCTTTTGCGTTCTTTGAAAAGTTTCATTGACTGCTTGACCCTTTGTATCGCCAAATACACCAATAGTGCTACAGTAAACTAACTTAGATACGCCAGTTTCTTGAGCCACTTCTAAAACGGCTCGCGTCCCCTCTACATTGACTCGCTCCATCTCAGCTTCATTGACAATTCCTAACTCCACATAAGCAGCAGTGTGAAAAACCGTATCAATATCAAGCATTGCCGATCGCAATGCCTCTTTATCAGAAATATCACCGTAAACCAGTTTTACGTTAAGGTCCTCAAGGCGGGTTAAATTACTAGATTTACGTACTAACCCAACAACAGTGTTGCCTTGCTTTTGCAATGCCCTGACTAAGTGAGAACCTGTAAATCCATTAGCTCCAGTTACTAACGCCTTCATAAGGATTTTTCATAAATTCTGAAAGTTTTGTAAATTTTGCCACCAGCCGCTTCGATTAATTTGCGGGAGGGAAAATTGTCTTCAAACACCCAAGAAAGTTCTGCCCTTTTATAAGGTTTTCCCTTTTTACTACCACCTTGCATTCCTAAATAAATTAAGGCTAAAGGTACCATTTTTCGACGATATTCTGGTAGCGAGCAAACGACCAAGACTCGTCCTCGATCGATTTGACGCCGATACCAAAGAAACTTAAGTATCCCCAACCAGTTGAGTTTTCCATTAACGTGCTTGAGGGGAATATTGTAGTCAGGTAAGCCCATAAAAAAGCCCACCATTTTGCCATCATATTCTGCTATGGGAAAAGCATCTGGATCTATTAAATCTTTGAGATCCTGAGCTTCTTCTAAAAATTCTGCTTCAGTACGGGGAGAGGAACTCCAATTGTTAGCAAAAGTGGTATTGAACAAGTGGTATATACTCTTGACATCTTGCTCGAAGGCTTCACCTTTTGTTGCAATTGGGCGGAAGTTTACACCCGATTTACAAGCAATATGATAGCCTTTCTCAAATTCTGCTGGTAGAGGTTTATTTAAAGGAAAATCATAAGCATAAGCATCCTTAGCTTTGTGCCATCCATCCTTTTCCATAAACTCTCGGTAATAAGGCGGATTGTATGGCATCATCACCATTGGGGGTGAGTCAAATCCATCAACTAAAAACAGGCAGTTATTATGAGTGGAGAAATCAATTGGACCCCTAACTGCAGTCATTCCTTGCTCTCGCAACCATTTGCAGGCAACTTCTAGTAACGCTTGAGCGATAGTAAAATCATTAACACATTCAAAAAAACCAAACAAGCCAATATTTTGACCTTCACGATCTATAAGTCGTTGATTGACAGAAGCAACTATTCGTCCCACTGCTTGAGGATTTTTTGCATCTTCGGATATAGCAATAAACTGTTCCAGTTTTCCATATCCTAAGAAGGGATTTGCGAATGTAAATTGCTTTGCAACACTGCTACGAATAGGAGGTACCCAATAAGGATCGTTAGCGTATACCTTTTTTGGGACATCCAAAAACATCTTGTTGTCTGCAGCCGTTGTCACGACCCGGATATTAAATGCCGTTTGATTGATTGCCATTTATTTCGGTTAACGGATTGAAACTAAAGATGTGTTTTCCAAGCATTGCTCGAGTTGTGCTTCGATTTCCTCACGGACAATTTCACGGTACTCAATAAAATGCTCTAGGTGGGCGCAACTAATAAAATAAGCTTCAAACACTCCAGGATTGTGCCAGAGAATTGAGAATAACTGACGCCAGAATTGGAAGCGGGTATTTCGCTTGATTCCCTGCCGCCAAAAAATAATCAGCAATGCTCGGATATACTTGAATTGTGGTATGCGGAATTTCTTTTTGTGAGGGGTCGGTTTCATTGCCATGAAATGTCGAAAAACTCTAGCTAAATAACGTTTGGGTTCGTAGAGTTTCCAGAAACATCTCACATACTCACCAGCCAGTTCTTTAATAGGACGAGTAGGAATAAAATTGGTAAGCGTTGTTTGATTGATGTTAGCCTTTCCATTCTGCAGACGTCCTTCCTTCTGAAGCCGCTCCCAGAGCGCAGTACTTGGAAGCGCTTGAAGCATACTGCACATTGCTTGAGGAATCGCAGTCGCTTCTACAAACTCGATAATGCGATCGCCAGCGCCCGCTTGTTCGCCATCAAAGCCAATAATAAAACCAGCCATAACGCGCAAACCCGCCCTGTTAATTGTCTGAACGGATTCAATCAAAGAGTGACGTGTATTTTGGAATTTCTGAGTCAATGCCAAGCTTTCCGTATCCGGTGTCTCGATACCTAAAAATACAGATCTAAAGTTGGCAGCAATCATCAATTCTAGCAGTTCTGGATCTTGTGCCAGATCCACTGAGGCTTCTGTTGAAAAGCGGAAAGGATAGTCGCGTTCTGCCATCCAAGGAACAAGTTCGCGCAGCAAGAGTTTTACATTGCGCTTGTTACCTATAAAATTATCATCTACCACAAAGATCGAGCGCCGCCAGCCCAGATCGTAGAGAGTTTGCAACTCAGCCAGTAACTGTGAGGGGGTTTTAGTCCGTGGTTTCCGCCCGTAAAGTACGATAATATCGCAAAACTCACATTGAAAAGGGCAACCTCGGGAAAATTGCACGGACATATCGCTGTAAGCTTCTAGCTCCAGCAGATCGTACCTGGGAATAGGCGTAGCAGTCACATCAGGCTTTTCTCCTTTGGCGCTGAAGACTCCTGAGGTTTCGCCCCGTTCTAAAGCTGCAACCAGCATTGGCAGGGTAATTTCACCCTCATCTAAAACCAGAAAGTCTGCCCCTGCTTCCTGTGCGTCTTTAGGAACAGAAGTGACATAGGGACCGCCTACGGCAACAAGTTTACCCCGTCGCTTTGCCTCACGAACCAGAGACAGCATATCGGATTTCTGGACGATCATTCCTGAAATAATCACCAAATCCGCCCAGTTCCAATCTGCTTCAGTTTCAAAACGAACATTACGGTCTACCAAGCGAAACTCCCAAGTTTGGGGTAGGATAGCCGCAACTGTAATCATTCCTAGAGGCGGAAGTGAAACTTTCAGCCCGATCAGTTCTAGTGTTTTGTCAAAAGACCAAAAGGATTTAGGGAACAGAGGATATAATAGTAAAATTCGCATTATTAACCTCAAAGGGTAACGTAAAATCAAAGAGTCTGTGCTGGCTTGTGGTTCCCACCAGTTGAAGCACAGCAGTCTAGTTCTACGCTGAATCATGGTGGAGTCAGTCAGAAGGATTGCTCCGTTTCAGACGCTCCTTGTTTGCGCTTGATGCAAGATCTGATAAAAGTGAATTTGTTTATCAAATCTAAAGTTTTTTGGAGTTTTACTGTCGCTCGATCCAGCCTGCGAAATTTAAGATAAAGTCAGCGATATTGAGATATAGCATCTTTTGTAGTTACTCATTAAATTTTTGTAGCGATTGTTCATATTGCAATATGAGAACCCGTTGAAGGGCAATAATAGCAGGGTTGATTTCGATATAACGTCGGTGGGGATTTGCAAGATAGCTTTGCTGCTCGCTCTCAATTATTTCACTATCTTGAGCAACAAATTTTTGAAACAAGCGCAAGATAAAATTTGCTAACAGTTTCTCGATCGGTTGGAGTATCCATTTAGGAAGGCGAATTTTAACAAAGAAAAAGGAAAAAGATCGCGTTTCGGTTGGACTAACAGGTAGTCGCATGAGGTAGAGGGAGGAGAGACCTTCGAGCGAACTGTGATAGTGGGGGTAGCAATACCGGATTGAGATAGTCCGGGTTGTGACTTTATTTGCGCGATCGCTCCAGCCTAAGAGTTTGGGAAGAGTGCCTTTATAAGAAACCCGATAGTCAGCACACACGGATGTTTCTGTTGCCTGTAAGTTAATCAGAACTGGATCGAACCAGCCCTGTAGTTCTTGGTGCAAATACCCGTGAAACACATCCATCGTGTTTTCATTACAAATGGAGAAATGTGCTTTAAAGTGAGTTGGGATTGGCACCATCAACCAATCGGGCTGGTCAAATTCAGGTATATCAGGCAGTTTGGATTGTTCAGACAAGGCAGCATCACCCGGAAATATCCAAATCAGATTGTATTTTTCCTGAATTGGATAGCTAAGGGCTCGAGCACAGGGAAGTTTTTGCCCCGGAGGTAGGTAAGGAATGCTGACACACTCGCCACTTCCATCAAATTCCCAACCGTGATAGGGACAAGCAAGGTGATTCCCTTGGACTTTGCCTTTGTGCAGTGCAACTCCTTTGTGAGGACAAGCATCTTCCAAGGCATAAACTTGACCATTGGCATCACGGTAAACAACAATTGCTTGCTGCCAAATCACTACAGGCATAACTTCACCAACTTTAAGTTGGTCAGCCCAAACAACTGGATACCAATAGTTGGGGTTGATGCCAACCTCGCGGACGCGGTTATGAACTGTTTGACTTTTGAGGGTTGTGGCTAGTTCCATCACTTACACTATTGCTTTACTGCCTGTTTCGGCTAATAACTCTTTGGGTAGAGATTGGCGCAAGCGATCGCCATAAAGTGCTAGAGCATTACCGCCTAGCAATAGCCCCAAATGCTCTCGATCGTAATCAGCAACTGTAGCAGCATCTCGAACACAGTTCTGAAGTACGCCATCCCAGTGACCGTAATCCCCAGAGAAGCAAGCTACGCGCTTACCGACTTCACCCATAGAGATGTGAAGATAAGAAGGACCGGGATCGTCTGATTCAAAAGAGGTAAAGATTTGCCCCCGTTCAAAATACTCTAAGGGATCTCGATGACGGAGATCGTAGTGCTCGTATAAGCTAGCGTCATCAATTTTGGTAGGGTCGTGTTGGGCATTCCACAAGAGGTCGAAGAGGTTTTTAGCCTGATTCATCAGATTGATATTATTGTGGCTACCTCTTTCCTGAATCATCAATTTTGTGTATTCGATCAGGGATGGGCGATAGGGATGTTTGGGGTCAAAATCGCGAATGCGCTTTTCCCAATGCTCGTGAAAGGCATGGGCGAGATCTGGTAACCAGCCGCAGCCGCCTTCTAGAAAGCCAACGCGGAGTGTAGGAAAGCGCTCAAAAGCTCCATCAAACACCATGCGTGCTAGTGCTAGCTGTTGTTGGTTCCGCTGCACGAAAATGTGGGTGAGAACAAAAGTTTCCATATGATCGGAAATGCCACCCACCATAGAAGAACCGGGACCACCGTGAATGCCAAGGGCAATGTCTAAGTCTACAGCTGCTTGCAATAAGGGGTGAAAATCGGGATGGCCGATCGTCTTACAAGTACGAATTTCTGGAAACGCTTCAGGTGCTTTGGGATGGGGAATTGGCAAGTTTGGAGCAACAGCTACACCTATCATGCCCAGTTCATTCACACAACGATGCATCTCCGCCACTGCAGCGTCTACATCTTGTAGTGGTAGAACGCCAATAGGCTGGAGGCGACCACCGTACCCCCGGCAATCCTCAGCAATATAATTGTTGTATGCACGGCAAAGTGCGATCGCGAAGTCTTTATCTATGATGCTTGAAAATACTAAGTTTAATGTGCCATATATAACCTGAACATCAATACCTTCCTGGTTCATGTGTTCGAGGCGGATTTTATTGAACATTGCACCCAAAGTGGTCTCTGGGTGTAAGGTGCGAAAGCCTCCCTTACCCAATCCCTGTGGTTGAGGGAACATCCGCACGAGGTCGTTCTTACCTGTGGCTGGGTTAAAGTCTGCTATTCTTGCCCTTTGGTCACCCAGACTATCAATTGTCAGACCAATGCGATCTTGATACTCTGAATCGAGGTAATCCCTCATGACTAAAGGATTTTCTATCTTATGAGCATCCGCATCAATCACCAACAAACCTTGATACATTAATTATTTTCTCCTTTTCACCAGTCAAAGCGCAAACATTAAACTGACTTTTGCGTAAAAGATCTCAAAACTTGGCGTACACCGAACCAGTTCTCGAAAGACCATAGTATCGAGACTACGATGGTTATACCGGGATACCTAACAAAAGCAGGCTCGTTTTTTTCAAAGAGTGCATGCCCACCCAAAGCAAAAACTTGGGTAAGTACCAAGCAAACAAGTGTCAGTCGCCAGTCGTAGAACAGACAGACAACCGCCCCAATTGCCAGGAGATTTGTTAAGTGATGCAGAAACTGGTTAATAGGATGCTGATGACTCGCAACAAAGTGGGCTTTTGCCTCTTGGAAATAATTCAAATTTGTTTTCCTCCGGTTCCAGCCGCCTACAAAGCTTAAAGCTGTTTAGAAAAATATACCAAAACTCCAAGAAAAACCAATTCTATACATAAGATTTTTATCTTCTGACTAGATCGGCAACTAGAATCACTTGTCACCATTGCTTGTTATTGCTACCACCAGCGCAGCTGAAAATAACCCCGTTCTGGTTGATTGAGTTCTTCTGCTGTCAACCATTCCATAGGTTTGTACGTCCCAAACACATGGTCCCACCAATCCACTGCCAAACCAAAATTATGGTGCCACATACCATACTTATGATGTACGTAGTGTACTGGCATTTTCATCCAAAAGCACTTGGTTGGGTTTTCATGTTGAAGTTGATGGGCGTAAGCTGAAAATGCAGCATAAACCAGCGCACCCAAAAACCAACCAATTCCAGCTTGCCAAGAGTAGAAAAACATCAAAAACATCACTACAGCGCTGCCTTTGATATAGTCCCGAAACTCCCACACCACCCCTTGTCCTTCATTGCGACGATGGTGGTCGCGATGACGTTCGCCAACCTTAGGCGAGGCGTGCATCAACCGATGTATCCAATATTCAACTAAACTTGCCAAGACAAATGCTATGACAAAACAAGCGATTCCTACCCCCAAGGAGAAGGCTGGGCTTGCAGAAAGCTTCTCCAACTCGGTCATCGACGTTTTTTCCTCACACTTTTATTGATTATTTTATAACCTGTGAGAAATTTTGCTGAATTTTTGTTTGCGATCGCGGCTGAAAGCAACAGTGGCAAAATTGAACAAAATATGAGGTAATGCACATATCATTCCCAACACAGCACGCCATCTACTTCGAGACAACAAAACTCGTGAAATAGGATAAACTCGCCAGAACCTATTGACCGCACAAACCATTTCATCACCTAATGCCGTTACATCATGCCACCACCCTTCAGGGATAAAAAGAGTTTCACCGAGGTTGAGAATGGCTTCATGTCTGTGCTGGAGTGCTTCTTTAAATTTTGGAAATGATGTGAAATCTGGATTTTCCACATTCACTTTGCTAAACCAGCAACGCATTTTCATACCATAAAAAAGGTGGATATAAAATGGAAAGGGATAGAGGTTATTGGTTTGAGAAGGTGGGAAAAGTACCACTTTTTTAGAACCGTGCATCTGCATGAGTGTCCCATCTACAGAATCATAATGCAGTCCCGAGCTATGACCAGCCGGATTAACGTAAATATTGAGATGGGTTACCGATTTTTTTAAACCCAGTTTTTCTCCAATACTTGTTAAAGAGAGATTATCGGCGAGAGGAGTATTTTTGAGGGGATGTTTTCCCAGGTTAATATCATTTTCACGAGCCTTGCCACTACGCATGAGTTCGGCGAATTCACTGAAGGACATAATTTGTAAATCGACTCCACTACCGATGGATTTCCAGTTGCGTTTGTCCTGTTTGTACCTGGCACTTCCATAATTCCGAAAGACAAATTTTTGATTGCCAAGCTTTTCACACAAATAATCTAAAGTCCAGTCGCTCTCGTCTTTCAACAATCCCGTGATAATGACTGGTGTGCTAGTTTTTCGATATTTCTCAAAAAATATCTTTGGTGTTAAATCTGCTATATCAATCCGTAATATGGGGTGAGTTATATTGTATACTTCTGACTCAAAGTTTTGCTTTGACTGTAAATGCATGAGTGTGTTGTTGCTGTAGATGAGTTCTGTATGCCTTTCAGTCATTCATTTTTTCAAAAATGAAAATTTTTAATTGTTAAAATTTTATAAATTTTAACAATTCCAGCCAAAGTACCATTCACTGTCTGTTCCAACCCAAACAATTCTTTATTCTGGAATGCTCTACATTCAACAACAGCAGTTCATGCGATATTAGGAGAATGAGCTTTCAAGAAGTTAACATCTGAATCTAAGACCTTGTCAGAACCTACTTTTTCAGTCTCCATAGGGATGTTAAGGCTAGGACGGTTAGTGCAATCGCTCGGTCACATCTCTGTTTTAGTATCCAACAATCAGCGCAACTTCATAGAAAAATACAAGCTTTCATGACAAACTTCTTGTTACCAACTTTGACATTTGTTGCAGAACGTGCTAAGGAAAAATTTGTAAAAAAAATCCGCCAAACTGATGCCGTACAAGAACAGTTTTTGCACAAGCTGTTGCAAACTCACAAAGATACTGATAATGGTCGTAAATATGGGTTAAGAGATATCAAAACTATTGCCCAGTTTCAGCGGCAGGTTCCAATTTTACCTTACAGTGGTTACGAAGCTTACCTTCAACGTATTGCTAAAGGCGAACAAAACGTCCTCACACCAGATCCGGTTGTCTATTTAAATACCACCAGTGGCTCAACGGGAAACCAGAAATTAATTCCCATTACAAAAAGATTTCAAAACTCTTTAAGATGGGCTAATCTGACTTGTATCGGTTTTTTGAATGAAGCACTGCGATCGCGGCAAAAAAGGTTTGGCAAACTGCTAGTTACCAATGCAACGCAAATAACAGGGCGTACCAGTGGGGGTATTGACTACGGGACGGCAGGTACGGGAGTCCTTCGCATGGGGAAATTTCTCTACGAACAACTCTTTGCCCATCCCTATGAAACCTTAAAGGCGGAAGATAGCATAGCAAGGCACTATTTGTGCTTTTTATTTGCGCTGAATGATCCCTCCATGCGAGGAATCATCGCCAACTTTCCCATGCTGATCCTCAGAACCTGCAATTACCTTGAGCGGTACGCAGAAGAGTTGATCCGAGATATAGACAAAGGGACAATAGCCGATTGGTTGAAACTCGAACCAGAATTGCGGTTCCAATTAGAACGGAGATGGTCAGCCAATCCGAATCGCGCCGCACAACTGCGAGAAGTTTTGCGATCGTCAGGACGGCTGACTCCAAATTTAGCTTGGCCCAATCTATCTTATGTTGCCACTGCAAGGGGAGGAACATCCGATTTTTACTTTGAAAGATTTCCTTCCTACTTGGGAGACACTCCCGTATTTGGTGCAGTGTTTGCCTCAGCAGAAGGCACATTCAGTATTTATCATGACGTCAACAATGATGGCAGCATCCTCGCTATAGAAACAGGCTTTTTTGAATTTATTCCAGAAGACCAATGGGAAGAAGAACACCCGAAAACTCTACTCGCCACTGAAGTTCAGCCGGGAAAACTCTACCGCATCCTGATGACCAACTACAGTGGTTTCTACCGTTATGATATTGGTGATGTTGTTGAAGTGTTGGGCTTTTACGAGCAAGCGCCTCTGATCGTCTTTCGTTACCGTCGCGGCGGAATACTGTCTTCGACAACAGAAAAAACAACGGAATTTCACGTTACTCAGGTAATGCAACTCTTGCAGCAAGAATTTGGTTTACATCTTGAAGATTTTTGTATCACTTTGTCGGAGAACGAGTTTCCCGCTCACTACTTGGTGAACATTGAACTTGCTCCTGGTGAAAACTTGAGCGATCCCCAAGCTTTCCTAACTAGCTTCGATCGCAAGCTCAAAGAGATTAACGTGTATTACGGTTCCAAACGCAAGGATCAGGTACCTCCACCAAGACTGCGGGTTTTAGAGGCGGGAAGCTTTGGTATTGTTCGGAAACGCCAGTTGCAAAAGGGAATTCCCGATTCTCAACTGAAATTTCCTCATATTAGCGAAGACCGCAATTTTCTGGCAGGTTTAAAGGTAGAACAAGAGGTTAGGTTACCTGAAGAGTAGGGTTTGCTCGTTCCCAACTAGAGTTTGGGAACGAGTGAGTAGCAAATGACGCGATCGCATCTTCACCAACAGCATCCTTCAAAAAGTTGGGGATTTACTAATTTGAATCGGGTTTTGCGAATTTATTATTTGTAGAAAAAAACATGAGCAGCACTCCGGCTGCGACAGAGAAACTTGCTGAGGTATAAAATATCATTTCAAATCCTCCATAACTGAGGGTTGGTCCAAGCAGAAAGGGACAAAGGAACTGACCCAGGAAGCCTGCGCCCGTCCCGGCAGCGAGTACGCTCGATCGCAGTTCTGCAGGAGCCAGATTTGCCAAAATACTGTAGAGATTGGGCAAGACAATACCAAAACCTACGCCAAAAAGCACTGCTGCAAGCAGAATCAACCCGAGTTCGTGCAGTAGGGGAATTGTTGCTAGTGTCAGCGCCATTAACCCAAATCCAACAGCAATAGAACGTTCCGTACCAATATTTTTAGCGAGTTGTCGAGCACCAAATGCTGATATCGCTGCAGCTCCAACTGCTCGTGATGCTAAAACAACTCCATTGAGAACTGCTCCAACTCCTATAGTTTGTTTTAAGTATAGAGGTGTATATATCACTACGGAATACATGACGATAGAAGCCAACCCAAGGGTTAATAACAACCACAGCGTGTATTGATTGCCAAAAACTTGGCGGAGCTGGTCACGAGTGGAAACGGCATTTGCTTTTTGCTGTACCGACTGCTTTGTCCTTAAAATTGAGGCAGCCAAAATTGCTAGTGGCAATCCCAAGCCATATAAATAAAAGGTAAACTGCCAATGAGATGACCCTACCCAACCACCTAACAGAGGAAAGAAAATACCTGCAATTGTTAGGGTACTCGTTGCTTGACCCAAAGCTTGACTTCGCGCCTGACCCTCATACATACCAGCTAATAAGCCGAGGCTCGCTGCAGCAATTCCACCACTTGCTATGCCAAGCAAACTTCGTGTAGCTAATAATGGCTCTATCGATCGCATAAAAGCCCCCGCCGTACCAGATAGAGCATAGAGGAGCAATGAAGCTATCAAAATACGCAAGCGACCGACTCGATCTGCTAAAAGACCCAGTAAAGGACTAGACAAAGCATTTGTCAAGCAGTGGATGCTGACTAAGTGAGCTGCTAGCCCAGGATTGAGGTTGAGTTGTTGCACCATATCTGGCAATACGGGAGCAACGATTCCCCCAGCCATTGTTGTCATAGAACCTGCTAAAAGCAACACTAACAGCTTGCGATCGCGTAACATCGGTAAAATATGAGATATTTTTGATAACTTTAACTTAAACGATTAGTGAAGCGAATAAATTCACACACTGGACATATACCGTACTGCTAGATTCTACGGATACTGAGACAAATAGGTTCACACAGAGGAATTACATAGTTCTGTATTCTAGCAGCAATAAACAACACAAGCATAAAATTAGGGGAACTAACTGCGCTATTGTGATGGTCATTGAACAGCATGCAAACACTGTACCTAAGTCATGTCTATAGAGGAAAATAGCTGATAGTCCAGTAATATCAAAAATTCATGTAAAAATGTATTAAATCACAACCCAAGGCACACTTAACCCCAGAATTGGGGGTAGGCGGTGACGCCGACAAATCAGGAACACGGAAGAAGACAGCGATCGCTGGCTATTCACTTTCCATAACTAAAAGACACCTGTCTTGCGGGACAAACGATGTTTGGTGAGAGGAGTATAAGAGTGCAAATTGTTAAAGAGTATGTGCAGCGTTGGTACGAGAGTGGACTCGATCCAGACGAGTTTATTTGTCATCAAAAGCAGGGGAATTTGGTAGAAATTACAGAAGTAGCAACTGGTGAACGTCGGACAGTTCTCAGTTTCTGCAGTAATGACATTTTAGGGCTCGTTCAAGAAGAGGCAGTCAAGCAAGCTGCTATTGATTCTATTCTTAAGTACGGTACATCTAACAGTTCTTGCTCGGTTTTAAGCGGTCGTATCGATTTACACCAGCAGCTAGAGGATGAAATTTCAGCTTTTAAAGATTTGCCTCACACGCAGTTGTTTTTAAATGCTTGGATGGCAATGCAAGCTTTTATGGATGCCTTCTGTCACTTGGCGATTCCAGTACCGGGATTCCAGAATACTAGAGAAACTATCATTTTCACGGACGTCCTCAATCACGGCTGTATTGTCTCAGCAGTCGTCAATGCAGGAACTCGTTCCGGTAAGGTCTTTGGTCACAGTCCTCGCGTCCGAGTCAAAGCTTACCGCCACTGTGATATGGAGGACTTAGCTCGGAAAATGTATCGCCACGTTCGCCCCAACGATCGCATTGTAGTTGTTTCTGATGCAGTCTTTTCTATGGATGGCGATATTGCTCCCCTGCTAGACACCATCGAAGTCATGCGTAAGTATGAAGGTAGCGTTCTCCTTATGGATGAAGCTCACGCGAGCGGTGCTCTAGGTCCTACAGGAAGAGGAATATACGAACACTTTGGGATTTCGCCATCTTACGCAATTGAGCGAGGCGTTATACCTTTAATTATGACCACGTTCTCGAAATTCGCTGCCTCAGCAGGCGCAGCCATCAGCACTCACGTATCAGAGTTAAAACCCCTGTTAAATGTCTCCCCAACCTCAATTGGAACAATTTCGCTATCGCCACCACTTGCAGCTGCAGCACTAGAAAGCATTCGCCAAGTACGGCAATTTCCAGAACGAGTGAAAAAGCTACAGGAAAATACCCGCTACTTGCGATCGCGCCTGATAGAGCAAGGCTTTATGGCAATTGGCGAAACTAATGTTGTGCCAGTTATTTTACCACCAGATATTAATCCCAAAATTTTTGGTAGACAAATCATGAAAAATCATGGTGTTTGGGTATCTCCCATTTGGTTTGTTGCTAAACCCCGAATTCGCATTACTGTGAATGCCCTCCATACTCAAGAAGATATGGATCTTTTAGTATCAAGCATGGTAGCCACTCGTAACCTATTGTATCAACCAACAATTAGTGCTTAGAAGATGTTTTAAAAAACTTGGGCGAACAAAATTCGCAATTACAAAAACGAAATCCGCCTACGCGGACTAACAGAAAGTTAGAAATTTTGAACCCGCGCAGGCGGGTTTTGCCTGTATAACAGCGAATCTCATTCGTTAGGAAGAGGCATATAGAATTCGTCAGTTAGAGACTATAGTCCACCATTTGAAGGATGAATTGCTACCCAGTAGTTGATAACCTAAACGAGAGGCAATAAATAACAAACAACTAAGAATATGGCATCCCCTACACCATTAAAAGGCACTGAACTAGTAGATTGTGCAAGAGCGAATGCCAAGCAGGGAATTGAAACGGCTGCTTACCAGTGTGGCTATGGAGATGACCTTAACACCTTCGCACGAGAGTTACGGATAGCGTGTGAGGATATGAATTTGCAAGTTAAGGAACTCTCAGATTTAATTACCGATCAAGATCTGGTCTTAAATATAGGTACTGGGGAAACTGTTGCCCCAAATACACCATCGGAACTCTAAGAGTGGTAAGTGGTTAGTAGATTATATATAGTTAGCAGTGAGCGGGTTTTTCAATCCACTCACTTTTAACTATTTATCAGTCATTAGGTTTGCTGACCAGTTAAGCTTTGTATCAGGTTATTCCAGTGAATATAGACAAGCCAGAGATAGATAGATTTACGCAACGCGTACAAGGAATGCACGTGCGGCTCATAAACTTGTATCAAAGTATTAACAATACACCTATAGGGCCAGATATACTGCCACAGGCACTGGTTGAACTTGGTCGTGCTTCAGAAATGGTGAAAATAGCGACACAAGAATTACACCAACAGAACGAACAACTCATAGAAACACATAATTTACTTGAAGCGGAACGCCAACGCTACCAAAATTTATTTGAGTTAGCTCCAGATGCTTATTTAGTGACAGATATCCCAGGCATTATTCAAGAAGCAAATCGTGCTGCAAGTCAACTCCTGAACGTTCCCCAACAGCGTTTGGTAGGGAAACCAATTGTTAACTATATAGCATTACCAGATCGAGCGACTTTTCGCAGCTTTTTGCTTCAAGTTAACGAATGCGATGGAGCCACCAAGTCAACACTATGCTGGCAGAAAAGTAACGGAAAGGTTTTTGATGCAGCTATGACAGTAGGTGTTGTTTGTAATGAAATAGGTATGCCGATCGCACTGCGTTGGTTGCTACGGGATATCACCGAGCAACGAAATTTACAAGCAGTAAAAGTCTCTGAGGATAACTTTGACTTGACTCAAGGACGAGAGAGATATAAGTATTCTAAAGGAGAGACTATTCCTCTCAACTCAAGCACAATTTGGTGCGTACATCAAGGTTTGATTAAGCTAAGCACGTTATGTGATACAGGTGAAGAAGTGCTAGTTGGCTTAGCAGGGCAAGGCATGATTTTTGGTTCAAGTTTAACTGCACTACACACCTATCAAGCAATCGCTTTATCTGATGTAGAATTGGTATCAATTGACTTAGCTGAAATCGCTACTTCGTCAAAAATTAGCAAAACAATAATTTCAAAAATCAATCAACGCCTGCGACAAACAGAATCGTTTTTGGTAATTAGTGGTAGGCGAAAAGTTCAAGACCGCTTTCATTATTTGTTACAATTATTAAAACAAGAAATTGGTCAATCAGTTGCTGAAGGAACTCGCTTAAACGTTCGGTTGACTCATCAAGATCTTGCTGGCGCTTGTTGTACAACTAGAGTCACGATGACAAGACTTTTAAGGAAATTACAACAACAAGGTAAAGTGAATTTTGACTCGAAGCATCACATTATTATTAGGGAGTAGAAAGTAGGGAGACAAGGAAGAAGAAACTATACAGAACCTACACTAAGCATATAATTTAATCCAAAATATACAATCAAGAAAACTGTTTTACCCAAGCCAATAATCGTTTTGTATTTGGTGTCAAACTATTAGAGAGGTAGTATGTATCTGCTGCTTTTTTAATAGCTTCAGATTGGGTTGGATAAGGATAAATGACTTGATTTAATTGACTTAAAGTTATCTTGTTAACAATAGCTATGGTGAGTTGAGAAATCATCTCGCCTGCATGACGAGCAACAATGGTCGCACCGAGAATGCGATCGCTCTTTTTTGGATGAAGAATTTTGATAAATCCTTCTTCTTCACCATCAGTTACCGCTCGATCGACATCATTAAAAGGAATTTTAATCGTCGCGACATCAATGCCCATTTCCTGGGCTTCTCGTTCGTACATTCCCACATGGGCAATTTCAGGATCGGTGTAAGTGACCCAAGGCATAACGAGATTGCTGAGTTTTTGACGCCCCAAGCCAAAAGGAGAAAAGAGTGCATTTCTAATGACTATTCGTGCGGCTGCATCAGCTGCGTGAGTAAATTTCCAGTTCATGCATATATCACCTGCTGCATAAATTTTGGGATTTGTGGTTTGAAGATAATCATTGACCTTCACACCTTGACGGGGATCGTATTCTACGCCAATGGCATCTAAATTCAATCCTTCCACATTTGGAATTCGTCCCGTACCGACTAAAATGTCATCAACTGAGAGAACATCTGTTTTGTTATTGCGACTGAAGTAAAGCGTTTTTCCTTCTTTAGTTTTTTCAACTTGCTGTATTTTTCCCCCCAATACCAAACGAATTCCTTCTTTAGCAAACACCTTTTGAATAATCTCAGCAGCATCAGTATCTTCTTTATTAAGGATATGAGTTCCTTGGTGGAAGAGTGTGACTTCACAATCAAAACGGCGAAAAGCTTGTGCTAATTCACACCCAATGGGACCAGCACCAATCACTGCTAAACGTTGGGGTTTCTGGATCAGAGAAAAAACAGTTTCATTGGTTAGGTATCCTGCTTCTTCAATTCCTGCAATGGAGGGTTGTGCGGCTCTCGCGCCTGTAGCAATGACGGCTTTTCTAAAGCGAAGAGTTTTGTCTCCAACCTCTACACTATCATCGCTGACAAATCGCGCACTACCTAGGAAGACATCCACACCCATTTTTTGGAAACGTTCAGCTGAATCATGAGGGCTAATTTTTGCCCTGACGCGTCGCATCCTTTCCATAACAGTGGAAAAGTCTACATCTACATATTTGGGCGCATTAATGCCAAATTTTTTTGCATTCCACATTTCTCCTACCACACGGGATGACCGAATGATAGATTTGGATGGTACGCAGCCAAAATTTAAACAGTCTCCTCCCATGAGGTGCTTTTCTACTAAGGCAACTTTTAATCCAACATTTAAAAGTGCTGCACCTCCGGCTACGACTAATCCTGCTGTACCCGCACCAATGACAACTAAGTCGTAACAATTGGCAGGTTGGGGATTGACCCAAGTGGGTGGATGCACGTAGGATACCAATGTCTGGTTATACTCGTCCATTGGGCGAAGTGAGACTCTCTGGAATTCTGACATTGGCGATCGCTCCTTGATTCAAAAATGCAAAGTTAACTACTTGAGTTTTGCTTTTGCACTGGCAAAATAAGAATTCTTCCTTCAGGAATAGCAATTTTTTTGCCAGTCAGAAAATGGTTTATGCTACCTGACTAAAATATATACGAGCGTTCTTTGGAGAATAACTTATGGAAGCAACGGAGGTTCATAGCTCAAAAAGCCTTAGAAAACTGGAAGCACATTTACGTACCTCGGTAGGAAAAGCCATTCGTGACTACAACATGATTGAGGATGGCGATCGCGTCATGGTATGCGTATCAGGTGGTAAAGATTCATACACAATGCTAGACCTGCTGCTCACTCTCCAGCGTAAAGCTCCAGTGAAATTTGATATTCTTGCTGTTAACTTAGACCAGAAGCAACCAGGATTTCCAGAACACTTGCTGCCAGAGTATTTAGAATCTCTAGGAGTAGCTTACAGGATAGTAGAAGAAGATACTTACAGTATTGTAAAACGTGTTATCCCTGAGGGGAAGACCACGTGCAGTTTATGTTCCCGCCTGCGACGAGCCATTCTCTATAGAGTTGCAAGTGAAGAAGGCGCGACTAAAGTCGCTTTGGGACACCATCGGGATGATCTTTTGGAAACTTTATTTCTGAATATGTTTTATGCAGGAAAACTCAAAGCAATGCCACCAAAACTTTTGAGTGATGACGGGCAACATATAGTTATCCGACCTTTAGCTTACTGCGCTGAGTCTGATATTGAGCAGTACGCGAACTTCAAAAAGTTTCCAATTGTTCCATGCAGCCTTTGTGGTTCCCAGGAGAATTTGCAAAGAGCGCAAATCAAACAGATGCTACGAGCTTGGGAAAAATCCCACCCAGGAAGAGTTGAGAGTTTGTTCTCTAGCCTTCAAAATATTTGCCCATCCCATCTAGCCGATACTCAGTTGTTTGACTTTGCCAGTTTAAGCCCTCAGCAAAGCGATGCATCAGAAGTGTAAGTAACTTAGTAGTATTGTAAATATGGGAATAGAGTACACTTTCTGGAACTTTAGGATGAAGCGTCAGGTAAAGGGTTGGTTAAAATTCATTGTTGGCGTACTGCTTCTTCTGTTGCTGACAGGGTGCTGGTTACTCTTAGATATTTCTCCTGTAATTGCACAGGAAAATACTGTTAACTATACGCTTGCCGATCTACGATATCAAGACTTTTCTAAGAAAAATTTAGAAGGAACATCTCTTGCAGGAGCAAATATGCAGGAGACAAAGTTCCGAGGTACAAATCTGAGAGGAACTATTATGACTAAGGGGTCATGTCTGAAAGCAGATTTGGAAGGAGCCGATCTCTCAGGAACTTTTGCCGATCGCGTTATCTTTAATGAAGCCAATTTAACGAACGCCATTTTTACCGATGCAATTCTAACAAGCAGTCGCTTCAACGGTGCAAAAATTACAGGAGCTGATTTTTCTGGTGCAATTCTAGACACTTACGAAGCAAAGTTGATGTGCGAACGAGCTGATGGGGTTAATCCCGTCACGTCTGTAGCAACTCGTGATAGTTTGGGATGTCGATAATTGCTAATGGCTAATGGCTAATGGCTAATGGCTAATGGTATTAACAATCAACAACTGACTACTAACAACTCATTCATGACTGCACTCTATTCAGATAATGCGGAAGTGCTTCTTCTCGATATTGAGGGGACAACAACTCCGGTTGATTATGTTTTCGGAGTCTTATTTCCGTTTGCACGCGATCGCGTGACTGATTTTCTCTCAACCTATCAGCAAGTGACTGCGGTTCAAACTGATTTGCAATTGTTGAGAAAAGAGTATGAACAGGAGCTCGCACAGGGGGTGTCAGTACCTCATTGGCAAGAAACGGAGGTTACAGGGGCTGTTCCTTACATTCATTATCTGATTTCTATCGACCGTAAATCAACAGGTTTGAAATCTTTACAGGGTAAGATTTGGGAGCGGGGGTATCGAGATGGAACGCTGCGATCGCAAATATTTCCAGATGTTAAGCCTGCTTTTCAACGTTGGATAAGTGCTGGCAAACATTTGTATATTTTCTCCTCTGGTAGTGTTCAAGCACAACAACTTCTCTTTCGGTACACCGAAGAGGGAGACCTAACGGGTTTTATTAGCGGTTACTTTGATACTCAAACTGGCTCCAAGCGAGAAGTTCAGAGCTACGCTAAGATAGCATCTGCCATTGGAAAGATACCAGAAAAAATTCTTTTTATTTCAGATGTCACTGCTGAGTTAAAAGCATCTCAAGCAGCCGGAATGCAAACGCTGTTTTCTATCAGAACCGGGAATCACTCATTTGAAGCAGAAGGCTTCCCCGCGATTCAGAGTTTTGATGAAGTTTAAGTTGAATTATAACTTACAATGCTGCATTAAAAACCTGTTGTGCAGTAAGGTTCAGTTCGGGAAAGGTAGGAGACACAATCGGGCTATCCCCCGTAAATTTAGTTATTTGGTATTCATCTCCTACAAGCTGACACACTGACACCGTAGGTTGTTTTGGATCGCCAATGAATCGCTTACCTCCCAATGCAGCATAATCCGCAATCCAGTATTCGGGGATAGCCATTTCTTCGTAGTCCCTTAACTTATCGTAATAATCATCGCGCCAATTTGTACTTACGACTTCAACAATTAAAGGAACCGATGCACTAGAGCATACAGTTGATTGCTTTTTCCACAAAGGTTCATTGATGAGATTGTCATGGTTGAGCAATAAAATATCTGGGGAATAACTTGTCTCGTTATTGGGAGTTTTGACAAGTGCAGTTTTTGGAATGCGGTAAGGCAATTGAAGACGCGAATACTCTAAGGTAAGTTTTTGGACTAAAAATCCAATGACATTTTCGTGGTCGCCCGTTGGAGGTGGCATCTCTACAATAACTCCTTTGTGCAGTTCATAACGCCCTCCATCATTGGGGTACCACTCAATAAATTCTTCATAAGTAACTAGCTTGGGTATGGCTTGGGTCATAAACAGTCTGCTCTAAATTTCGCTATGCTTTCATAAGGTTTTTAACTCGCATCAGTTAACCTTGCAAAGACTGCCTGTACTTCCTCTTGACTAGCAAAATCTCTCGCATCAGCTTCTGCAACACCTTTGTGAATTTCTTCTAGTTGCCATTGGAGGAGTTTTGGAGACAGGTTAAGTGCTTTGTCAATTGCATCGCTTCTATCGCGCTCTATTGCTACAGCCGCATCTAACTTAGCTCTTTCGTTGCTATCAAAGCGAAATGTCTCATTATCTTTGCTCATTCATTGCTATTCGTTTTTTCTCAAGATAAGACCAAAATAACATATGAGTCTCAATTCATTTAATTTTTTGGGGTGTAATGGTGTATGGCAATTGGCAGTAAGCTGTTTATTTATGGCGTTTTTCACGATCTACTATGGCAACTATTAACGATAACTACCTCAAGTTAAAAGCAGGTTACTTGTTTCCCGAAATTGCACGCCGGGTTAATGCCTTTGCAGAAGCCAATCCTGATGCTAAGGTGATTCGATTGGGTATTGGTGACGTGACGGAACCTTTGCCCGAAGCTTGCCGTACAGCTATGATTAAAGCTGTGGAAGAAATGGGCGATCGCTCTACCTTTAGAGGTTACGGACCAGAGCAAGGTTATGCTTGGTTGCGGGAGAAAATTGCTGCTAAGGATTTCCAAGCACGGGGATGCGAGGTTGATGCTGGTGAAATTTTTATCTCCGATGGTTCTAAGTGCGATAACGGCAACATTCTGGATATCTTGGGCAATGACAATGTAATTGCAGTGACTGACCCCGTATATCCTGTATATGTGGATACTAATGTTATGGCAGGGCATACTGGTCCAGCCAACGATAAGGGTGAGTTTGAGGGCTTAGTTTATTTACCAATTACTGCTGAAAACAATTTCACTGCAGCGATTCCGTCACAAAAAGTCGATTTAATTTACCTTTGCTTCCCCAACAACCCCACAGGAGCAACCGCTACCAAAGAACATCTTCAGGCATGGGTAGACTATGCTAAAGCACATGGGTCTATCATTTTCTTTGATGCTGCATACGAATCGTTCATTACAGATCCAGAAATTCCGCACTCCATCTATGAGATTGAAGGAGCAAGAGACTGTGCGATCGAATTTCGCTCTTTCTCCAAAAATGCAGGCTTTACCGGGACGCGTTGTGCGCTGACTGTCGTACCAAAAACACTTACGGCAAAAGCAGGCGATGGTTCCGATGTAGAACTGTGGAAGTTGTGGAATCGCCGCCAGTCCACCAAGTTCAATGGAGTCTCTTACATCGTACAACGTGGAGCTGAAGCAGTTTACTCAGAAGAAGGTCAGGCGCAAACAAAACAGCTCGTCAGCTTCTACATGGAGAATGCCAGAATTATTCGCGAGAAACTGAGCCAAGCTGGGTTAACAGTTTATGGTGGTGTGAATGCGCCCTACGTTTGGGTGAAAACGCCCAATGGTATATCTAGTTGGGACTTTTTCGATAAATTGCTGCACAATTGTAACGTTGTAGGTACACCTGGTTCTGGTTTTGGTGCGGCTGGCGAAGGTTATTTCCGCATTTCCGCTTTCAACAGTCGGGAGAATGTTGAGGAAGCAATGAAGCGAATTACTGAGAAGTTTAAGGTGTAAGCGAAGGTTTTTCAGTAACAGCCCTTGCTGCTTTAGTTAAACTGAATTAATAGTTTGTGGTGGGCATTGCCCACCAGCTTAATCGATTACAAAAGAGATACAGTTGAAAGATTTTTCAGGAGTAACTTTTAAGTTAGATAATGGTTTGGAAACTATAGAATTATATCCAGAATATTTAAGTCATGGTGAATTAAAAAGATTAAGCATTTATATGTGGATGAAGTATCACAATATAAAAGATTCTATTATTTTGATGGATGAAATTGAAATTGCACTTCACCCAGATTGGCAGTATAAAATAGTTTCATATCTCGAACAATGGTCATCAAGTAATCAATACATTCTTGCAATTCATTCATATGAGCTATGCCAAGCTTTGACACCTGCTCATGTTAAGGAATTAGAACCAAAACTTCTCAAAGAATTGGCATCAAAAGCAATATGAGTCTTAAGTCAGAACAACTTATAAAACATTGTGAAATAATTATTGGTTCTCGTAGAATTAAAAATAAAATTGTTGTGTAGTTTATTAAAATTAGAAAAATGGGTAATTTGTTGGATAAAAATTAAATTGCGATCGCAATGCAGCTAAACCTAAAGATAAGGCGTAATTGCCAATATTGTTATCACTCCTTGCCCCAGACCGTAGTACCAAAACACTTGAAACGCGACTGATGTTTTATTTTCTGCTTGGTAGTGGATGAAGTGCTTCCGTATAAGTTATCCTTAGACTTCCATGGGGTCCGGTCTACCAATTCCCAGTTCTTGAAGTTTGGTTTTCACGTCTTGCCACTCAGTACCACAGTAATAGTATTTTTTCTCCAAAATATTTGCTATATAAAAGCCTTGTTTTGCACCGTTTATACGTCGCAGTTCTGCTGCAATTTTCTCCATAGAGGTATCAAAGATGGCAAACAAGTCTTCCATCTCTAGGTCAGGGGCATTAAAAAAATTAACAAACGGCTTTCCTTCTCTAAAAGCCCATACCTTATTACGACGCTCAACAATTTGATAATAAATTGGACGAATGATGGTATCAGTTTCTAACATAATGATATATCCTAAAAGTATCGAAGTATGGAAGCCCCTAGGGGTAAGCTAGGGGCCGATCGTGTCAACTAGTTATCTTTTTGAGAATTGTCTTGCGGTTCATCCGCAATGTCATCTAACTCTGTGTTGACATCTTCTGAATCAACAAGGTATCTCTCGCCAGTGATTTTATCTTCTTTCATCCACCGATTAAGGACAAGACGGATAAAAATTTTAACTGGGTTCCAAAAACCTTGATGACCGTTCCCGTTTTTATTCAATCAATCACCTCCTTATTATTATTCAGTAACTGGGGACTAAGTATCCCCAGATTTATTTTAAACCTCTTTGACATCATAAATTTAACTACTAATAGCAGTATCAGGCAACAGAATAATTCATAATTCGTTATTCGTCATGAACAATTCCAGGTCTTTACAGAGTTTTTATGTATCGCAATGAAAGTGAAATGGTATGACTATACAGCTTGCTTGTAATAATTTGTAATACATTTGTAGTTTTTTGTTTCATAGTTAGCTATGGTGCAAACAATGAAAGTTTTACTTTCTGAAATTAGTTAAAAGAGAAACCCTACAGTATGCTACCTCTAATGTTTTTGAAATCCGAAATTATGATGCACAAAGTAGGGTGGGCATTGCCCAGCATATAAAGCTTTATGTGTGCGGCTTCGCCCTACCTACTTGTAGTTCATAAATCAAATAGAATTGTCATAGAATTAAAATATTAATACCAAAATATGGATAGTAGAGAGAAACGTGCTGTTATAGCTCAAGAAACACTTGAAATTATTAAACGCGGGCATTATCAAAATTTATTGGGAGAAACTATTAATATTAAAGAAGCTTGTTTGGCTGCAAAAACTAGCTCTATTCATTATTCGGAAACAATGTTTAAGAAGGTATTTGCCCAACGGGACAACATCTTAAAGACAAAAAAGTCGTTGAATGCAATCAGTTTTACAGTCAGTAATGAAACAACTCTTCATGCTGCAAGTCGCTTAGTGAATGATGAAGGGATAGAAAAAGTATTGTGCTTGAATTTTGCTTCAGCTAAAAATCCAGGGGGTGGATTTCTCAATGGGAGTCAAGCACAAGAGGAGAGCTTAGCTAGGGCTACAGCGCTTTATCCTTGTATTGCTCAAATGACTCAGATGTACGACACTAACAGAAATTTAGGTTCATCTCTTTATACAGATGACATGATTTATTCTCCAGGAGTCCCGGTTATTAGAGATGATAATGACGAGCTATTAAATCAACCCTTTCTCGTATCAATTCTAACTGTACCAGCAGTGAATGCAGGAGCCGTTAGACAAAAAGGAAAACGCTCTGAGATCGCTTCTATTGAAAGCACGATGCTTGCTCGTACAGAGAAATTGTTGTCAGTGGCTGCAATTCATGACTATAAGGTGCTTGTATTGGGAGCATGGGGATGTGGTGTTTTTAAAAATAATCCTCAAAATGTTGCTGAATATTTTTATCACCATTTAGTGGAAAATCCCAATCTTAATGGGTTCTTTGAGAAAGTTGTATTCGCAGTGTTAGATAAATCAAAAGATGAATATATCATTACACCATTTCACACAACTTTTAAAACGACTCGTTTGGACTCTTAATTTTTTCGCTCTCTCTAAATTCCCCTTAAAAAGGGGGGAATTTTCACAGTCCCCCTTTTTAAGGCTATGGTGGTGTACACAAGTCTTTTAAAGTGCATTAAAAGCGGTTTCGATCCCCCCTAACCCCCCTTAAAAAGGGGGGAATTAGAATCAACTTTCCCTGTTGTCCGGATGTTTTATATCTTGTCTAGAGATCTGTACACCACTGTATCTTGGAAAGGGGAGCTAGGGGGATTATCGATCGTCAACATTTGGAGAAACAGTAGAAGACGCGTGAAAACCCGTCCTAGTCAAAAACAGACCAAGTTAGTATAATGTATCGTGCAATCAATTTAACTATCCCAGGATTTGCCTGTGTTGCCTGTCATTGAGTAAAAGTCCAGTTTTGGACTGAGAAACTCCTATCAACCTACTTTGCTATGAGTTCGTACTGCACTTGTTGTACGAACCTAATTTGTATTTCGCTCTCAATGACAGATTGGAAAAGGAATTTTCAATGGAATTCAAGCCACTTTTTACAGGTAAGTTGCTTCGCCTTGCTGCACCCAGACCTGATGACAACATGCATTTTGCGAAATGGTCTGAAAATGATGAATATTTGCGAGTCGCAGACAACGATCCAGCAAGACCAATAACTCCTGAAGATTGGACGCAGTTTGAAGCGAGTGTTCTTAACTCACCTAATAGCTTTCACTTCCGCCTGCGAACTTTGGCTGATGATACTTTAATTGGAGGTGTTGGTTTATTTCAGGTACAGTGGACGCACCAAGTTGCTTCGTTGGGGATTGCTATTGGTGACTCAGCTTACTGGGGGAAAGGTTATGGTACGGATGCTCTCAAGCTTATTCTTGGGTATGCTTTCCGTGAATTAAACCTTTACCGAGTTAGCTCGAGTACGATCGGCTATAACGTTCGTTCTATTAAAGCCCACGAAAAGGTGGGGTTCTGTCAGGAAGGCAGACAGCGCAGCGCCATTAAGCGTGAAGGTCAACGTTTTGATGTGATTCATTTTGGTATTTTGCGCTCGGAATGGGAGGCTTTACAAAGTCAGTAACTCACGGGAAAAACCCTGTTTTTCATACCCTGTTATGCTGCTGGTAGTTCACCACACTCGCTATCATGGGTGAAACGATTTTTCCTGTGTTGTTCCAGTGTCTCTGGTACAGAATGCAAAGTGCCAAACTCTACCTCGTGAATCACGAGGTAGAGCCTGACTTAGGGCTTTCCCAGGCTCCGCCTGGGAAAGAGATGACACAGCCCTCAAAATCAATATGGCAGACCACTAATAGTTACTGCTTGGGACCAAACTCAAATACAGCGCTGCGAGTAAAATCAATACGCTGTTCAAAATCTAAGCTTTTGATGCTGTTTGTGAAGTCTTGGGTGTTGGAGGGCAGTTTATAGTCAGAGGGTACTGAAATTACGGTACCGTCTTCCATAGCTCGTCCCAATCGGAGCCACAAATCTAACTTAGCGCTAGAGCTTAAAGCTTTGTAAGAACGGCTGATATCGCTGTTAGCACCTGCAACAATATCTCGTTGTGCTTGAAGTTGCTGTTCTTTGGGCAGCGCACGGATGGTATCGTAGAAAGCAGCAGCAGTATCTTGTGCAGAAGTCTGGTTTGCTGGTGTTAATTTATCTTTGATATCCAAGTAGCCAAACCACAGGATCGCTAGCTGAGTATCTGTGTCAAAGCTGCGAAACTGCTGTACAAGCTGCTTGGTTTTTGGATCTGCGGTGAAAGTCATAGCGATCTCCAATTGCTTTACAAAATGAGTTGTTCTCAGTGTTTTTCAGGTGATTTCGTATCGCCTTCTTTACAATATTTAATAAACTCATCGCCAGAGATTAACCCTGCTTGCGACAGAAATGGTATTTGTAGCGATCGCAGCTGGAGACAGATGTAGAGAATACGTTATCTCAGTAGGTCGTTATACATACAGTTAACTATTGCGGTTTGTAATTGGTCAGTTGGGTACGTTTATTTGCACGCCGCATTCAATGGGAAAATTTGTCAGAAAATTTGATTGCGACCTCTCTTAAAAAGGATGTAGGGGCGCAAGGTGTTGCGCCCCTAGAAAGAGTTTCGGGTAACGAGTAATAAATTTCTGGAGATGTCTATTTTTCAGCCATTTCTGGGAATTATAAGCATGTCCTTAGCAGAATCTATGTTCGGGGTGTATCTGCCTTTTTCAAGCCAACAATTGTTACCTTTAGCTAAATCCAAAAGAAGCGCCACGTCTGACACCAAGTGAAGCGTGGGTAGTTCGCGTGCTTGTGCATTTAGAGATTGGAAGCAGGGAGATAGAGCCAAGCTATTTTTAAGAGGCTGCAAGCTCCCCGACTTTTTTCAGAAGTTGGGGAGATCGACTTAATCTCTTTATGCAGCGATATCTACAAGTTGAATATCAAAGACTAGGTCTTTTCCAGCTAATGGATGGTTGGCGTCTAATGTCACGTCTTCGGTTGAAAGATCGGTAACGATCGCAGGAATAAATTGTCCGGGGGCTTGCTGAATTTGCAACTGCTGACCTACTTCGAGATCGAAGTCTGGAGGTAACTGATTGCGATCGACTGTGACTACCAATTCTGGTTGATGCGGACCGTAAGCGCGATCGGATGAAATTTCTGCAGTTCTGGTTTCGCCTACACTCATACCTACAACCGCTTCTTCAAATCCAGGAATGATTTCTCCATCACCGATTGTGAACTGCAAAGGGTCACTATTGGTAGAGGTATCAAAGATTGTACCGTCGGATAATTTGCCCTCGTAGTGAACCACTACAGTATCACCATATTTTGCTTGTGCCATTATAATTCTCCTGACATTTTTATATAGCAAGCGTTTAGCGAATTGGTCAGATACGATCTTAGCGACCGATCGCTCATTTGACACACTCGCAAACCACATTGCACTGTCAGGATAAGATACAACGGCAGCCAAGAAAAAAATTGTTATGGTTTCTCAAGATTGGTTTGCTTGATGATTTGAGCGATTGCATCCACTAGGGTTTCTGGGTCAATTGGTTTGGGAATATGCAATTGAAATCCTACAGCCAATGCTTTTTGCCGATCGATCTCCCCCGCATAAGCCGTCAGTGCGATCGCCGGAACTTGTCCCCCTTGTTTTGGTGGTAATGCTCTTACCTGACGCAAGAAAGTATATCCGTCCATGCGAGGCATTCCAACATCAGCAATCAGGAGATCGGGCTGAGTTTGATAGAGTAATTGCAATGCTTCTTCAGCAGAAGACACAGAAGTTACAATAGCACCAGACTGTTCCAAAATAAAGGTAATTAACTCCAAATTGTCTGCATCATCATCCACAACAAGTACCTGGATACCTTGCAAAGCCAGTACGTCTTGCATAAACGCCCCCACGGATTTATTGAAGTTGGAGTCGGCATAAAGGAGGAAGCCTCACTGTGAAAGTTGCTCCCTATACCTCTCCCGATCTGTCAGCTTTGATGGTTCTCCCAAGCATTTCAACAATGTGGCATACGACCGCCAGTTCTAGCCCCATACCCCCAAAGGACGTTGTTGTGATACTACCATCACCTTGGCCGAAGTAATCGAAGACGTATGGCAAAAAGTCAGGCTTGATACTAAAGCCTGTGTCTTTAATTTAAATTTTAGATTGAGACCTAAAACAGACTTGAGTCAAATATTGACTAGAACGCCTGTAGGGTAAAGTTTACTGTCTAACAGTGAATCAGTAAATAGGAATCCGATTTTATTTTTGAAATCTACGCAGGTAGGGGCTAAAGCTTACCACATAAAGCTTTTGATAGGCAGTAGCCTGTTTCCTGCTGAAAGTTTTGGATAAGAATTTTTATCCAGTATCAGTGCAGTGAGGAATCACCAAACCACGAGCATAAGAGTTTGAGCCTTCTGTGCTGGGTGCTTCTTACTGCTGCCTTGATGGACTCGTGTTATCCCGAAGAAATCCGATGCCAGCTTTTCTTTCAATATAATCCGCTAAGTTGATAAAATCATCACGCGGATAAGATTTGCCTCCAATTAAGTCAAATGCCAATCGGCTAGAAGGGGTTTCTGGATTTTCAAGAATATGTATTCCCCAGTAGTAGAGTTGGTCGCTAGCACGGATACAAGCATCTTCTGGATCTATACAGTGAAACTTATCATCCCTTTGACTAATTTCTGTATAAGTATTAAAATAAACGTCTTTTAAAAGATTAAGTTGCTTGGATGTGGGTTTTCTAAAGTTATTAACTACTACAAATAAATGACCTTTTTTATTAATTTGACGTATTTCTACAACAGTATCTCGAATAACTTTACCATGCTTATTTAAGCCAAGTGGATTTAAGGTAGTTGGAATAATGCAATAATGAAACTTTTCTATTAACTCCTTGGGATTTCGTTCCAAAGCTGGAGAGCAATCACAAATGACAATTCTGCTATCACGAGCAGCATCTTCATGCCAATCTCTGCCATCAAAGACTTCAATTGTGGTGCCAACGCCTCTTGGATTGGGAACAAAAATTCCATCACCTACTAATTTTTGCAAATTTTGTTCTGGATCTAAATCAACAAGTGCAACATTAAATCCTTGTAGAGCAAAGGCTCCTGCCAAATGACCTGCTATAGTTGTCTTACCAACCCCACCCTTACAAGTAAAGATCCCAAAGTAAACTTTATCCTGTTGGCGATCGCCTTTGTCCTCATTATTTTCCTTCTGTGGTGCAATCCCATCAATTCCAACAATTCTAGTTTCCCGAGCAATTCCACAACGGATTTTACTATCCTTGCCCCAGGATCTAATTAATGCCATTGCAGGACCGCTATAACCTTTTGTGGTTATAAACAAACCAAAATTAAACTTTTTGCCTTCATGAGAATCCAGAAATTCGGAAAATTTTAATAACTGTGGCGCTGCTACGTTATTTCTCAGCCATTTTAGTTGTACAGCAACAACTAAATTTCCTTTTTTGACTATTAGATCGCAACCAGTATGATTTTTTTGGACAGGTTCCACGACCCAACCTGCCCCATGGAGAAGTTTTGCGACGTGCTGTTCAAAATGTCGGTAGTCTTGAGTGTAAGCTGTCTCCATAGGTAATTGTAACTGAAAGGGTTTGGGGGACGAGGAGAACAAGGAGGATAAGGAAAAATCACCTACGCCCAACGACCGATGACCCTTTCCCCCCACACAATGCTCCTATTGTTTCCGGCGTCGATTGAGAATTTCCCAAGTTCCTCCTCCAACAATACCGTCAGCTTCTAAACCATAACGTTTTTGTAAAGAGACAACAGCTGCTTCTGTTGCGGGACCAAAATCACCATCGATAGCACTTTCTTCAAGGTAACCGAGTCTTTGCAGTCGTCGTTGTAAGCGAGTGACTTCAGAACCACGCATCCCCGGTCGTAAAATTGGTAACCCATCTGAGGTGTACTGAAGAGAAGCAGTTTGCTGAGTTTTTTTAGATGACTCAGAACTTGTCGTTTGTTGAGTGCGAGTTGTTTGTCGAGCAGACGATCCCGCCCGTGTGGATTGTTGGCTTCTATTTGCTGGTCGAGAAGTGCTAGATGGGTTAGAACGAGTTGATGATGTTTGTCTGGTAGAAGGTCTATCGGAAGTACTTGTTGCGACTCCTGTTCCTGCTGGTCTTGGTTCGGGTTTTAAATTACTGGCTCTATTGGGAGTTATTGTCGGTCTGGATTCTGGTTTTAAATTACCAGTGCGATTCGCGATCGGTGCTGTTCTTGGCTCGCTACTCGGAACAACAACTGCACTGTTATTATCTCTTAAAGTTTGGGATGGAGTCGGGAAGGTATCGGAATTAGAAGATGCAGGAGTGAGTGCGATCGCATCACTTGGAAAAAGTCGTTGCCAAGTGTTGGTATCAACAACACCATTGGGACTTAAGCCTGCAGCTTCCTGAAATCGAGAAACTGCGATCGCAGTACTTTCGCTATAAACCCCATCCACCGTACCAGCATAAAAGCCCAAAAGTTTTAAAGCTGCTTGCAGTTCTGAGACAGGGTCTCCTTGGCTACCAACTTTAAGGTTGGGACGGTTCACTCCCACTCTCGGTGATGCTTGAGCAATTGTTTGTGTTGGTGCGGCAAATGATACTGTCGGAGAAAAACCAAAGAGGAGAGGTGCAGAAAGACACAGGAGTAGTTCTATCCCCCATGTAGATTTTGACCTTTGCTTTTGCTGGATTCTACAATCATTTACGGGAAGACTAGGGAACCCTAAGTCGGTTAAGATACTTACCTTGATGCTGTTTGTCATGAACATTGCCCCTGGGATATCTCATTGGTGATATGCTTATCGGACACTAGTGTAGAATGCAACTGGTTAAGTAATTTTATACCATTTTGGATTGTAGATTGGGGATAAGATAAGCCCTACGCAATTGCACCATAAACCGCATCTTGTTGACCGACAAGAGATACAAAAGGTTCCCGTAAATATCGCTCGGCTGTTTCCATCGCATCTAAAGCACTGACAGAAGCAATTGTTTGCTGAAATTCCCAGTCGAAATCAACTCCCAGACCCAAAATTTCATACCAGCCATAAATTTGAGCAATTTGGGCATTGGTTTGTTTACCCAAAGCGTACTGTCCCAATATCTTGTTCTTAGCTGATTGAAGTGATTCTTCCTCTAATTCGTTTGAGGAAAGTAAATCCACTTCTTTTCGCAAACCAGTGAGAGCTATTTTCGTGTTTTCTGGTGCCGTTCCCATGTACGCCACAAATGATGCAGGAAAAATCCTGGTAGGGTAGAATGCTGATACTTCGTAAGCTAAACCTCGCTTTTCTCTCAGTTCAACAAACAAGCGACTGGAAAGACCATTTCCCAAGTAAGTACACAGCAATTTCAAGACTCCATAGTCAACAGAATTCACTGATGGTCCCAAGTAACCCAGCATCACAATCGATTGTTGTGTTTGCTGGGGTGTAATTGTAATTTGGGGCTTCACTTCAAGTTCCGGTAAATAAAGCACTGGTTGTGGCTGGTGAGTTGGAACTCGCCAATCCCCAAAAACTTTTTCTATAAGAGCCACTGCGTCATTTGCACTGATGTGCCCCGCAATGCTAATAACGATGTTATCTGGACGAAAATGCGTTTGATGGTACTGCTCTAAATCCCTACGATTCAAGCTGCTCATTGTTGTTTCATCTCCCAATGGCGATCTTGCATAGGGATGGTCTGCGTACATCGCACTTCTCAACTGGTCAAAAGCAATTGTAAATGGCTGCTCTTGCTGCGAACGAATATCCTGTAAAGCAATACGCTGTTCTAGTTCCACTTCCATTTGTGGAAATGTCGGTTGGCGAAGAATTTGTCCCGCTAATGCCAGAATCTCTGCAAAATCTGAAGTAACTGTTTTTAAAGAGACTAGAAAGTAATCAGATGTCGTATCTGCACTCAGACTTGCTCCCACAGATTCTACTTTTTCTGCGATTTCCAAACTGGAGAGTCCATCACATCCTTTAGTTAGAACAGAAGCAAGCAAATGCGTCAAGCCGGCTTGCTCTTTTGTTTCGTAGCAACTACCAGCACGAATAAAAATTCTGGCTGCTACAATATCTGCAACTGGATTTTCTGCTACCAAAACCACAATGCCATTACTTAACACGGTGCGATGGATAGACGTTTTTTGCAGCGAAGTTGTCATTTGGTTGGTGGTTGGTGGTTGGTGGTTGGTGGTTGGTGGTTGGTGGTTAACAACTAACCACTAACCACTATCTACTAACAAATAACCTTAACAAGGTTTTAGTACCGTAACTGCGTAATGGTTTGGAGAAAGGTATTCTCGTGCTAATTGTTGCAGTTCCTGAGTGCTATAAGATTTTATCTGGTGGGGATAGGTCACAGCTAATTCTGCTTGGGCGATCGTGTTGTAGTAACCATAAAGCCCTGCAAGTTGATTGGGTGCTTCTGTAGAAAAGGCGTAGTCGTTACACAACAACCTCTGACCTCGGATAAGTTCTTGCTCGCTCATCCCGTTGGTTTGAAGATCGTTTAAGTGCAAGCGAATTAAGGATTCCACTCGTTCTAAATTTTCTGGCTCCAACCAAGCCGTAATGGTAAATAAACTCGCATCCCGTTGTAAGGAAAAATGACTGCAAATACCTTGTACCAACTGCTGCTCTTCTCGCAAGTCGCGAACAAGTCGTGAAGTTCTACCTTCTGCTAAGAGTACCGAGAGTAAATCTAAACCATAAGAGGTCCGCAGTCGATCGACACCAGGTCCCGTCCACCCCATTAATAATCGTGCTTGCTCCAATCGTGGCAGATGCAATTCTTGCCGACGAACTCCAGCTAGAATTGGTTCTACAACTTCTTTTGGGCTTTTGGGACACTCACAACAGCGATCGGCGAAATCAACAAAAGTATTGTTGACTATTTCTATGGCTTGTTCGGTGGCTATTCCTCCCACAATGACCACTGTCATATTTTCTGGTTGGTAGTGATTGCGGTGAAAACAGCGCACAATTTCTGGTGAGGTTTGCATCAATTCTTCCTCGCCACCCAACACAGAACGTCCGTAGGGATGTTGTTGGTAAATACTAGAAATGAGAGACTGGAACCCTATCCAGTCTGGATCGTCGTAAGATTGACGAATTTCTTCAAAAACCACATCTCGTTCGCGAACAAATTCATCCTCTGGTATTGCTGCATTCAGCAGCAACTCTCCTAAATAAGGTAAGGTCTCTTTGAGGTATCCAGAAGCTGTGGTGAGGGAGTAATGAGCGTAATCATGGCTTGTTGCTGCATTAGTCACCCCTCCTTGGTTTTCAATCTTTTGGTCGAATACCCCTGGAGGTAGCGTTGCAGTTCCCTTAAAAATCAAGTGTTCCAAAAAGTGAGCCATCCCAAATAATGGTTCTGGCTCAACGTTAGCACCAGCACGTACCCAAATATCTGCGACTACTACAGGGGTAGTAGGAATTTCTTGATGAATCAAAGTTAAACTATTGTCTAGTTTGAAGACCGAAGCTGAAAACACGGTATCTATGAGTTTTAACAATTTCTTACAGCTTTAACCTTAATTTAACCCAGTTCTTGCGATTTTAACAAAGTTGGTGGTTGTTGGTTGTTAGTTGTTAGTCATCATTCAGTAAAATATATTACTAAAGATTGTCTTGTGTACGGTTTAAATGCCTTACACCTCTACTAACGACTTACCACTAACACTTAAACAATTAAAAGCTCCTAAGTCTCATCTGACTTTAGGAGCTTGTAATTTTGTGTCACCGCGACGCCGTTTTACCTAAGTTTATGACCTGGATAAACCAGGTGGGTACCGAGTTCTCTCGTTTAAAGTTTCCGGGTGCTTCGCCCGGTCTACTGCCACGAGAATTCCTTGATTCCCTTATTTTTTAAGGCATAGATCAAAAAACTTTATGGCAGTCACCAACGTCACAGTGCAACAAAACCATTATAGCTTTTAAAAAAATATTGTGTATTCTTCCCTGGATAATTTTTGGCAGGCTTACTTTGAATACCAGATGGATTCTACATTACGGGCGATCTCCATTGTGCGATCGCGGTTTTGCGAATCCAGCAAAACGGTTACGTGTCCGAGTTTGCGTCCCGGACGGGATTCATTCTTGCCATACCAGTGGACGTATGCTTGGGGGATTTGCTCTATTTGCTGGCGTTTGTCTGTATAGTCGCTTTGAGAATTTTCATATCCCAAGAGATTAACCATAACAGCACTGGGGCAAATCATTGCCGTGTTCCCTAGAGGGAGATCGCAAACTGCTCTTAAGTGCTGCTCAAATTGGGACGTTTTACAAGCATCCAGAGAAAAATGCCCGGAATTGTGAGTCCGGGGTGCTAATTCATTAACCAGTACTTTGCCATCCGCCCTAAGGAATAATTCAATTCCAAAAACTCCCACAGCTTGCAAGCTGTTAAGCAAAGTACGAGCAATATCCTCTATTTCCAAAGCAACTCGTTCTGGAATATCAGCCGGTGCAATGACTCGACGGCAAACCTGTTCTTCCTGCTGGGTTTCCACCACTGGGTAAGTCATAACCTCACCATTGGTAGAACGTGCGGCGATGACTGCGAGTTCTCGCTCAAAAGGAACGTATTCTTCTAATAAATAACCAGAAACATTTTTTGAAGCTGAATTCAGTTTTCGGTCTAGCTCGGATGGTTCTTTAACAATGAAAGTTCCCTGACCGTCATAACCGTGACGGCGAGCTTTCAAAACGACTGGAAAACCCAGCTGTGTGTTAGAGACTAAGTCTGCGCTTCTCCCAACCTCTTCCTCTTGTTGGGGAATATTAACAAACTTCGGAACGGGTAAACCCAATTCTCGTAAATAACAGCGTTGGTGATATTTATCTAAAAGAGGGCTTAAAGCTTCCAATCTGGGACGAAAACAAACTCCTTGCTCGGCTAGTTTTAATAAAGCATCTATGTTAACAAACTCATTCTCAAAAGTAATGACATCAGACTTTTGAGCGAGTATTGCTGTAGCGTTAGCATCATCAACTGGAGCAAAAATAACCTCTTTAGCCACGGATACTGCAGGATCGTTTGCGCCAGGAGTTTGAATCAGTAATTCCACTCCTAACTCTCTGGCGGCACTTCCCATCATCCATGCTAATTGTCCGCCCCCGATTATACCAACACGTTTGATCGACATCCTACAAAATTACCGAGATCGCATCTTTTTACTTAACCCCTATTAAGTTTACACGATTTGACATAGTGTTTGTTAAACAAGCGTTGCTATTAGAGCTATTCACAATCTGTGGTATCTCCGTTGTTGTTTACAAGTCATTATAGGTATCTCCGGAGTCAATAATTCAGTAGCGATCGCCTTGGGCGCTTTCGCACCATCTCACCTTCAAAATGTTCTTTTAAAAGCATTTGGGCTAGAGTTAAATCCACGCGTCAGAAAATTTCATAAGTAAAAATAGAAATTTATCTATCAATTAAGACAAAAAATTTCTGGCAGTCTTATTGCTAATAATTGAGAATGGCTTAGATGTCTCATATCCCAGTTTTCACGCTTTCTCACCTGTTTTTATGCAAAAAACAGTATCTTTTTATTCTTTTTTTAGAGGTTGTACTCAGTAATTACCGTTTGTGACAGTTAGGGTGCGGAAAGATAAAAAATAAAGATTCCGTTAAATCTCGCTTAAGCGTCTTAACTGTCCTTGTGTTCTTTTCTCACGTATATTATTATATTTACGAAATTTTTAAATATACTGAAAAATAAAAGCCATATTACAAACACTCACTTTCTCTGTACTTAACACTGCTTAGAATTTGACCGAACCGTATTGGGCGATATGTAGAAGTTACACAGTCAACAACCAAACAAGACTTTGCTCATCAAATGAAAGCCTTAGTCAATATTGATTTTTCAAGGTCTGAGAAAATTTGATTCGTTTTGGATAATTTAGATACTTATACTCCTGTCGCTTATACGAAGCTTTTGGCACAATTAAGACTAGAATAATTACGTAATTTTTATAATTTTATTACATTCTAAAAGTTATGTAAGTTAACTGCTCTATTAATGCGAAACCTGACAATGCTATCTTCTCAACTGCACTGGCAACCTCAAAAAATTAACGAAAATTTATCAATACGTGTAGCAGTATTACCAACTCAAACCTGGTATGAAACAGAGTTTACCGGGATATCGTTTTTTTGCTTTGAGTCCGATAATGAAGTTCAAGATCATCCAGTAACGATGTTGACTCGATTCGCTCCTGGTGGCTTTTTCAGCCTGCACGGACACCCTGGAGGAGAAGAAATTTTAGTACTCGAAGGAAACTTTGCTGACGAAACAGGTATCCATACGCCAGGAACTTACATGCTCAATCCTGAAGGGTTTGTCCATCACCCCTACAGCGAAGAGAGTTGTCTGACTTTTGTTAAATTACGCCAACATGGTGGACAAAATCGTCAGCAAGTGCGAAAGAATATTTACCAGTTACCCTGGCAGCCGGGTATTATCCCTCAAATTGAGGTGAAGTCCCTCTATGAGCAAATGAGTTTTCCTGACAAAGTCTGGATTGAGCGCTGGCAACCAGGCACAGCATTGTTGAATGTAGTCGAGTCTGAGGTGAAAGAAATCTTTGTCATAGAAGGAACTTGGAGTGATGAGTTAGGAAATTATCAGGCTGGGAGTTGGCTGCGGTATCCACCCGGTTGCTCCTATAGTCCCTCGTCAGCAACAGGTTGTATGGTATATATTAAGACTTATCCTATAGATGCAACGAGATTTATCGTTGGAAAAGATTTTTGACATTCAGAAGTATGAATATTGACATTATTGATTAAGGGCAAGGCGAGACGCTTCTCAACCTCAATGAACGACAAAAGAGAGGTACATCACGCAAAACTCCTTATTTGTTCTACAGAAGAAAGATGACACTAAGAGCGAGCGCAAATATACGCTTGTAGGGGGCATGGGTGTGCAAAGCTGTACTCTTCAATTTGCTTGGACATCCCAAGGCATGGTTGGGCAGTGTTTGCGAAGAAACTCTAATGAGGCTAACCATGCCATATGTTCGGTATCTAACACATCAATTCGTCCTACTTTTTCACTAACATTGCCTCCTAATAATAGTATTGCTTTGTCTGGAAGGCGAGACCAAATCACAGGTTGACCCGATTCCCATTTATTTAATACGCTCTTTATCAAATTTTTTTCAACTATGGAAGAATGAGTAAAGTTTGATAGATTTTGCCCAGTTTTTGTGAGAATTTCCAGAGCGATCGCTCTTTCTGGAATGCGTTTTAACGGCGACCAATCGGGTATTCCCTCCCTATCGATTAACTCATCAATCCTCTGGTTATAAGTGTCATAAAAATTTTCATGTTCGGGGTAAGTGATAAAACAATAGCGCGGGTAGAAAATCAGCCCTTTTGTAAGAACAGGCTTATTGAGATCTAAACGTCCAGTCACCCAACGCACGGGGCTTTTATTTTTCCAATCTGTATCAGCTCGCTTGCGAGCTTCTTCTTGAATTTTTTTATATTTCTTCAGCAAATAAATTATATCTCCAACAGTATAAATCTCAAGCCATTCTGGATCTGGAATGTCAATATCTAGTTGCTGCATTAAAGGTATAATATATGCAAAAATAAGATCGTCACAATCAATTTGTAAATCCTTAATTAAACGGTCTGATAGCACCAACTTTCTGTCTGGCTTGCCCATGCTATCTCTAAGAAGGCGAAAAACAGTTGCTTCAATATTCAAAAAATAGAGCCTCCTTATATTTTATTCTTGCAATCTTTCGACTATTCCTGCTTCTTCTGTTACATTTTTCAAGTCAGCTGGTAACAAAGCAACTATTTGCTATCATCGTTGTTCGTGCAATGGGTAAAATCCAAATTTCTTTCCATCCTCGACGAGTAGTTATTCTACACTTACGTAATTGCACTCAATAAGGATACAATATACTGGTTCAGACTTACACCTTCTCGTTCAGCAGTTTCAGCTAAACGGCGATGCAATGACTTCGGCATTCGCACCAATAACTTACCACTGTAGCTATCATCACCACTAGGTAAAGGAATATCGTCACCAGCCGAATGTGCTGTCTCAATCCACAATTCCCGCGCCTCATTAATGTTTGCCATTGTCTCTTCTAGGGTTTCACCTTGGGTGAGACATCCAGGTAAATCTTTGATTTGAGCTACGTATCCTCCCTCTGCATCAGGGTAAAGTGTTACGGGGTATTGAAGATTTAAATAGTATTCTAGGGACGGCTTTTCAATCGGCTTCTTCTTCTGGTTTAGTGTCTTCATCAATCCACTCTTCTAAATTTAATAGTTCAACTATTTGTTGTACATAAACTTTTTTAACTTTTTGTCCTCCTGTTTTGGGTACAGTAACAGTTCTACCTTGGGAGTCCGAAAACTATGATGACTACCCTTAGACCTTTTTTCTTCAAAGCCAAAAGCTTCCAACAGATAGCGCACGTCCTGAAACCGCACTTCTGGAGGCTGTTTGAGAAATTGCTCTACTAATTTTTTTAGTTTGCTCATGGAGCGATAGTACCACATATGATATCACATCAAATCAAGCGATCGCACAATAACTTGATACAAATGGATGGGATCTCCATAATGCGATCCCCCTAGGTTTTTTAAGACGGGATCGCGGTACTTTTGTTAAATGTCACAATTTCATGACATAACTCCAGTCTTTAGATACCGAAAATGCTCTTTAGTTGTTCAAATGTCATAAAATCATGATAATAAGATCCCCAAATGGCTGATAAATCCGTGGAAAATGTAAAAATGTATCGCGAACCCCCTTGATCCCTACCGAGGGTTATTGGTTAATATTCATTTAACAAAGGCTCCTCTACTCCCAAAGAAAAATGTGCTGCAACATTGGCATAACAGGGAATTTAAAGGGAGTCTTTGAACCCTGGTCGAGAACCTTACGACTGAGGTCGGGGGCTAAGTGAAATCCTAAATCTGGCAAGCTCATCTCTTTGCAAGATCGTGTTTGAAAGGTATAGAAATATGCCACAACATATCTGTGCATTCTGCGCTGACAGATCCGGGCTATTAATTCAGGTTTAGACCAGCGTCAGAGTGGAAAGTAACACCCTAAGGTTTTGGTAAATTGCACTGAATTCTCGTTAGGAGAAAAGGTGACAGTTTTAACACTAGGGAAAAGAAGGATAAAACTTCTCCGTCGTGCTTTCCTTGCCACATATCAAGTGTGGTTTATCTGGGAAAAAATTTTTGACCTGCAATTTAAAAAAACACTAAGTAAAGTTAGAAAACTCGGCAAAACCAGGAGTCAGGAATTAAGAAGTTCATCTGGATGTTGATGGCATAATACAGCCACGTATTAACCAGGGGATATTAAGAACCTTTCAAACGACTGGAGGCCAAAATCATGGCAAAAGAACGCCCACCGCTAGAAGAGATGACATTGAGGCAGCTACGCAGAGTAGCTAGCGAGTATGCCATCTCCCGATATAGCAGAATGCGGAAATCGCAATTGCTGGCAGCTATTCAAGAAGTCCAGCGCAGTAAAGTTTCTCTCAGCCAATCTCGTTCACTGGAGGCACAGGAAACCGTGGAAGCAGCTAAATTTGAGTTAGGTCAGGTAGATCGTACTGGTGGAACTCTTTCTGATGTTGATGAAGGACTCGCGGATTTGCCTGCAGGTTATGGAGACAGCCGTATTGTTCTCATGCCTCGCGATCCTCAGTGGGCTTACACTTACTGGGATGTTCCCAACGACCACAAAGAAGAACTGCGTCGCCAAGGGGGACAACAACTCGCTTTGCGGATCTACGATGTCACTGATATCAGTTTGGAATATCAAAGCCCTCACAGCATCCAAGAGTATCCTTGTGATGAACTGGCAAGGGAATGGTATCTTCCCGTTCCTGTAAGCGATCGCGACTACGTCATTGACATCGGTTATCGTTGTGCTGATGGTCGTTGGTTGGTCCTAGCTCGTTCTGCACCTGTCCACGTTCCTCCCGTGTATCCTTCTGATTGGATTGAGGATGTCTTCATCACTGTTAACTTTGAGGAAGATTTACGCGGTCAAACCCTTTACGAACTTGTTCCTCCTGCTAAAAAAGTTGCTGCGGCTGGTACTGCTACCACAAATGGCAACGCAATTTACGACCAAATCTTTGGTTTGGCAGAGTCTGCGGAAGCATTGCGGGTTGCAGGTTCTGTGTTTGGTTCCATGCAGCACGTTCCCGGATCTATGGTTCCACAGCAAGCCATCAGTTCCTACGTCTTCCCATCTGGAGTCGGTATGTGGGCAGTTCCTACTGTGTCCGGCTTGACAGAATCTGGTATCGGTATGTTTGCATCTGGTGCTGGCTTCTCTGGTGATGTACCCATGCGCCCGCGCAAGTTCTGGTTAATTGCTGACGCCGAGTTGATTGTTTACGGTGCAACCGAACCCGATGCTACTGTAACAATTGGCGGTCGTCCAATCAAACTGAATCCAGATGGTACTTTCCGCTTCCAGATGTCCTTCCAAGATGGTTTGATCGACTATCCAATTATGGCTGTTGCTGCTGATGGCGAGCAAACACGCTCAATTCACATGAAGTTTAATCGTGAAACTCCATCTCGCAATACCAATACTAAGGAAGAAGCTGTTTTAGAATGGCTCTCTTAATTTTGGGGTTTTAGATTTTGCAAAAAGTTGCTCCGGAGAGTTTCCCTCCGGAGCAACTTTTTAGGACAGATTGAATGAATTCTTTTAGAGCGCATCCCAATGCAATACTGCAAGGGCTCTCGAATTTTTGTACCTTGGACAAACTCAACAAATACCTGTAAATGTTGGGTTTCGGTCCTCAAACGCCACATCGCTCAACGGGGGGCTTAGGGGTCCCCACGAAGTGGGGTTGGGGGGAAACCCTCCGCACGCGAGTAGCTCCCCAACCTACGTGTTTTTTCCAAATTGGGACGCTCCCGCAGCCGGTACTATAGAATGTATGGCTAAATATATACCATTTTTTTATGCTCCATGACACAAAATTAGTCAAGCAAGTTTTGATATTTCTCATACCAATTATTCTGTTATATGGTTGTCAAATATTCAATCAATCTTCCTCAAAAGCAGCCACAACTTGTATTGGTCAAGATAAAAGTTTTAGCATAAGTTTTTTCAAAACTAATAATCAAGGCAAAAAATATGAGAAAGGAATAAATCACGTTATTATTTTTAATCCTCAAGCCAAAGAACTAGACTTTAAAGTCAATGTTGGTCTATCACATAACTTATATGCCAAAGATAGTAAAGGAAATCTCCGTCGAGATTATATACCAAAAGTCTTCCGTGAAATCATTGCTGATGAAAACTCAAAATTAAACGGGAAAAAACCAATCGTAGCAATTAACGCTGACTACATAGGTACTGATGACAAACCTCAAGGTTTAAATATTTCTCGTGGAGTTGAGTATTCAGGAGCGTTTAAAAATAAACGTTCTTCCTTTGGAATTTCAGGAGGGAACCCAAGTCAACGTCAGGCTACTATTGGGGTAGGAAGGAGAACGAATAGTGTTCTGAATTACAACTTGGTTGGAGGTAATGGTAGATTTTATCGTAACGGCAAATTTAAAGATATTTGTAAAGACTTGGGAGAACTTGCTTGCAAACAGGCTACAAATCGCTCTATGGTGGCTGTAAGCGATCGCGGTTATGTCATTTTGTTAGTAAATGATGCTAAAGCCAATTCAGAAATTGAATTGTCGCAAAGCAATCAAGAACTTTTGCCTGATATGTTTGACGATGTGCTTGAAGGAATTGCTCGCAACAATTGCTTGGGAAAAATTCAAGAAGGAATGTTATTTGATGGGGGTATGTCTCCCGGTTTATACTACAACAACAAAATATATGTAGAGAACTTAGGACCAATTGGTTCAGTATTTTTGATATACAGAAATTTTCAGAAATAAGAGCTTTGTTTTGTAGGCTTTAGCTCTACCTATGTAAAGGATCGGCTAAAATCATAAAATAATGATGGTAAATAAAAGAAAGGTATATGGAATGACAGAGCAACGAATATCAGATTTGACAACTGACGAGCTAAAAGCCTTACTGGCTTCAACGATTGATGAACGGCTAAGTGCCATGAAAGCTAGCTTGCTACAGGAAATAGCTGAGTTAATTGAAGATAATGGGAAGCAGAGGGAGGAGGCTTTGGTCTATCAACCTGCTTACGTATTACCCAAAAGAACTCAAGAAGAACAACGCCAGATTAACCAAGCTTTAATTGAATGGCATCGCAAATGGGTAGAAGAAGGAGATGAAGAAGAGCAGCGAGAGACTTTTGAGTATCTGCAAAAAGCATTAGATGAAGATCGTCTTTCAAATCGACCACTTTTTCCACAAAAATGATAGTTGTATTAGATTCTGGACCGTTAGGGATGTTAACTAATCCCAAGCCATCAGAGCTAACAATAGAATGCGGAGCTTGGGTAGAATCCTTGTGGTCTAAAGGTTACAGATTAATTATGCCCGAGATTGTAGACTATGAAGTGAGACGTGAATTACTAAGGGCAAATAAGCTGGCTGGTATCCGAAGGCTTAATGAATTTAAAATGCGGCTTGAATACGTGCCGATAGATACAGCAACAATGCTTCAAGCTGCTAAGTTTTGGGCTGAAGCAAGACGCAGGGGAATTCAAGACAGCAGATCCGAAGGCGCTCGATGGTGATGTCATTTTGGCGGCGCAAGCTAAACTGATAGAAGCAAATGATGAGATAGTAGTAATCGCTACAACTAACGTAAATCATTTGTCTCAATTTGTAGATGCTCGTAGGTGGCAAGAAATTGAGTGATATGGAGGCGAGCGATCGCCAAATCGCACGGTCAAACTTACGCTAAATTAGTGTTGCTAAATTTACAGCCAGAGCTACTTTCCCAATGTCAGTCTGATGAATTGTGTCGTGGGTAGAAGCGAGCGGAAAGCGTTAGGCTAGGAACTGAAGATAAAATAAACATATGATACCTTCAGAAATTGCGGATACGCTTGCGGAATTATTTGGTACTGAAACTGTCGGTGCTCTTGCACCCGGTTCCTGGCAAGTCGAAACAGCAAATTTTCGTCTTCTCGTGATGCTTTCAGATGATGAAAGTTGGTTGCGGGTGTTATTGCCTATTATGCCTGCTTCAGAAGCCCAACCTTTTTTAGAACAATTTTTGGAAGCAAATTTCGATGATACCCAACAAGTTCGCTATGCCTTACAACAAGGTGTCGTTTGGGGAGTCTTTCAGCACAGTTCTGGTAGTTTAACTGCTGAAGATCTTCGGGATGCGATCGCTCGACTCATTTCTTTGCACCAAAACGGTTTGAACAACGTCTTCAATCGGCTGATAGAAAGGCGCATCCGACAAATTATCCAAGCAGCAAAACAGCAAGGACAATCTTTAGAAGCCACCATGCAAAACCTCGATCGCTTCTATGCAGAAGGATTGATGGGAGAGATAAACCAAACCACCCAGGCGCGAGAGGAAATTCTTGCCGTATGGCGGTATCAGTTAGAAAGACTTTGGACTGAAATAGGTGACCAGTAACAACTAACAACCAACCACCAACTAATGGACATTATTCAAATTCTTCAACAGGACTATCAGAGATTTCCAGTGAATCAAACATACGAAATTTACGCTCAGGACGTTTATTTTCAAGACCCTATGAATAAATTTCACGGTATTGAGCGATACAAGCAAATGATTAAATTCATGGAGACTTGGTTTTTAAATATAAAAATGGACTTGCACGCCATTTATCCTGTAGAAAACACAATCAAAACAGAGTGGACGCTCAGCTGGAACACGCCCCTTCCCTGGAAACCTCGCATTGCTATTTCTGGCTGGAGTGAGTTGGGTCTCAATCGTCAAGGTTTGATTGCTTCCCACGTTGATTATTGGAACTGTTCCCGTCTGGATGTATTGAAACAGCATTTTCTTACGCGATCGCCTGACCAGCTGACCAATTAGCGATCGGGTGGTCAGCTGGTCACAGTTAAAAGCATAATGTAAATAAGTGTAAACATTTCTCAGCTAGGACAAAACTATCAATGCGCGTAATTCTAATGACAGGTAAAGGAGGAGTGGGAAAAACCTCAGTCGCTGCAGCCACTGGACTCCGTTGTGCAGAACTGGGTTATCGCACATTAGTTTTGAGTACAGATCCCGCACACTCACTAGCAGACAGTTTTGACCTAGAACTGGGACACGCACCAAAACAAATCCGCCCCAATTTGTGGGGTGCAGAACTGGATGCGCTGCTGGAGTTAGAGACAAATTGGGGTTCCGTAAAACGCTACATCACTCAAGTCCTGCAAGCACGGGGTTTAGACGGCGTACAAGCAGAAGAATTGGCTGTTTTACCAGGGATGGATGAGATTTTTGGCTTGGTGAGGATGAAGCGTCATTATGATGAAGGTGAGTTTGACGTTCTGATTATTGATTCCGCTCCCACTGGTACTGCATTGCGCCTGTTAAGCTTACCAGAAGTAAGTGGGTGGTATATGCGTCGCTTTTACAAACCATTTCAAAATATTTCAGTGGCGCTTCGACCTCTTGTTGAACCGATTTTTAAACCTATCGCTGGTTTCTCATTACCAGATAAAGAGGTGATGGACGCACCTTATGAGTTTTATCAACAAATTGAAGCGCTGGAAAAAGTTCTGACTGATAACACTCAAACGTCAGTACGCCTTGTTACCAATCCGGAAAAGATGGTGATTAAAGAGTCTCTTCGCGCTCATGCTTATCTCAGCTTGTACAATGTTGCCACTGACTTAGTCGTCGCCAACCGTATCATTCCAGAAGAGGTGCAAGATCCCTTTTTCCAGCGTTGGAAAGACAATCAAAAGCAGTACCGTCAGGAAATTCATGACAATTTCCATCCACTACCTGTCAAGGAAGTACCTCTTTTCTCTGAAGAGATGTGTGGCTTAGATGCTTTGGAACGTCTGAAAAACACGCTTTACACCGATGAAGACCCTACTCAAGTGTATTATCAAGAGACAACAATCAAAGTTGTTCAAGAAAACAATCAATACAGTTTGGAATTGTATTTACCCGGAATTCCTAAAAATCAAATTCAATTAAGTAAATCTGGTGATGAACTCAACATTACAATTGGCAATCATCGCCGCAATTTAGTGTTACCCCAATCTTTGGCTGCACTGCAACCGGCTGGCGCGAAAATGGAAGAAGATTATCTCAAAATCCGTTTTGCTGCTTGATGATTCTTATATAAAATTTTCTGCTTTAGAAACCTGGTTTATTGGAGAAACCGGGTTTCTAGATTTTGGTTTTCTCATACCACTTTTCCAAATTTTGGCAACAGACGAGCCTCCCCGTGCCTCTATTTAAGAGGTTCATCCTTAATATTACCCTTATTTCAGCCTTTTTAAGGTTTAAATTCTCAAAAATTACTTTTTTTCTGACTTTTTTAACGTAAGTTCGACAAACCTCACCCTACCATCCTCCCTTTTTTGGAAAAAGAGGGAGGAGGAACGTTCCGAGAGTACTTTTGAAGCCCATCTCCTCACAGGAGCTAGGGTGGTGTACACAAGTCTTATAAAGTGCATTAAAAGCGGTTTCGATCCCCCCTAACCCCCCTTAAAAAAGGGGGGAACTTAATTGCAATTCTGCCTTTTCACGATGTTTCATCTCTTTTTTAGAGATCTGTACACCACCGTAGCCTTACAGGAGAGGGGTTTGGGGTAGGGTCTGTTTTTGACTTCATCGAACTCACGTTTTTTAAAGAAGTGAGAAGCTCTAAATTACCCTTATTTTACCTGTTTTATGCAGTGGAAATCCTCAAATTCTCCCTTTAAAAGGGTAATTTAAGGGGATCTCAATGTTTTGCTATTAATTAATAAAGAGAATTAGTATTACTTAAGTATATAAAAGTAGGGTGAGCAGTGCCTATTCTCAGCCTGGATTTTGGTTGAGGGACTCACCCATCGATTGATAACTAAAGTATAAAAAACTATAAAATTATTTTACAAAATTTTGCCAGTATTTTTACTGAAGACAAACAGCACAATTAAAATTCACAATATTTTTAGATAAATAACTATCTTTTGAAATTTATTTCTCTATTATTTGATTCAACTTTAATTGAGAAGAAGCTATGACTTTAAGCATTGAACAAGATTTACAATTGCGTATAGAGCAAGAACATTTGCTAAGACGTATTATCAACAGCATTCATCAAACTTTAGATTTAAACGATATTTTAAGAGCAACAGCAGAGGAAATCCGTTCTTTATTGAGAACAGATCGGGTCATGCTTTATAAATTCCACAGTGATGGTAGCGGTCAAGTGATTGCAGAATCTATAGATAACAATCGTTTACCATCGCTGCTGGGATTAAATTTTCCTGCAGATGACATTCCGCTTCATGCTCGGAAAATGTTTATGAAAGCACGATCGCGTTCTGTTGTGAATGTTGACACGCGACAAATAGGTCAAAGCCCTTTGCGTAATCTAGTCACCGGAGAAGCTACACCAGGGGACATAACATACCGCCCTGTCGATCCTTGCCATGTGGAGTACTTAACGGCAATGGGGGTGAAGTCTTCTCTGGTCATGCCAATTTTTCATCAAGAAGAACTCTGGGGACTGTTAGCTTCCCATCACTCAGAACCGCGTTTGGTACCTGAGTCAGAAATTGAAGCCGTGCAGATGGTGGTAGATCAGTTATCTGTTGCGATCGCACAAAGTCATATTCTTGCCAAAGCCCAAGCAAGAGCGCAAAGAGAAGCAGTCCTCGATCGCATAACAACCCTACTGCATTCAATGCCCAACATTGAATTCCAATCAGCCTTAAAGGAAACTGTTGAGGCATTTTCTGGGACTGGCGGTCGGCTGTGTATCAGACATCACGCTTTTAGCTTGCAAAATGATACGGTGAAAAGTTTGGCAGAATGTTTGAATGAAGAGAACCCTTCCATTGAGCTTTACACCTGTGGTTGGCAACCCGTGATGCCAGAAGTGGCAAAATACCAACATATGGAACAATACAGTGTCTGGCAAGAGCGTTACAAATTCAGTAACTCTGATGTTTGGGGGATTACAGACATCTATCAAACACCTGAATTGCGAAATCTGCAAATGGCGTTCCAACCCACTAAAATTCGCAGCATCATGATGATACCCTTGCAACACCGACAGCAGTTGCTCGGCTATCTAAGTGTTTTCCGAGACGAAATTGATACCGAAACTCTGTGGGCTGGTCAGTTTGACCCCGATCAACGGCAATTGTATCCCCGTTTGTCATTTGAAGTGTGGCGAGAATCTAAAAAGGCGCAAGCTTGTGAATGGACTGTTGAAGACATTGAACTGGCTCAAGCCATCGGTAAGCAATTTGCTCTGTTTATTCAGCAATACGAAATTTACCGACAGGTGCAAGCCTTTAATGCCAACTTATTTCAGAATTTATTTGGCTAAACGCAATGTCTCCTAGAGCCAAACACGATCTACAGCTTCGTTTAGAACAAGAAAATTTGTTACGCCGGATTGTCAACAATATTCGGCGAACACTTTCTTTAGAAGAAATTTTGACAACAACAGTCGCAGAAGTACGTTCTTTGTTGGGTATTGACCGCGTACTGATTTACAAATTTCATCCTGATAATAGCGGTCAAGTGATTGCTGAAGCAATTCATAAATATTGTCTTCCGTCGTTGCTGGGGCTGAATTTTCCTGCGGATGATATTCCCCTTCATGCGCGAGAAAATTTTATTAAGGCGCGAGTGCGTTCTGTAGCTCATGTTGCAAGTCGGCAAATAGGTCACAGCCCATTACGTAATTTGGAATCAGTAGAGACCGACTCGGAAAATATACAATACAGACCGATCGATCCTTGCCATTTAGAATACTTGACTGCAATGGGAGTGACGTCCTCTTTAATCACTCCTATTTTCCATCAAGAGCAACTTTGGGGATTGTTGGTGTCTCATGACTCAGGCTCTCGGGTGTTTGATGAAGATGATGTTGAAGCAGTACAGAGAGTTGTAGATCAGTTAGCAGTCGCGATCGCGCAAAGTAACATACTGACCCAGGCACATCAAAAATCACAACGAGAAGCTATTGTCAACCGTGTTGCCACTTTATTACACTCAATGCCTGTAGTTGAGTTGCAGCCAGCTTTAGAAGCAGCCGTGACAGCATTTGGAGGGTCTGGTGGCAGACTTTGCATCAGGAATCAAGCTTTTGATGCTAAAAACAACACGGTGAGAAGTTTGGCAGAATGTTTGGAAGCAGGCGAGCAATTTATTAAAATTTATACTATTGGTCAACAACCCCTAGTCCCGGAAATTGCCAGATATCAGTTGATGGAGCAATATAGCGTTTGGCAGGAACACTACGATGGGTCTGGAGACTGCGACATATGGGCTATTCCAGATATTTATAAAACACCAAAGTTGCGAAATTTACAAGTTGCTTTCCGACCTACGAAGATTCGCAGTATCTTGATGCTACCCCTCCAATACCGCCAGCAATTACTAGGATATTTAAGTATTTTTAGAGACGAAGTTGATACAGAAACTCTCTGGGCTGGACGGTTCGATCGCGACGAAAGACAATTGTATCCGCGCTTGTCATTTGAAGTTTGGCGCGAATACAGAAAAGCACAGCCTCGTGAATGGACTCCAGAAGAACTTGAATTAGCTCAAGCTTTGGGAAAGCAGTTTACCTTAGCAATTCAGCAGCGTGAGATTTACCAACAAGTTAATACTCTCAATGCAAATTTAGAAAATCAAGTTAAAGAGCGTACCGCCAAATTACAAAATGCACTGCACGAACTACAGCAAGCCCAGACTCAACTGATTCAAACTGAGAAAATGTCTTCACTCGGTCAGCTGGTTGCAGGTGTTGCTCACGAAATTAACAATCCCGTCAACTTTATTTATGGGAACATTACCCATATTAGTGAGTACACTGAAGATTTGCTAACAATGTTGGAACTTTACCAGCGACATTATCCAAACCCCCACCTTGAGATTATCGAGCAAGCAGAAGCACTGGAATTTGATTTTATTATAGAGGATTTGCCCAAGATACTTTCTTCTATTAGGATAGGAACCGATCGCATCCGTCAAATTGTTCTCTCGTTAAGAAATTTTTCCAGACTGGACCACGCTGAGATGAAACTTGTTGATATTCACGAGGGAATTGACAGTACACTGCTGATTTTACACTATCGGTTAAAACCCAGACCTGACAGCCCTGGGATTGATATTATCAAAGAGTATGGCGATCTACCATTGGTTGAGTGCTATGCAGGACAACTCAATCAAGTTTTTATGAATGTTATCAGCAATGCTATTGATGCTTTGGATCAATATGCGGCGTCTGTAACAGAAGCGCCAAAGGGTAGTATTGCGATCGCAACATCTGTAGGTCAAATAGACGGTTGTATTCCCAGTGTTGTGATTCGCATTTCTGACAACGGTCCGGGAATGTCCCAGGATTTGCTCCAAAGAGTTTTTGACCCATTTTTTACAACCAAGCCAATCGGTAAAGGGACTGGTTTGGGGTTGTCAATTAGTTACCAAATTATTGTAGATAAACACAGTGGAATTTTTAAATGCAACTCTCAAGTCGGTTCGGGAACTGAGTTTTGGATTGAAATTCCGATGAAGCAAAAGATTTCTAGTACATGAAGGCAGAAATCGAACTCACGTTAAAACTTTAGTGCAGTAGGATGTTAAATATTCCAGGAAAGCCCGGACTCGTGGGGATAGATTGCGTTGATGAGTGAACACTGCTTGGACTACTAAGCCTGGGAAAAATTGCTCTGGAAAGAGTAACTCTAATTGCTGTTGTTGAACTTCTTCTTGTACCTGAAAACTCAATAACCGAGTGATTCCCAACCCTGCAATCGCCGCATTTTTCAATGCACCACCGTTATCAGAATTGAATGTGCCACTCACGGAAATAGTTTGCCACGTTTTGTCGATAAGGAAGTCCCAAGAAACGGGCTGTCCATCAAATACATATTGCAGACAATTGTGATGCGCTAAATCCTGCGGTGTGGTTGGGGTTCCGTAAGCCTTTAGATAGGCGGGCGAAGCACAAAGCACAAATCGGGTCTGTCCCAAATACCTGTAAATCAAACTGGAGTCTTTGAGATCTCCCAACCGAATTGCTATATCGATTCCCTCAACAACGAGATCGACGAAGCGATCGCTCAGTCGCAAATCAATCTGAATTTCCGGATATTGGGCTAAAAATTCTGGAATCGACCGCACTAACAACCATTGTCCAAAGTCAAGTGATGTACTGATGGTAAGCTTACCGCATGGCTTACCGCCTGAGACAACGGAATCATTCGCTTCTTCGAGTTCTCGCAACAGTCGAGAAATGCGCTCGTAGTAGCCTAAGCCTTCAGGAGTCAAACGAAGGGAGCGAGTTGTTCGTTGCAGGAGGCATACTCCCAAACGGTTTTCTAACTTCGCGACACGCTTGCTAATAGCAGAAGGGGTTGTACCTAGCGATCGCGCCGCTGCACTAAAACTATTGAACTCTACGCTTTTAACAAAAGCAATCAGTTCAGCAAGTTGATTCAAAATCGTCAGCATTTGTTCTTATTTGGCATAAATGTTTTGCCAAATAAGAGTCTTCTCTTCTTAAATGGCAAAGGCTAATCTGATTTTAAGTCAATGAATCGAGGTGAGAAGATGAATTCAAAAAAGGTTGCGATCGTTACGGCGGCGAGTCGTGGAATTGGAGCAGGTTGTGCTCGAGAATTGGCTGCTCGGGGCTATATAGTTTCATTGATGGCGCGAAGCGAAAGTGTTTTAGATTTAGCGCAAGAGTTAAGTGGAATTGCCGTTCAAGGTTCAATATCCAACCTTCAAGATTTAGAGCGATTGGTTCAAACTACGCTGGATCGATTTGGGCGGATCGATGCGGTCGTCAATAGTTTCGGCGATCCTCCTCGTCCTGATTTGCTCGATATCTCTGATAGAATGTGGACGGAAAATTTTGAAATGCTGTTTTTAAGTGTTGTCCGTATTGCTAGATTGGTGACAGAACCAATGCGCCAACAGGGCGGAGGCGCGATCGTCAATATCTCAGCTTGTGATTCACAAGAACCAGAATTGGGAACGCCTTTCAGTGGGACACTCCGGACTGCAATGGAAGGATTCACCAAACTATACGCCAAGCGTTATAGAGTCGATAAAATTCGCATGAACTCAGTGGCTCCTTTTTTTGTGGCAGACAGCATGGAAGAGTTAGTAGGTTGGAATGTGCCATCCGACTTGATGTGGGGTCGTCCGCTATCTTACATAGAACTTGCTAAAACCGTTGCTTTTCTCATTTCAGAGGACGCCAAATTCATCACAGGTACAACTCTTAAAGTCGATGAGGCTCGTTCTGCAGCAATTTAATTGTTAAATTAACTAGCAGGCTGGTTTGGCTCTGGCTGCATGGCTTCGGCAATTTTCAGTGTATCAGTGTACTGCTGGAATCTAACAATCCGACTATTTTTAAGCTTATAAACATGAGCGAATGCAGCAGTCATCGATTTGCCCGTTGACTTATGAATGCCGCGATACTCACCTAAAGCAATAATTGTATCTCCAGCAGAAAGCCATTCGTCAACGACAGCTTGCCAAATCTCCCAATCTTTCCGGAATTTGGCAAAGACATCGTTGATAACTGCGTCAGAACCAATATGCTTACCGCCCTGTGGAAAACCCTCATTTTGTATCCACTCAATTTTGGGGTCAAACAGTTCGAGGATGGTGTTTGTATCCCGCTCTGCAAAGGCGGTATAGAGGCGTTTAACAATTTCGAGGTTGTTCATGGTGGTTGCTCGTTCTCTGGTTATGCCCAAAGGCTTTGGTCTTGTTTAATTGTGATTCGTACAAGTGCAACGAATAATGGCAAAATTGATAAACAGATTTGCATTTTTGCAAATATACTGCCGCCATGTTGGATTGGAATGATTTGCGGATAGTTCAAGCGATCGCTCGGACTCATAGCCTTGCAAGTGCAGCGAGGGAGTTGGGAGTTCATCAATCAACCGTGTTTCGCCGCCTTAATGCTCTGTTTAAATGCTATTATTATGTGTTTGTGCATTTTTATTTATTTTTCCTACTAACACCGATAAACTGATTATGCTAATCGAGTTCAGTGTTGGCAATTACAGATCGTTTAAAGACAAAGTCACTTTAAGTATGGTGGCAACCAACATTGCTGCTCAAGACAAAAAGCTAGATGAAAATAATCTTTTTACAGTAAATCGCGAACTTAAGCTACTAAAAAGTGCAGCAATATATGGAGCCAACGCCAGTGGTAAGAGTAATCTTGCCAAAGCTCTTAATTTTATGCGATGGTTTATGATTAATTCCTCCAAAGAAACTCAAAGTACGGAAAAAATAGGTGTTGAGAAGTTTAGACTCAGTACGGAAACCGAAGCAGAACCATCTTTTTTTGAGATTGTTTTTCTTTTAGATGGGCAAAGGTACAGATATGGATTTGAAGCCGATCGAGAAAGAGTAATTTCAGAATGGTTGCTCTATGTTCCTAAAATCAAAGAAACAAAACTTTTTGTACGCGATAGAGATAATATTAGCTTTTCTAAGAAATTCAAAGCAGACGGAATTCAACAAAAAACCAGACATAATGCCTTATTTATATCAGTTTGCGCTCAATTTAATGTTGAAATTGCTGAGAGAATACTAGATTGGCTAACGAGAAAAATAAGAATAGTCTCTAGTTTGGATGATTCCAGTCTCTTAAATTACACAGTAGAATGTTTAATAGACAACAAAAATAACAATAAAGAAGAAATTATTCAATTGATAAAGAAATTAGATTTAGGGATTAGCGATATAAAAGTTGAAAAAGTAACTTTAGACAGTATAGCTAAAGAAATTCCAGATGAAGTTAAAAGATTTTTAATTAAAAAAAATAATCAAGTGACATCTATTAATACGGTACATAGAAAGTTTGATAGTCAGGGAAATCATGTTTCCACAGAGCTATTTAACTTAGATGAGCAAGAGTCTGAAGGAACTCAAAAAATATTTGCTATGGCAGGAGCGATTGTAGATACTCTCAAGGATGGTAAAGTACTGATAGTTGATGAACTTGATACAAGACTTCACGTTTTGATTAGCCGTGCCATGGTAGAACTGTTTAGCTCTACTGAAACTAATTCCAATAATGCACAACTAATTTTTATGACTCATGATACCAATCTACTCAGCAATAAACTCTTTCGTAGAGATCAGATTTGGTTTACTGAAAAAAATAAATATGGAGCTACGGATTTATATTCATTAGTGGAGTTTAAGCTTCAAAATGATACTTCTTTTGAAAACGACTATATAAAAGGTAGATATGGCGCTATTCCTTTTATTGGTAACCTAATTTCTCTAATAAATGAGTCTGATGCCTAAAAGACATTTGAAAAAAGATAACTTGCGCGGTTACTCTGATAGAAAGATTGAAACACGAGAACTTATCGAGAGGTTTTTAATTGTTTGCGAAGGAGAGAAAACCGAACCTAATTACTTCAACGCTTTTCGTGTACCCAAGGATGTTATTGATGTTAGAGGGTTAAGGTTTAATCCAAGTAAGCTAGTCGAAAAAGCTCAATAATTAAGAAACCAGGAAGATTACGACCAAGTTTGGTGTGTGTTTGACCGCGATTCTTGGACTAAAGAAGATTTTAATCATGCTATTACAAAAGCCAAACAAGTAGGAATTGATATAGCATATTCTAATGAGGCTTTTGAACTATGGTATGTTTTGCACTTTGAGTTTCTTAACACGGGGATTCCTCGGAGTGATTATTGTAAAAAATTAAATAAATTACTGGGTTATAAATATCAAAAGAACAGTCAGAAAATTTATGAGGAATTAGAAAATCGGCAACTGACTGCTATCAAAAATGCAGAAAATCTGCTCAAGCAATATCATGAACATAATCCAGAAAGCGATAATCCTTCAACTACTGTACATTTATTAGTTTGTCAATTAAATAGGTTTATTCGTTAACGATCAACAGATATTTAAAATATCTAATTACTCCCTTCCCACCATAAGATTACCGTTCTTCTTCATTGGTGTGAAACAGGGCAATGCTTGGCAGATTATTTCCAATAATTGCAACAGGAGTAAATCCGCATACACGGCGATCGCCCTCCCAATCCATTCGTATAGTCTTACGGACTAAAGTCCTACGTGTCGCGTTTCATTCCCTTCTTAAAAGAGAGGGGTTCTCACGCTGCCGTGTTATTTTGATAGAATCGATTTGCGAGTTGCAGAAGTAGAGAAGCAAAAACCTTAAATTATTTGTTCGCTAGGATTGTTTCGGGAGTAATTGCTTATGGCACTTTCAACTCAGGTATCTTTCAACAAGACATTAGAGGAGTTTCTGAAACTACCAGAAACCAAACCAGCTAGTGAGTATCTCGACGGTCGCATCTATCAAAAACCAATCCCCCAAGGAAAACATAGCATTCTCCAAACAGAGTCAGCATCCGCAATCAATCAGCTTGGGAAACCAAAAAAGTTAGCTTTAGCATTAACTGAGTTACGCTGCACCTTTGGCGGACGGTCGTTAGTTCCAGATGTGGCGGTGTTTGAGTGGTCGCGCATCCCAACTGATGAAGATGGGGAAATTGCCAACAGATTTGAAAGTTACCCCGACTGGACTATTGAAATCCTATCACCTGACCAATCTCCTAACCGTGTCATTAATAAAATTATTTTTTGTGTTAAACAGGGGACAAAACTGGGTTGGTTCATTGATCCTGATGATAAATCGGTGATGGTATTTCAACCGAATCAATTACCTGAAGTACACTATGATACTAGTATATTGCCCGTTCTTGATGTCTTGAGGGACTGGCAGGTTTCGCCCGCCGATATATTTGCTTGGCTAAAGGTAGTAAAATAACTTTTTTTGTTATAAAGTTTGGTACCTATTTCTTGAAACTTAAGTAAACAGATGAATTGGTATATTGCTAATTGCTAATTACTTGTTGACCTGGTGGTTTAAACTACGTTGTTGATTCTAACAAAAAACCTGACATATCCAATACACGTCCAGAGTATGTTTCTGCCGTTGTAGCTAGTTCTCCGCGTTTTTTATTGTCTGACCAAATATTGTCCCAAGTTCTCTCCCACAGTGCTAGTTGAACTTGAATATTGACTAATTCCTCGGCAAGTTCTGGCTCAATTTCTGCTGCCGTCTATTCGATAAAATCTTTTGTCTGGGCGATTACATCCAATACCCCTTTCTCATAACTATTGTGGCATAATGTCCTCAATCGTCCCAGATTTGAAGCTATGTGTCCTAAGCGCAAGGAAATATTGTCGCGTTGAAAATGTATTTGTTCTTCACTTATATTTGATTTCATAACCACCTAGTTTGTATAGCCACGAATTCCATTCGTTAGGGCGTCAGATATATTAATCCTACCTAAGAACGCGTTTCTGCATCTTGTCTTAGAAGATGTTTGAAAAGTCCTGTCATCAGTAGCAAAACATTCAAGTCCCCCTAAATCCCCAGATAAATTGGGAGACTCAGAGTATTTTTCCTCCTTTTTAAGGGGGGTTAGGGGGGATCGATAAGTGCCTAAAAGCACAACTAACTAAGCTAAAAGGAGTCAGAAAAATGGCTGGGTATAAAAAGCTGCCATACTCTGTATAAACTCGCTTGCAATCTGCCTAGTTAATTCCTAATCTGAACTGGCATAGCCAAATAAGTCATTTTCACCCCACTTACAGGTGTAAAAATTACTGGAGTCAGATTTGAATTCAATTGCATTTGAATTTCTGTAGAGGGCAATGCTTTTAAACCTTCCATCAGATACTTAATATTAAAAGCAATGTCTATTTCCTCACCCAATATCTGTGCTGGTAAGGATTCTCTCCCACTTCCCACATCTTGAGCTTCACAAGATAAGGTGATTTCTTGCGCTTCACTGTCTATACTGACTTTAACTATATTATTCTTCTGGTCTGCTAATACTGCAATTCGCTCTAGGGTACTCAAAAATTGTTTTCTGTCTAAAGTGACTTCGCGCTCAAATTGTCGGGGAATAAGCTGACGGTAAGATGGGTACTGTCCTTCTAAAGTACGGCTGGTCAAGCGTTGATTTAGCCATTCAAAAATAACTTGTCCTTGATCCAAAGACATAGTAACAGACTCATCTGATGATGCACTGTGGGCTAGCATCCGTTCGAGTTCTCGCAAGGCTCTAGCGGGTAGTGTTACCTCTAGGTTGGTATCGCTACTTGTATCTGTACTCTCGTTTGTCGTTTGTACCACAGCTAAACGATGTCCGTCGGTAGCCGCAAATTCGAGGGAGTCTTGTTGAACTGTGAGATGAACTCCTGTCAGTATTTGTTTGGTTTCATCACTACTGCTTGCAAACAAAGAACCTTTCAATCCGTCAATTAATGCACTAGCGGTAATCTGAATCGATGTGTCATTTTCGATCGCAGGTAATTCTGGAAAATCTTCTGCTCCCATTGCTCGTACTTCATAACGTCCGCTTTTTGGCATTAGAGACACAATTAAGCCTTCCCCACCAATGTTATCTCCTTTAGCAGCTGACTCTTCTTCTAAAGTGATTTCTCCTTCTGGAAGACGAGCAGTAATATCATTCAACAATTTTGCAGGAATTGCGATCGCTCCCCCCTGCAATACCTCCGCTTTAAAACTGGTACGGATACCCAAATTGAGGTCAAAAGCTGTAAGGCTAACTTGGTTGGTTTCCGCATCTGCTTGTAGAAGTACATTAGCAAGTACTGGATGAGTTGGACGGGATGGTACAGCGCGGCTTGTCAGTGAGAGGTTAGTACTGAAATCGCTTTGGGTACAAACTAGTTTCATGATCGAACGAATGCAAGTGTGTTGGATATGGTAACACCTTGTTGCAAATGTGAGGAGTGGAAGAAAAAGAAATTGATTTGTTATTTAAATTCCCCACTTTTAAGTATGCGGATAAATCGGTGAGCGATCGCCGATTGCCGATCGCTGTTGTGGAAAACTTACCTCACATCTTTATTTTTGAACGCTAGCCTGTGGATAACTTGTGGAAAACATAGGGGGTTTTTCCACAGGGTAGTTATACTTAAAATAAAGTTTTCCACCGAAGGTGTGAAGTTTTCCACAGATTTTGTGTTAGTTTTCCACAAAAAATAATAAACTTTCCACAAGCTAATATTAGCTTAAAGATTTTTTATACTTTACTTAACATTTAGAAGAAGAAAGGCAGATAGATAGCACGAAGCATTTATTATGCTTTTGACCCACGCAGGCGATCGCTCAATTGACGTAGAGTTTGCACCAAATTTTGGTCGGTTTCTTTCAGTTGAGCAATTTTTTCACAGCTATAGATCACCGTTGTATGATCTTTACCGCCAAACTCTTCTCCTATTCTCGGCAAACTCAAATCGGTATGTTGGCGCATGAGATACATTCCAATCTGACGCGCCCAGCTAATTTCTCGCCGTCGCGAATTTCCTTTCAAGTCTTCTATTGATACATCAAAAGTATCCGCAACAACTGATAAAATGACTTCTGGTGTTGTTGCTACCTTCTCAGTTGGTGGTTCTAAAACGGGAGTAATACTTTCTACTGTCATGGGTAAGCCCCAAATAGAAATATATGCCACTGCACGAATTAACGCTCCTTCTAATTCTCGAATGTTAGAAGTGTAGTGGGAGGCAATATACTCAATAACATCCCTTGGAAGGCGAATATTTTCATACTCGGCTTTCTTTTGTAAAATCGCCATCCGCGTCTCTAAGTCTGGAGGTTGGATATCAGCTATCAATCCCATGGAGAATCGAGAACACAACCTTTCTTGCAAGCGAGGAATTTGGTTGGGAGGGCGATCCGATGCCAAGACGACTTGTTTACCTGCTTCGTGTAAAGTATTAAAGGTGTGGAAAAACTCTTCTTGGGTGTACTCCTTACCTTCAATAAACTGAATATCATCGACTAAGAGCACATCCGCAGCACGATAATGCTCGCGGAAACTTTGCATACTATCGTTGCGGATAGCAGTGATGAGATCGTTTGTGAATTGTTCGGTGGAGACATAAAATATGCTGGAATCGGGATGAATCTCCAATCGATAGTGTCCGATCGCTTGCATGAGGTGCGTTTTCCCCAAGCCTACCCCGCCACATAAAAACAAGGGGTTAAATTCTCTCCCTGGAGATTCAGCTACCGCAAGGGAAGCCGCATGCGCCATCCGATTGTTAGCACCAACAACAAATCGCGAAAAAACGTACTTTGGATTTAATTCTGCTGTTTTGGTCCGATTGGTCACTTTTTCAGGAGTTGGATCTTGAGTGGATATTTCCCAAGAAACCTCGGTGTCTTCGAGATTGGGAACTTCTTCCCCTTTCCCAACCGTTATATATATATCCACGCGATAACCGAGAATATCGTGTACTGCATTAGCAATGGTTTTTATGTAATATTTTTGTAACCAATTGCGAGCAAATGGATTGGGAGTGCGAATTACCAAGCAATTGTTTTCAAATTGCTCAGCACTGGCGGTTTTAATCCAGGTTTCAAAGGTGGGACGGGATAGCTCTAGCTGCAAGCGTTCCAGTACCTGATTCCACAGACTGTCTATGGGCATTTCCATAATTTACCACCAATACGGGTGCGATCGTCACAATAATGAAAGATGAGCAACTCACAAATTTAACAAACTATGCTATGAACCGAAACATATATGTAAGCTATATATTCTTGTGTTCCCCAGTAGCCAAGATTTTACCATCCACCGATCTTCCAGGAGAAGACAACAACAGATGAAGACAAAAGACCGTGAATTCCAAACCAAAAAAGACGACAATCAACGTTTTTCGCTTCAACTTTCTTCAACGCCCAAAATTGTCTTTATGCTACTATGTAGCATAACAGTGGCATCTCTTGGGGGTTGTTCCATACCAGCTATAACTCTTGAAGCACAAAAACCCAATGCAGAGTCCCAAGCTCAAGGTGACAACACACCTCAAAGCACTAACGAAAACACTACCCCAGTTGTCGCTCCCATATTTTCGGGGTCTGAGAACCCTAACTTTGTTGTGGGAGTGGTCAAAAAGGTAGGACCGGCTGTGGTTCGTATTAATGCAGCCAGGACAATTTCGCAGCAGTTACCAGAAGAATTTGACGATCCATTTTTCCGAAGGTTCTTCGGGGATATGCGACCATCAGAACCAAGACAAAGAGTAGAACAGGGAAGCGGTTCTGGGTTTATTATTAACTCTGCAGGTCAAATTCTAACTAACTCCCATGTGGTTAATGGAGCCGATCGCGTTACAGTAAAATTAAAAGATGGTCGTGAATTTGAAGGACGCGTACTTGGTGAAGATCCGGTAACGGATGTGGCGGTTATTAAGATAGATGCTGGCAAATTACCCACAGTCCCTCTTGGTAACTCAGAGAACTTGCAACCGGGAGAAGCAGTGATTGCCATTGGGAATCCTTTAGGGTTAGATAACACTGTAACTTCAGGAATTCTCAGTGCTACAGGACGTTCTAGTAGTGATATTGGCGCTACCGATAAGCGAGTGGATTACATTCAAACCGACGCAGCTATTAATCCCGGTAACTCGGGCGGACCGTTATTAAATGTTCGCGGTGAAGTGATTGGTATGAACACTGCTATTATCCGGGGTGCTCAAGGATTGGGATTTGCCATTCCCATCAACACAGCGCAGCGAATAGCTCGAGAATTGATTTCCAAGGGAAAAGTAGACCATCCTTATTTGGGTATTCAGATGGTAACGCTGACACCAGAACTGAGAGACAAAATCAACTCCGGCGCTGAGGTTAATATTACTGCTAGTAAAGGAGTTCTGTTAGTTGACATTGTTCCCCGTTCTCCCGCCGCCTCGGCAGGTCTCAGACAAGGTGATATTATTCAAGGTATTAACAACCAATCTGTTACAAAAATAGAGGACGTCCAAAGAATCGTGGAAGGTAGCAAGATCGGAGAAACAATACAATTACAAGTCCAACGTGACGGACAAACCACACAAATAGCAATCCGTCCCGCACCATTGCCAGTTCGTCGCGATCGTTAATCGTTTTTTCCCTCACCCCTAACTCCTATTTCCTATGTCTGAAATAGAAACACTTCCAATCGTTCAACTAGGCGATCGCATTCTACGTCAGAAAGCTTCCGCAATTGAAAATATTCATGATGAGCGCATTCAAAAGCTGATAGACGGTTTAATCGCAACAGTGAAGAAAGCTAATGGTGTAGGAATTGCTGCACCCCAAGTTGCAGAATCCTTACGTTTGTTTATTGTTGCATCTCGTCCCAATCCCAGATACCCAAATGCTCCAGACATGGAACCAACTGCTATGATAAATCCCAAAATCATTGCACATTCGGCTGAAGTCGTGAAAGGTTGGGAAGGTTGTTTGTGTGTTCCGGGAATTCGAGGTTTCGTTCCCAGATATCAAGCAATTGAAGTTGAGTATATGGATAGAAATGGCAAACTTCAAAAGCAAGAACTTACAGATTTTGTGGCTCGAATTTTTCAACACGAGTCCGATCACCTTGATGGTATTGTCTTTCTAGACAGGCTCGAAAGCACCCTAGATATTATGACCGAGCAAGAGTATCAAAAGCAAATCATTTTAAATCCGCAATAAGGGTGTACTCTTGACAGTGTTTAATGGGGGATTCCGATGTTTCTGTCACGTCGCTCTAGGAAATCTGGATTGGCAGATTCATCGGCCTTCACTGCTGGTAAGATCGTTAAATTCTGTTCTTCGCTTTCGATCGCTCTAGAAAATAGAGCTTCATAATTTCTTAAAGCTTGCTCAAAAGAATAACGCTCAATCGCAAAGTGTCTGCCTTTATTGCCAAGTTGAGTTGCAACTTTAGGATTGTTATATAGGTATAGTACTGCTTTGGCTAAAGCATCTGGTGATTCTGGAGTTACCACGATACCTCCACCACTTTCAATTACCGATCGCGCCGCTGTACCTGTCGAAGGAACGCTAGCTAATATCGGGCGACCGGAAGCTAACAGGAGTGGAATTTTAGAAGGCATATTGAAAGAAATGACATTGCTCTTTTGCACGACTAACCCAACATCAGCAGCAGCTAACATTTCTGGCAGTTTTTCTCGAGGTTGTAACGGTACAAGCAAAACATTAGTGACTTGAGATGCCAAACAGTATTTTTGCAACCAGTGGAGGGCTTTGGATTCACCTGCGATCGCAAAGACAATTTCTGGATTGTGGCGCAACGAAATTGCTGCTTCTATGACTGTTTCTAAACCTTGTGTCAGTGCTATATTGCCCGAGTACATCACCACAAATTTTCCTTCAAGCTGATGTTCAGCCCGAAAATAGTTCTTCTCTTTTGGTAAAGGACGGATGAAATTGACATTCACCCAGTTGGGGATACAAACTATTTTTTGGATGGGGACTCCCTTACTGACTAAATTTTCTAAAAAACCATGAGCAATGACGCTAATGGTATGAGCGCGTCTGTATGCAAACTTCTCTAAAGCTTCCAAGGCTCGAATCATCAATTTGTTTTTCAATAGTCCAACGCGTACAGCCGCCTCTGGAAGAATATCTTGTACGTTCAGTACTACCGGACAGTTGTACAGCCAACCTAAGAGGCTGGCTGGTAATGATACCAATAACGGAGGTACTGTCAAAAGAATGATATCCGGTCGCCAGCCGTTTAATGCTTGCGGTATGCTTGTAAACACAAAACTCAATTCCAGTAAAAGTCTATCCAGCAAATTCGGTTTGGATTTAATACGCAGGTACGAGCGCTGAATAGTAACACCATTTTTCTGTTCTGTTACGTACCACTTTCCACGATACGCCGGATAAATTTCTCTCTGGGGGTAATTTGGCATACCCGTAATCACCCTAACTTGATGACCTTGCTTGACAAGCCCCTCAGCCAGTTCGGTCATCAATGGAGCTATTCCAATCGGTTCTGGATAGTAGTTGTAGGAGTAAATCAGAATGTGCATTATTTATTGAGTCAATTCTGTGTGGACTACAAAAAATTAACAATCCGCTAGATTCATTACGGCATCACCCTTACTGTGAATTGGTGTTAGTTTAATTCATTTATGCACTTTAGAAACTGCAGTAGGTAACGGTGCTAGCACGGTATTCCCCTTCTACAATACTACTCAGTACATAGTTGTTAATCTACACAACGGTCTATTTTTAAACTACGTGAAGTTTAGTTTTTATCCGTAAAGTTTTGCGATGCTATAAGGAAATTATGTATAAATAGAGCGTAATTTTGAGGATTTTTAATAGTTTAGTTTTTTGTCCGCATCGAGCAGATACACGAGAAATGGTAGCACTAGCTTGGTAGTATCTCGTATAGTTTAGTACTGCTTTTATAAAATCTTTATACAATACAAGTCTCTTCAATGATTTAGAAAAAATAATTTATAAGACCGCACGCTTTTTTTAAGCAGCACGGTCAAGATGAGTATAAGAAGTTTAAAGTTAATAAATTAAAAGTAATATGAAGTTGCACTGTCTTTCAGGCTTTTACCCGTTTGCCAGTTAACCTCGGTTTTATTTGTCTGTTAAGAACTACAGAACCAAATACCTCCATTCCGTAATCCTCCTCAAACAAGGGAGTAGTCTGTTCGCAGCTTTGTCTTTGTTTCAATATCTCAACATCAACCAGAGAATCCCTCCTGTCAGGAGCAAACAAAGAACACCCGCCACTCCAGCTAAAGGTTTTTGATTTTTACCCGTCACCCACTTAGATACAGAACCCGTGGGATTGATAAGTTGGGCTGTATCCAAACATGCGATCGCCCAAACCCATCCCGCATGCAGACCCCAAGCCAAGCCTATGCTACCCCTATCTGCAAGCCGTGCTAATACCAATACCATTCCCATTAACCAAAGTCCGGGTAATTGCGGTATGGTGTCTTGCTGCTCCCAAACAAGATGTAGCAAGGCAAAAATTAAGCTTCCGGCGAGCGCTGCTATCCAAATAGAGCTATCCTTACCCAATTCAGTCACGAGAAAACCGCGAAAAATTAACTCCTCCACACCTCCTACTAATAAGGCAACTAACAATATAGGTAGTAAAATGGGGCGCACTTGCTTGAGGTTTGTTTGTTGAAAAGCCAACCATCCCAACCGTATTTGACAAGAAAATACCACTGTTATACCCAGTGCTCCCACGGCGAAACCCAAAGCTAAAGAATAAAAAGTAGAAAGACTTCCAGACAAACCATATTCAGAAAAAGAGGTTTTTGTCAACAAACTCGTACCCCAAAGCATGAAGGGAGCTAGGAGGTAGAGAGGAATCAGTAGGGGTAACTTTTGTTGTGGCTGTAGAGGTTGAAAGGGTTTCCATTTAATAGCGATCGCTGAGATTACCGCTAATGGTAACCAACAGATAATCCACGCCAGAAAAAAAGCCATCATTACAACTAACGCTGGTGCATCTTGTAATGATGGCAGCAATAAGTTGGCTGATGGCTCTAATAATGCTATGAGATCGCGCAAAAAAATACGACAGACTTGTTGCATATCAGATCTCTCGCTCAGCAGAACACAAATTTTTCAATGCTAGGGTGTGAATTGTCAGGTGAAACATAAAGTATTTCATACTTTTGTATCATACTTTATCTTTACTTTTCCCGTTTCAACTTTACCCTTCTTGAGCTTTTGTCTATTCTTAACCAAGCTTTTATCAAAATTTCTTAAAACTGCAACAGTCCCATCGTTTTATTTTGTACGAAGTTTTTTAACTTTTTCGGAGAATTTCAATTTTTTCTATATTGAGACAAGCCATCAAGCTTTTGCTCTAAACTTGCCTTTACTATAAAAAAATTTAATCTTCCTCTTCGTCCTCATCTTCATCCTCATCAAAATCCTCTTCGTCTTCGATGTCCTCTTCATCTAAATCTGAATCATCTGATGAGAGCAACTTCTTATCAGCGTCAATTTGAATTAAGTGAATATGCTTGTATCCTAACTTAATTTCAAATTCATCACCTGACTTTAAGCCCATTGCTTTGGTGTAAGTTGCACCAATAACAATCTGACCGTTTTGGTGTACGCTGACTCTGTATGTCGGTTCGCGTCCGCGACCATCTTTTGGTGCTTCTGGGCTTAAGGGAATACCCCTAGCTGACAGCAAAGCATCATAAAAATCAGTAAGATTGACACGGACTTGGTTATTTTTGGTAACTGTGTAGTAACCGCACTGCTTGGCTCTTTCTCGCCGTGGTAAATTGGATAGTTCTTTAACCTTTGCAAGCAGTGCTTTACCGGTTAATGGTGCGGTTGCAGTTTCAGTCATTATGCTTCAAAGATCCTCACTCTCGCCGAATTGATAAAATTTGTCTTTTTGCCAGTATTTGGCTTTTTTACATCTGCACAGCGCTACTCAAAACCTTTACACGGGTAGCCTAAGAACCTTTATTATGGTTATCCGCAACACTTATCATGTAGCAGTTGTCACAGGCATTTATTTTGGTAGTTTTACGGCACTTGTAGCCATCATTTGCCATCAGAAATGAAATCAATCTTTCTTTTGGCACTGCTGTAGCGGCGTCACTTTCGACCACCTTTACAAATTGGGGAGGCAAAACGTGGTGGGGAATTTCTTCCAACTTTATTGCCACTGACTTTGACCCCTAATAAGTCATGAACCCAATAAAAAGTGGTCTTTCCACTTTTCTAGCTTTGCTTTTTTGGCTTTGAGACGAAAGGTTTTCCCCATTCGTACTCTCAAGCTTTTGACAGCATAAGTAGCTTTTGGGAGGTTGTGCAGATGTACACCCTTTTATCCTGCCTGTAGAGACAAGAAATTTCTGCTCTCTACAATATTACTAAGAAACAAAGCAGTAACAGCCGCACATCTATGGCGATTGATACTGGTTTTGTTGCTTTGTAATTTCATATTAAATACTAGCATGGTTTAATAATAGCAAAATAGTTGTTTAATTTTGAATTAAACTTGCCGTACAAACTTTTATCTTAATCCCTACCCTTGGGATGAGTATTCCTGTACGAGTTTTATAAAAATTCATTGAATTTAGACATACACTTTTGTGCAGTGAGTGAAAACCAAGACTTTCTTGATTAAGAGGTCACAATGTTCATATAATGCCGTTTAACAATTCTATATAACCAAAAAAGTGCTTGTGTGCCATTGCAAAGTACGTTTTTTTAGGTTAACGCCTCTCACTTGTGTTTACATGAAGATACAGTTATAACCGATAGAGGTATTTTGCAACAGATATTTTTAGTTAGGGGATAGCATAAGTCATTATCCTCAACATCCCTATTGTCCCCTTACCCCCTCCCTATGACCCAATAGGTGCTAGCCTATTTGGGTAAGTTACAATTCAAATTTTCGCGGTTATCCTTATTATTGTAGAGATCGGAAATTTCTTGTCTCTACAATCGTCAGTCTATTAACAGCTAGCTATGAATGATGGACACCAAGGTGGAACTCGCTTGTGGAAGTAGAGCCATTGAGTGAGAAGAATTTCATAAGCTAGGTAGAAGTTCTTTATTAATAGTGGTAATGGAAGTTCTTTTTAAGGTCATACGACAGCAACAAAATTCCTCACCTGTGGTAAAAACTTACGTTTTGGATGTAGAACCGGGAAACACCATCCTCGATTGTCTGAATCGTATTAAGTGGGAGCAAGATGGAACTTTAGCATTTCGCAAAAATTGCCGCAATACAATTTGTGGAAGTTGTGCTGTAAGAATAAATGGGCGCTCGGCTTTGGCTTGTAAGGAAAATGTAGGCAGCGAAATTTCTCACACGCAAAGCGCTCAAACACCAGCAAGCCCTACAAATGTTATCCCAGAAATCACAATAGCACCACTAGGTAATATGCCTGTTATCAAAGATTTAGTGGTTGATATGACCAGTTTTTGGGATAACTTAGAAGCAGTAACTCCTTATGTGAGTACAGCAGGACGAAGCGTACCAGAACGAGAGTTCTTACAAACACCACTAGAGCGATCGCGTCTTGATGAAACGGGAAATTGCATCATGTGTGGAGCGTGTTACTCGGAATGTAACGCTCGTGAAGTGAATTCAGATTTTGTTGGTCCCCATGCTCTTGCCAAAGCATACCGCATGGTAGCAGACTCTCGCGATAGCAAAACCGAAACTCGATTAGAAGAATATAACGAAGGAACTAAAGGAGTTTGGGGTTGCACTCGCTGTCTTTACTGCAATTCTGTTTGTCCAATGGGTGTTGCACCATTAGATCAAATTACTAAAATCAAACAAGAAGTTCTCGATCGCAAACAAGCAACTGACAGTCGTTCCATTCGTCACCGTAAAGTATTAGTGGAATTAGTCAAAGAAGGCGGTTGGCTCGATGAACGTCAGTTTGGTTTACAAGTTGTTGGCAATTACCTAAAAGATTTAAAAGGATTGTTAAGTATTGCTCCTCTCGGTTTGCGAATGCTCGTGCGAAGAAAATTCCCACTAACATTTGAACCTTCAGAAGGTACCGAGCAAGTGAGGTCTCTCATTGAAGCAGTACAGAAAGTGGAGAGTGCAGACTAGGGACAAGGGAGATAAGGTAGAATCTTCTTGTCTACCCCCTCTCCCTTATCTACCCCCTCTCCCTTGTCCCCAATCCCCCATTCCCAATTTATCGAGGTTCTTGAGGTATATTTAAAGGTTGTCCGGAACGGTTATAAACTAAAATATCCCATTGACCATTGACGCTAGACTCAAAGGCAATCCGACTTCCATCAGCACTAATAGTTGGATTGCGAACTTCTGCTTGCAAGTTAGCAGTTAAATTGCGTAATTGACGCGTTTCTCGATCGTAGAGAAAAATTCCCGACCGTCCCTGACGGTTAGCACACAAAACAATATAGCGACCATTTTCAGCTACAGAGGGATGGGATGCGATCGTATCAAAAGAATTTAAACCAGGCAAATCAACCAAATTATTCGTTAGTCTGTCAAACATATACACATCTTGGCTACCCCTACGATCCGTTGTAAAAACAACATACCGTTTGGAAACTTGGGGATTTAACTCCGATCCCAAGCTGTTAAGACTGCGCCCTCCGGGATCGACAGGATAATTCAACAAACGAGGGTAGCCAACACAACCACCCAACAAACTTACAACAGCAAATATAATAAAGGGTTTGGTCATTTGTCATTTGTTATTTGTCATCTGTCAAAAGGTCATTCTCCCTTGTCTCCCCTTATTCCCCTACTCCCCAATCCCCGTTACAGTCGCTCCATTGTCAATATCTAACTCAATATCTGGACCTCGGTCTAGGACTTCAATATCCCATTGACCGCGACTAGCAGATTCAAAGACAACATAGCGCCCATCGGGGCTGATACTGGGATTTCTCACCCAACCGCGATAGATAGGTGTGAGGATTTGCGACTGTTGCGTTACGCGATCGTAGAGCGCTACAACCGGTCTTCCTTGGTCACTGGTCATGTAAGTTATATAACGCCCCGTGTAACTGAGACTGGGGCTTTCTACAATAGTTTCAGGTCGATTTAAGCCCGGTGTACTCACAAACTGCTGTTGTTGCAAATCATACAACAGCACTTGATGACTGCCATTGCGATTGGATACCAAAGCCAAAAGACGACCATTTCCACTCAACGCTGGTTGCTGTTCGGTAGAGCGACTGTTGAGAGAAGTTGGTCCTGTAGGAAGATCGTTGTAACTGCAGGATACAAGCATACCTGCTAATGTTAAACAAAGACTCCAACGAAGTTGTCTTTGGAGCCGAAATCTAGGTGTAATTTTTTTCACCTTAACTTTTTTCTGTTGCTTGTGTTTGCAACTTTTCCCCAGATCTATTTAAACATCATCATCAAAATTTACTGAATTATCTTGTTCGTCGCTTGAGCGATTTGGACGGTCGAGCGGACGATCGAGAGGTTTGTAATCTACGTAATCCGTGGCGATCGCGTCATCGTCTTGGCGTTCAACTCGGTAAGTTGAATCACTGGGGGGACGACGCCTTCTGGGTCTGGGTGGAACATCGTCTTCTGTCGCTGTTGGTCGAACGGGTCCGTTGGTACTGCGCCGGGAAGGTCTTTTTTCTTCACTCGAAGAGTTATCCCAATCATCTACTGCTGGTTTAGATGAAGTCTCCCAATCGTTATCATCAAACCTTTCCGGTGTACGTATTGGACGAGAGTTACTCCGACGGCGAGGTTTGTCCGTATTCGATCTTTCGCTACTACTGCGACGTTCTATCCGGCGTGGAGCTTCATCATCGTAGTAATCATCCCGAGATGAGCGAGAATCCCTGCTACCTGGAATTCTTCTTGGTGGCGCTTCGTCCTCTTCATAGTAAGGCAGGGGATCGAGATCGGCTTCCATTTCTGCCTTGTATTTTGGTCTTCTAGTATATGAAGGGCGATCGCTCACCTCTCGTTCATCATCCACAATTGGAGTGTTGCGTTTGGCTTGTTGTGTGGCGATCCCCCGCAAGCGAATACTTTCAACGGCAAAGAAAATCGTCGAGCCCGCCAAAAGCAACTGACCAAATTGTAGAATTGGGTCGAGACGCCATCCTTGGAATATAAGAATAAAACCGCACAGCAAACCTACAGCCGCAAAAAATATATCTTGGTCGCGGGAAAGCTCTGGGCGTACTGAGCGAAGAAAATAGAGCGCCGCTCCAGCCACAGCCAGGAAGATTCCCAGAACACTGGCTGAGTTCGCCCCAAAATTTACCTGAGCCAGAACACTGGCTGAGTTCAGCCCGAACATTAGCATTGCTGTTGTACCTAATAACAAATCTATGTTAACGACTTAAAACTTAAAACTCTACTGTAACTGGTTACTCTATATTATTGCTATGTCCAAGCGAAATTAACTGATTCCAAAAAATTTTCCACTGTCAGTTTTGCTGTAATTGGGGCATCTTGAAAGAAGAGACGCAGTTACCTGCGCCTCCGAAACCATTTTCTCACTTGAACGAGCGAGTGTTTCACGCTTGTTGAAATCTTTTATGAACGCTCGATTTTATCTTTTTGGCTAACAAAAACTAATCCTACTATTACGGGGATAACGACAATAGCAGTACCCCAGAATAGACTCCAAAGAAAATTTGATAAAGAGGGTGTCATAGATTTCAACCTTTTTTTACATAAGCTACTTCAATTTTAATACTGTAGCAGATTCTTGAGAAGCTACCTAGATGTGACTGAGGTCGAGTATTCGCTCTATTACAAGGAAGCAACAATTGACACTCCGCGCACTAAAGTGACGCGGATTCTCTAAGAGTTTCTGCCGTATCTCTTAGATTTCCGGTTGTCGGGTTTAGTATACCCAGCTAAATCAAATAGAGTTAACTGAGTACCTATCACCCCGCAGGCATGGTTCCTAGACTCCCCGCCCATTGGCAGCGATACGCCAGTTGCTTCAAGTTGGGAAACCCTAGCCGAGCACTGGCTCATCTTCACAGGCATAACTTTCCCGCAGTCCGCAGGTAGGGTCGTTTTGACGTTTTTGGGAAAGACCAATCCCACTCGTTGAGCAATTGTCCGAGACGCTTTGGTGTCTGCGTGCTCGGTGTACTGACAATTAGTACAAATAAACTTCTGCCCTTCTCTGTTTGCTTTATCAATGTGACCGCATTTTGGACATTCTCTGCTACTATTCTTTGGGTTAACAGCAACAACTGGCTTACCAGACTTAGCAGCTAACCACGCAATCTTGTTAAACAAATCTCCCCAGGCACAATCAAGGATGGCTTTGTTAAGACCTGATTTCCGAGAGCGTCCGTTCTTCTTATAACCACCTTTACCATCGTGTTTGGGTTTAGCACGTTTGACCATTCCCTTAATGTTGAGGTTTTCGCGACCAATGGCATCGGCAGTTTTGACAACCTGACTTGCGGCTTGCCAGTTATAACCATCTCGCTTTAAGGCTATCTTGTGAGTCGTCCTGGCAAGTTTTTCAGCTATCTTCTTTTTGTTATTAGAACCATTTTTTTTGCGATTAATGGCACGTTGTCTGATAGTTAACCGTCTCTTAGTTCTATCGTTTGTTGCGGGTCGTATATTCTCAACAAAACTGCCATTAGAGAGTGCAACAAGCACGTTTACACCCACATCCACCCCAACCACTGACTTGACTTCATCGAGTGATTTAACTTTTGGTAATTCACCCGGTATATCAACCAACATTGAGATAAACCAATAACCTCCAGAGCGTTTGACAGTGCAAGTTCTAATTTTCTTGATAACTGAAAAATCTCTGCTGTTGTGAAATTTTACATGACCAACACAAGGTAAGTAGACAATACCATAACTTTTCTTAACGGAGATTAATTTAACTTGCTCTGGCTTATATTCAAAGCAATCTAAAACGCGAAGGTAGCGAGGGAAACTGCGCCCATTCTTCCAAAAATTATTGAAAGCACTGTCAAGTTTAGCAATATTCCGTTGCAAAACGTCAGAGTTAATATTTGCGAAGCTTTCACGCTCATGACGTAGCCGCGTAGTCACTTTCATTTGAATACCAGAAGCGTTGTCCCACTTAACAACACCATTGGCTGTCTTCAAGGCTAGGTCTAAATTTTCTGGTATAACGCCGTGTTTGAGAACCGGGCAAGTTAATGGACAGCACGAACCATATTCAACTCTCGTTTCAATATCGCACCAACTACCAATAGCATAAATAACAGGAGTCTCAGCATTTTGATTGTTGGTACTATAGCCAATTTCGCGTTGCCGAAGTGCAAAGTTACGGTGCTTCCTCAATGTAACTAACCATTGAGACATTTGTATTTTTTGAGACTGATTTGGTTTGAACTTAAAGTTCCACCTAACTTGCACTTGTTATCAGCTCCCGATACTTTTTAGCTTGTATTTAGTATACACGTCGGTTCTAACTATGACAACAGAAAAAGGCAAAAAAAGGTTAAGAAATATACCTGTCCTACATGATGAGCTCAAGACTAAGAGAACGATTCTTTTGACTCCTAGTGCATGGATGAAAATTCAGGCCCTCGCAAAAACAAGAAATACTAGCGCTAGCGAGGTTATAGAGGAGTGGGCGCAAACTCTCTCTGACGGCAGTTAAAACTGCATTTGGTCGTGATAGCAGCGTTGCAGGCGCGAAGTCTGCCGGGAAGAGTACTCTTCCGGCGAGCTTCGCGGGTTTCCCGCGCCCTGACGACTGCTGAACCCGTATAGCCCTGCGGGCATAGCTTCGCAACGCGAAGCGTCTCCGTAAGGAGTTAGGGCGCTTCCTCCTCGTAATAAATTAACGAGGCTCCCGCGCTCCCATGTTGTTTTAGGTGGAGAAAACTCAGGTAAAAGAATTAGAATTATAGAGAGTGCTTTACAAAGCTTAAAATCTTATCGCTTTTGCTCTCATTTTCGCTCTATATTCTGATGGAAGAGTCAAGCTAATATCATGTCTGGTGCTACCCTTGCTGTTTGGATTCTCGGTCCGGTATTGGGGCTGATGATGTTTTTGTTCATTATTCGCATTGTTCTGACTTGGTATCCTCAAGCAGAACTGAATCGTTTTCCTTTCAACGCAGTCGCTTGGCCTACCGAACCTTTTTTAGCTCCGTTGCGAAAGATAGTACCGCCTTTGGGTGGAGTAGACATCACCCCAATCATTTGGGTGGGAATTTGTAGCTTTCTGCGAGAAATTTTGTTAGGTCAGCAGGGACTGCTAACCATGCTGGCTCGGAGTTAGTGGTTAGTGGTTAGTTGTTCCACTAACTACTAACCACCAACCACTATCCAAGCCCTTTCATTTCCTGTACAAAATTGGTATAGACATTACCCTGTAAAAACTGTGGGTATTCCATAATTTTTTGATGGAAACCGATAGTGGTGGGCAATCCCGTGATAGCGCATTCTCGTAATGCACGCTTCATGCGCTTGATAGCAGTGGAACGGTCCGGACCCCAAACCACTAACTTACCAATGAGGGAGTCGTAGTACGGGGGAATTTGATAATCGGTATAGACGTGGGAGTCAATTCGGACTCCGGGACCTCCTGGGGGTAAGTACCCGCTGATACGTCCGGCTGAGGGGCGAAAATCGTGTTCTGGATCTTCGGCGTTGATACGACACTCGATCGCATGACCTCTCAAGACAACTTGGTCTTGCTGGAGTGTCAGCCGTTCTCCTTGAGCAATACGGATCTGTTCGGCTACTAAGTCTATACCCGTAATCATCTCTGTCACGGGATGTTCAACTTGAATCCGAGTGTTCATTTCCATAAAGTAAAACTGACCCGACGTATCTAAGAGAAACTCGATAGTTCCCGCGCCACTGTAATTAATAAATTGACACGCTCTCACAGCCGCTTGTCCCATTTTTGAGCGTAACTCTGAATCTAGCGCGGGGCTGGGTGCTTCTTCTAAAAGTTTCTGATTGCGACGCTGGATTGAGCAATCGCGTTCGCCCAAATGAATGACATTACCGTAGTTATCAGCTAATACTTGAAATTCAATATGGCGGGGACGCTCAATAAATTTTTCTAAATAAACTCCGGAATTACCAAATGCAGCTCCGGCTTCGCCTTGCGCTGCTTGAAAAGATTTGATAAATTCACTCTCAGAACGCACCAAACGCATCCCCCTACCACCGCCACCTGCTGTGGCTTTAATCATGATGGGGTAGCCAATTTTTTGGGCGATCGCCAATCCTTCTTCTTCCGAGTCTAGCAGACCGTCACTACCCGGTACTGTGGGGACTCCAGCTCTTTGCATGGTGTCTTTTGCCGTGGATTTATCACCCATTAACCGGATTGCTTCCGGAGAAGGTCCGATGAAAGCAATGTGATGATCGGCACAAATTTCTGCAAATCGAGCATTTTCTGCCAAAAAACCATAACCGGGATGAATAGCACTCGCATTACGTGTCAAAGCAGCAGCAATAATATTGGGAATATTCAGATAACTTTTACTGCTAGCCGCTTCTCCAATGCAAACCGCTTCATCAGCTAATTGAACGTGCAGAGCATTTCGGTCAACGGTGGAGTGTACCGCAACCGTCGCAATCCCCATTTCCTCACAAGCGCGGAGAATGCGAAGAGCGATTTCTCCCCGATTGGCAATTAATATTTTGTCAAACTTCATCTTCTAGCAGTGATATAAGTTCGGTAGATTGACATAATCTGCCGTCAAAGTTGAAATTACGCAGAGCCTCATCTCACTATGACCACAGGATAAGACCAAATTACATTCCCAAGTCAGGGTAAGAATTTGGCTTTTTGCCTCTATAAGTTACTGTAGAGTGCGTTTTCAGCCTCCCAGTATAGTGTTTATAAGTGTAAGAGTATTGTGCGCCTTATGGCACTTACACTCATAACATTAAAATTAGTTCATTCCCCAACAAAAATTTTTTGATTTTGAGTGGCATCTCATCCCAATTCATTAATGTTTGTGCTATACTCATTACGATGAACCTTGCGGATGTGGCGGAATTGGTATACGCGCACGTTTGAGGGGCGTGTGGGCTTCCCTTGCGAGTTCGAGTCTCGCCATCCGCATTCATTAGCTACCAACAGCTAGCGATCGATGAATGGCTGTATAGAGTAGAATAAACAAGATTAAGAAATTTAACTAGAAATTAATATATTTCTTTTTTCAAGAAGTCCGTTTTGATAGAGAAGTTACAAGAAGGCTTTCCCTTGGGGAAAACTTTGACACTAATGAGCAGCACTACCCATTGCTCGTTCCCAAAGGAACCCCTACCTTCCCCAATCTCAACTTTTTATGCGATTATATATATAAGTGAAGTTTTGTAAAGAACCTTGACAGCGACTTTTACGCCGACAAACAATTTAACATTGCCCTTGGGGTGGTATCGTCTTACCCCAATTTGGCAGGGTGGAGAGGAAGTCATTCAACAGGGTTTGCCTCACACTCAACTCTCACCAGCTTGGCAACTCCTTTTGTTAGGTGACGGGTCTCCAACACGACACTTACAATTGCTAACAGGTGAACGCACAGAAGTGGACGTGATTGATATGTCATTGGTTGGGGCGGATTTGGATAATGCACCTGACCTAATCAAAGCTGTTCCGGGACCGCGACTGCGACGACAGGTTTGGTTGCGTACCGCTTCCGGTCAGCGATTGGCCTATGCAACTTCTTGGTGGGAAGCGTCTCACGTAGACGAGTATTTGCAAAATCGTGCGCTACCCATTTGGGCGAGTTTGGCACGTCTCCGCACGGAGTTGTATCGGGATGTACAGGGAATTTATTATGGTGACTCTACAGCACTAGAATCGGGTTTTGATGAGTCAGGTCCCTTTTGGGGTCGTCATTACTTGTTTTGGCATCACGGACAGCCTCTTACCCTAATTTATGAGGTTTTTTCACCTTATTTAACAAAATATTTGGGACCAATGGAATTGCGTTCCAATAATGGGAAAGTCTAAATAAGGCAAAACGACTAGGCTAACTGAGGCCGAGCTTACAAAGTGTTATCATGCACGCAAGTAAGATCTGTAGGTTTCAGTGACACTGCCTGTTGTTTCTGTGTTAATGAAAAAAGATAAGAAACCATCCTTAGTGTTAACTCTCTCATCAGCAGGATTGCTGATTGTTGGGGGTGCAGCTGCCTATTGGCTGTTGACTCAAGGCAAACCATTCTCTAGAGATTTGCTACCCGGAGCAAATATTATTCCTCAAGATGCTCTGTTTGCAGTTTCTTTTACCACCGACTCCAGGCAATGGAAAAAGTTACGAGAGTTTGGAACGAAAGAAACGCAAGTAGAACTAGATACCAATATACAGCAGCTTCAGGAACGCTTTCTGACAAGTAACGGCTACGATTTTCAGAAAGATATCCGTCCTTGGGTAGGTGACCAAATTGCAGTTGCAGTTCTAGCTCCTGAGATGAGCAGAGCCACGTCTAAACCAGTAACAACTAACGCAAGTGTTATTGGCAACGAACAGTCTCTTGTGATGGTTTTGCCTATTAAAAATAAAGAAGCGGCTAAAACCATCCTGTCACAACCCAAAGCGCCCAAAGGCGGTAAATGGATTGACCGTTCTTACGAGAATATTGCTATCAAAGAAACGGAAGGACAAGCAGGGGAAAAATTTTCAGTAGCTGTAGTGGATGAGAATTTTTTAGTTATTACTGACGATTCAAAAGCAACAGAAAAGGCAATTAATGCCTACAAAAGGAAAACATCTTTGGCTGATTCTCCTGGTTTTGCAGAAAACTATCCAAAGATTGCCCATTACCAACCCTTTGCTGAGTTTTATGTCAATGTGCCTTTCTCTGCCAAAATAGCTGCATCTGGCGATCGCGCTTTACCCGCACCCGTTCTGTCCCAACTCCAAAACAACCAAGGTTTGGCGGGAAGCCTTTCATTGGAATCGGAAGGAGTCAGGATAAAGGGGATTTCCTGGTTGAATCCCAACTCTCAAAGAGTTTTGGCAACAGACAATAATGGAGGCAAAATGCAAAACCGCCTCCCTGCAGAAACTTTGTTGATGCTTTCGGGAGGGAATTTAAAGCAATTGTGGTCGGATTATGCTTTAACTTCTCAAGGAAATCCGCGCTCGCCAATGACACCAGAACAATTGCGAGACGGTGTGAAATCTCTCACGAATCTTGATTTAGAGCGAGATCTTCTCAGTTGGATGGGAGGAGAATTTTCTCTCTCAATTGTTCCCAATATTACTAAAGAAGGCTTATCAGAAGACTTTAGAGCGGCTTTTGTTTTTATGGTAGAAGCCAGCGATCGCAATCGTGCTGAACTTGCTCTCAAACAGCTCGATGATGTGATGAAAACTCAATACCAGTTTCAAATTAAGTACACAACGGTAGCAAATAGACCCGTTGTTAACTGGTTGGGACCCTATGGAACCCCAACAGCCACGCACGGCTGGTTAGATGGAAACGTTGCTTTTTTAGCTTTGGGCACTCCTGTCAGTGAAAGAATAATGCCCAAACCAAATTACCCCCTTAGTAGCACGACAATGTTCCAAAAAACCGTACCTAAAGAACCCAACCCCACAAATGGGCAATTTTTCATAGATGTGGAACGAACAGCTAAAAATTTTCCTTTAGCATCCTTTGTACCTTTCAAACAAAGTTGGATAGACGCAACAAGTTCTATGGGTGTGACATCAGCTGTTAGCGATAACCGCAGTATTCGCTATGACGTTTTTTTGACACTAAAAAAAGTAGAAAAATCAGATCCGCTTCCAACTCCCACAGAAAGAGCAACACCCGGACAATGAGGGAGAAGAACTTTCATTGGTTGGTGGTTAGCGGTCACTGGTTAGCTTAAAAGTTGCACTACGATCTAAGAAAATAAAATACATACTTAACTGGAGATAACTTAAATTATGGATCTGGTTGCACTCCAGAATTGGCTGGACAATGCCTCTTTCGCTGTCTTATTTATCACAATGCTAGTGTATTGGTTTGGGGCAGCATTTCCAAACATTCCCGCCCTTCCTACTTTGGGAACAACCGGAATGGCTGTTACTAACTTATGCATTGCGACCCTTTTAGGAGCAAGATGGTTGGAAGCAGGATATTTTCCCCTAAGTAATTTGTATGAATCCCTGTTTTTCCTGGTGTGGGGAATTACCGCCGTCCATCTGATTGCAGAAAATACAAGCCGCAGTCAATTGGTTGGGGTTGTAACTGCACCGGTAGCGATGGGCATTACAGCTTTTGCAGCTTTGACACTGCCATCAGAAATGCAATCCTCAGCACCCTTAGTTCCTGCACTTAAGTCCAATTGGCTGATGATGCACGTGAGCGTTATGATGTTGAGTTATTCAGCTTTGATGGTGGGTTCGCTACTGGCGATCGCTTTTCTGTTAGTCACTCGCGGTCAAGACATTCAACTACAGGGTAGTTCTGTAGGAACTGGCGGTTATCGCAGCAACGGTTACCGATTGCACAAAGTGGGTGAAGCAGTCTCTCAAGCACAAGCATTAACTGGTGACAATAATGGAGCCACTCGTGTAGAGAGCAATGGCAACGGGAAAACTGTAGTCTTAGACTTGGTCACCGTTCCTCAGTCATCAACCATAGCAACAGCCGAAACCCTTTCACCCCAACGCCTTAGTCTTGCTGAAACCCTTGATAACATTAGCTATCGCGTTATTGGATTGGGCTTTCCCTTGCTAACCATTGGTATTATTGCTGGTGGAGTTTGGGCAAATGAAGCATGGGGTTCTTACTGGAGTTGGGACCCCAAAGAAACTTGGGCGCTCATCACTTGGTTGGTCTTTGCTGCTTACCTCCACTCCCGCATCACTCGCGGTTGGCAAGGTCGTCGCCCTGCAATTTTAGCAGCTAGCGGCTTTGTTGTTGTCTGGATTTGTTACTTGGGGGTTAATCTTTTAGGTAAAGGTTTACACTCATACGGTTGGTTCTTTTAGAGGGCAGAGAGCAGCTATACTACCTCTTCGCCCATCCTCTATTTCATTGACCCGTCATCAGTATTCAGCAACCAACTCATGATTGCTGAATACTGATGACGGGTCACTGTTAAATGCTGTGATAATTGTTACGGGATTGAGTGGTGCGAAACGTGTTAACTGTCCAATTGGGACAGAACGGGAAAGCTGCACTTGCAATAACTGGTAGTGCCAAGAATGAGACTGAAACCACAATAAAGCAGTGTTGAGATGTTCCAAGGTGGCTAGAGAGAGAACTATGACGCCTTGAGGAGTGAGTTGAGTCGCGCAAACATTAAGGATTTCAGTTAAATTGCCTCCACTCCCACCGATGAAAATACGATCTGCGTTTTGTGTCGCAGAGGGAGTACTACTCTTTTCTCCAAGAGTATACAAAATCTCCGGTGCATTGCCGTGAATGGAAATGACATTCTCTACTTGAAAGCGACGGCAATTTTGAGCAATTAACGCACTACCCGCAGCCGTTTTTTCAATGGCGTAAACAGTAGAAGTTGGGAACAGGCGGGCAATTTCAATGGAAACAGAACCAGTTCCCGCACCAATATCCCAAATGGTTTGTCCGGGACGCAAGGCGAGTTCAGCTAATACTAGCGTCCGCACTTCTCGCTTTGTCATCAAACCAGGGCGATCGCTAAAGCTAAGAAAGCATTCATCTGGTAAACCAAAATAGGGTAAGGCTGATAAATTTAGGGGTTTTTCTTTATCTTGACGCAGTAAGACCACAACATTCAAAGGTGCAAATGTAGAACTTGCACCATCTCTACACAATGTTTCTATAGAGAAAGACTCAACACGCTCCAAATCCCCGCCTAAATTTTCACAAACCCACAACTCATATTGGCTGGGTAGATTCAGAGATTGTATCAATTTTGCGATCGCATTTGGAGTATTTGTCCCATCTGTAAGTACAGCTATTTTCTCCACTCCTTGCTGCAAGGTCTGAATCAATTCCTCTACAGAACGCCCGTGTGCGCTAATAAAGCGTGCATCATGCCAGCTTGCTTTCACCCGATTAAAGGCTAGCTGTACCGAACTGAGATGGGGATGAAATGTCAGTACATCTTTTGGCAGTTCTGCTAAAAGCAAGCGTCCCAAACCGAAGAAGAGGGGATCTCCGGAAACTATAACAACAACACCATCACGACCTTGGTTTAAGTAGTCACGAATTTTACTAATGTCTTCAGTAAAGTTTCTGAGGGGCAAACGCTGGCTTTGGTGGTTGGGGAAATAACTCAAATGGCGATCGCTACCTACTAGCAGCGTCGCACGTTCAATAATTTCCTTGAGTGTTTCACTCAATCCAGCAATGCCATCCAGACCGATACCTATCACATTAACTTTGGTCATTTGTCAATTAACCAACCAGTCCAGTTGTTAAACGCTTGATAGCACGATGAGCAACATCAGCGTAACGCATTTCACCACACAAGATTTTGCCCATAATTTGGACAGATGAAGGGCGCTTAACACCGACTTTATAGCCAATACCAGCGAAGCGATAAAATAGCCCAGCCAACTTCTGCGCCCAAGCCATATCACTACCCCATTGTTCGTACATGGTATTTGTGTACTCTTCCAATGCGTTGATGTCACCACCAACTGCTTTATCAATAGCTTCTGCTGCTTTTAAACCGCTAAAAATAGAGGGTCGAATACCTTCAGCTGTGAACGGATCGACAACACAAGCTGCTTCTCCTGCTAAAACTGCGTTGTCGGCGTGCAACTTCTGATTGCCATTCCACAAACACAAAGCATGACCGTACTGCTGACAGGTTTTAATGTCTACATCAAATTTCTGACCGTACTCGCTTAAAATGCTTTTGAAATCTTGAGCACCCCCCCTACCAACAAAGGTGCCAATCCCAATAGAGTAACCATCTGCTTTTGGGAAGTTCCAGAGGTAACCATTTTTCACCATACCAAACTCGAAGTGAGCAATGTTACCATTCTTTACATCTGCTTTGGCTTCGGCTTCCAAGGCTCCTGCTAGAAGACGTTTGCGTTCTTTGAACCCAAGCCATCTCGCCATGGGTCCTTTCGCACCATCGGCTGCAATTAAGTAACGACCCGTCACCGAACCGCTAGCAGTATTCACTTGCCAACAATTGCTTTGAAATTCAATACCTGTTACTTCAGTATTATCTCGGAGTTCAGCCCCTTGCTTTTGCGCTTGCTGAATCAAAAAATGGTCGAATATATCCCGTCTTACCATCCAAACAGGTTCGGGAGTTCCAATCTCTGCTTCTACCGCTTCCTCCATATTCCAGGTACAGCGGATTGTGTCTGCTTTGATAGAAATTGCCGGACTAAAGTCAAAGTCAAACCATTGGGCAATTGCAGGTGAAACACCACCTCCACAGGGTTTGTATCTTGGTAGAGACTCTTTCTCCAAAACCAACACCGAACGCCCGCGCTTCGCTAAATGATATGCAGCGCATCCACCTGCAGGTCCTGAGCCAACGATAATACAGTCGTACATAGGGGTTAGGGGTTAGGGATTGGGGAAAGTGAGCCCTCTGGGGTTGGGGGCAATTGGGGATTGGGGAGCATAGAGCCTGAAAACGTAAAGAGGCTTTGCCAAAGGAATACACGGAGATCTTACACCTTTTCCTACCAGTCTCCAGTTCCCAGTCCTCAATCCCCGTAGTTGATGCACCCAAGATGGTCTATTTTTAGACAGTTGTAATGTCTTTTTCTTTTTCTGCCAGCAACTCATTGATTCTGGCTGTGTATTTATCCGTCAGCTTTTGCAGCTTATCTTGCTGATCCCGTGCTTCATCCTCAGAGATTTCCGCAGCTTTTTCCATTTTGCGAATTGTATCCAAGGCATCGCGGCGGATATTACGAATACCAACGCGTCCTTCTTCAGCATACTTAGCCGCAATTTTCACGAGTTCTTTACGGCGATCGCTAGTCAATGGTGGAATATTGAGCCTAATTAAGGCACCGTCGTTACTGGGGGTTAAACCCACATCCGACATGGAAATTGCCTTTTCTATAGAGTTTAAGATATTCCGCTCGTAAGGCTGAATTAAGATGGTTGAAGAATCTGGCGTGCTGATGTTTGCCAGTGATTTTAAGGCAGTTGGCGAACCGTAGTAATCCACCGTTACCTTGTCCAATATACTCGCATTGGCGCGACCAGTGCGAATGGTATTAAAATTCCGTTGAGTCGCCTCTACGGTTTTTTGCATCGTACTCTCAGCTTCAGCTAATTTCACATGAACCTCCCACAAGCGTGCCTATGGATTCTCCCATAACTGCTCTGCGGATATTTCCCCGCACAGTTAAGTCAAATACAAGAATAGGGATATTATTCTCTTTACACAAGGCTATCGCAGTCGTGTCCATTACCCGCAAATCTTTTGTTAAAACATATCCATATGTCAGAGTATTATACCGTTTAGCATTGGGGTATACGTGAGGATCTGCGTCGTAAATACCATCGACTTTGGTCGCTTTGAAAATTACGTCAGCTTCAATTTCTGCTGCTCTGAGTGCTGCTGTAGTATCGGTGGTGAAAAAGGGATTACCCGAACCCGCGCCAAAAATAACCACTCGCCCCTTTTCTAGATGGCGGATGGCGCGACGGCGAATGTATGGTTCTGCAACTTCCTGCATGGAAATTGCAGTTTGTACCCGTGTTTGAATTCCAATGCGTTCGAGTGAGTCCTGCAACGTCATAGCATTCATTACCGTGGCAATCATCCCGATATAGTCACCGGTGGCTCTGTCCATTCCCGCCGACGCCGCTTTGACTCCACGAAAAATATTTCCGCCTCCAACGACGATCGCGACTTGAACGCCAGTTGCTGCTACCTCTGCTACTTCTTCAGCTATTTCTTTTACCACTTCCGGATCGATTCCATAGCCCAGATTGCCCATGAGGGCTTCACCACTTAGTTTAAGTAAAACCCGTCGGTAATGTGTTCCCATGAAGTTACGTTTTGTCCAAAATTGAAATTGCCTCCAATTTAAGATAACAATACAGTGGCACTCTGTCTCTAGTAACCTATTCCTAATGGTGTACCGACAGGTTCTGTTTCCGTCAAAAGAATTTCCTGTCCTCTTAACAAACAGGCGATCGCTTGCTTGAGGTATTGCTGCTCCACTAATTCTAGATTTTGGGGATTATCGTCTATTTGTCCTTTGTAGCGAACGACACCCTCAGCATTTATAAGAAACGCCATTGGTGTTGTACTAGTCCCAAAACTACGAGTTACCTCTTGAGTTGGGTCCCACAAGTAGGGAAAGTTCAAACCCTTGGCTTTGGCAAAAGACCGCATTTGGTCAAAGGTTTCTGATGGTTCTATTGTGAGATCGCTACCATTCATGCCGATGAGTGTAAAACCTTGAGAGCCAAATTCAGCTTGAATGTTTTTCAATCTTTCTACATACAACTCAACATAAGGACAGTGGTTAGACATTGAAATGACGCCGACTGCACGGAACTTTTCCAGATATTTGCTAAGATGGTGTACCTGACCATCAATTCCTGGTAGTTCAAAATCTGGTGCGTAGCTCCCTACAGGAGTACTAACTTCTGTTATAGTCATTTTCATTAAGCCGAACTGTACTAGTAATAATACAATCTAAGTTTTTATTCAGCGTCCGTTTCCAGCTGCAAACCACCCTCGCGGATGCTGGACACTTAATCATTTTATATACTTATTTTGCAGATGGAAATTGTGAAACTACTGAAATAGTTGCTAATGGCTAATAGCTAATGGCTAATGGTCAGACCAGTGCTGCAGGAGGGTTTCCCACGCCCTGGCAACTGGCGAACAAGGGAGGGCGTAAGCCGTTGCGGGCATAGCTTCGCGATGCGTATAGCCCTTACGGGCATAGCCTGCGGCATCGCGGAGCGTGCGCTTTGCGCTTAGCGTCTCCGCTCTTGAGATACAAGGGAGGGCTAATTTGACTATTAGCCATTAGCCATCAGCCATTAGCCATTAGCCATCAGCCATTAGCCATCAGCCATTAGCCATATTACTTCTTCAAGACTACTTGAAAAGAGTTTAAATAACCTGTAATGGAACCACCGATTGTTTTTTGCTGCTTTTTAGTAGTGATTACCATAACCTGATACAAACGACCTTCAGCAAAATACATCCGATTCTTTGTAATTTTTCCTCCAGAATTAACGTACTCGATTTCTCTACCGGGATGACCGTTTGAACTGCGAATATCCTTCTGACCGAGTAAATTGCTTTGAGTTGTTTTTAGAGCCATTTGCTGGGCGTCATCCAAAACTTCTTGGGCTGATGCCATTTGACCGTAGTTATCGGGGAAATCATTATAAGCAACAAGATAAGCCACTTCTTGGTTGGGAGGTTGAGCCACAAAGACTTGCAGTTGAATCTCGCCCATGTGAGTTTTTTGAGTTTGAGACTCAATTCTTGGCAGACCGGGCATTAAGACTGTAAAGCGTCCATCTGGGGGCGTAAAGACTTTCCATTGTGACTTAACTGGTTGAGCAGCCAGTGGTTTAGTTTGAGAAAGCGGGCGTTTGGCTGAGCTAGCTTCAACCGCAGCAGATGCAGTAAATAGAAAAGTGGCTGTCAAGAGTGACAGCAAACTTCTGTTTGTCATAGTTTTTACTTTAAACAATGCTGCTAGCAGTTATAACCTAGTTGCAGCAATAGCAGCACCTATTAATCCCACTTCTTGATTAAGAATGACATGCACGGGAATGTCTTCCAGTAAACTACGCATTCTACCTTTCTGAGTGAAGTTTAATATGAACTTGTCTTCTTGTAACAGGGGCAGTATTTTGGGGGCAATGCCACCTGCAATATATAAACCACCGTAAGGTAGAAGTTTTAGGGCTAAATTCCCTGCTTCTGCTCCATACGCCCCTACAAATAACTCTATTGTTTGTTCTGAAAGTCTATCGGTTTTTTCGAGTGCTGCTTTACCTATAGCAGCACCCGGATCGACACTTTTCTCCGGCTTACCCGCCTCTTGTTCCCAAGCTCTAACAATTTGGGCAATTTCCGGTGATTCAGCAATGGTTTTGCGATCGCGTAAAAATTGATAAATGGCTACAATGCCCAATCCAGACACAACGCGTTCTACAGAAACACGCTGGATATCATGTTTATCCAATAAATATTTTAACAGTTGAAACTCTAACTCAGTACGGGGAGCAAAGTCCGCATGACCCCCCTCTGAAGAAAAAATTTGATAGCTAGAACCCTGCTTAATTAAAAATCCTTGTCCCAATCCAGTACCAGCACCAATAATTGCAATAGGGGCATCCACGTTGGGTTTCCCCGGTTGTAACGTTAGGATATCTTGTGCGCTTAAACCCAACACACCATAGCCAACAGCCGCAAAGTCATTGATTAGGTTCACTTGGGCAATACCCAATTCTTCTTGCAATCGTTTGCTCTCCAGAAACCAGGCTAAATTGGTTAGCTTGGCTGTATTGTTCACAACCGGACCTGCGATCGCAAAACAAGCTTTTTGTGGTAGCGATGCACCTGAGTTTTTCAGAAACTGCTGCACCATCGGTACTAAATCGGGAAAATCGCCACTGCGGTGTCGTTCCTCATAAACATTGTGTAAAAGCAGTTGCTCTGATACCTCAACCAACCTCAAAATGGTTTTCGTACCGCCGATATCTCCTGCCAATAGTAATGTCATAGCGATGTTAGGGGTTAGGGGTTAGGGGTTAGGGGTTAGTAGTTGGTGGAAAACTACTCACTAATAATTACTTACTACTAACTCCTCATTATTTTGCATCCCTCTGATACCAGATTTGAAGTCAATTACTTAAATTTGGTCACTGCTTGCTGGTGACTGGTAATTGCTCGCTGACATCAAACCTGACAACCTCCTCGACTTCCGTTAAATGAGACGTGTCTCCTTTCAGTTCTAATAGCCATTCCGGTTCTTGACGCACAACTTTAACCAAGCTACATAACGAAGCTTTGACTTCTGTGCTGGCTAGTTCGCCAACTAAACCTACTGCTGCTCCCAGTACAGACGCCCCGTGTCCTACTAAAAGAATATCCTGTGGTGAGTATTCTACAGTCAAACATCGGGCAGTTTGTCCCGAGCGTTCCAGCATTTGTGCGCGAGTTTCGGGGTACTTAGCAGCTATTTGGGAAGTGTAACTTGTGTCAATTCTGGGGAATAACTCTGCCAGTGCTGGTGTTGAGAGTCTTTTTGGTTCTTCCGTCATCCAAGCTGCATTATGCCATTCACTCAAACCCGTTTCTAACTTTATGGGTAAATCCAGAACTTCTGCTACGGCGTTTGCTGTTTGTACAGTCCGTAGGAAGGGAGAAGCAAAAATATGGGCAATCTTTTCTCCTTGAAGACGGTTAGCCAGTTGCTGCGCTTGTATAAAACCGTCTTCCGACAGTGGTGGATCGTAGCGTCGTTCTGCAGTGAGAAACCAATCAGGGTTAACAAAATCGAGACGGTTAGCATGTCTTGCTATCCAGACTATCTGACTCATGGGATAATTTTATACGTTCATCACGGGCTTTAGGTGGGAAGATGCCCACTCAACCCGTATTCGCGGGCTATCAACTCAATCATACAATTATTTTAACTTTTTTTAAGATTTACCTGAGTTTCTCAAAATAAGTGCATAGAAGTGATGTCACAATATGCCAGATTAAAGTCTTTTTAAAAAAGTTTCTCAAGCAATGCCCAAATAATTAAATCTTTTTCATTACTTTAATAAGAAATTGCGATCGCACTAAACCAAGCATCAAATTCAATATTAAGACGATTGAGCCACTCCATAATCTCTTCTCTATTCAAGGTGTTTAAAATCAAAGTATCATTTTGCTCTATAAATGACTTAAAATTATTTTTATTCATATTAATTTTAACGATATTTTGTTGCTCGTATTCTATCTTTGAGCAAAGGTAATTTCCAAAACTGAAAAATGGCAACTTGGGTTGAGTTTCGTGCGAGAATTGTCTGTGTAAATCTGGTATAGCTAGTATTTTAAACCTTAAATAAACCCAGGTTTTGGTTCCTAAAGCTGCAAACCAGTTTTCTGGAAAAAACATGAAAAGTTTTTGAAAAAAAGGCTTCGGGGTATCATCAAAACCCTCAGCAATATCCGCCAGGGAATTTTCTATTAACAACTGGCTATAATCTAACGTCAGTGAGTAATCTTTTTTTAAAGGTGGATTACAATCCCACATTTCTATTCTGGCGTGGGGAATTGCTGTATCATAAAAACCAATATCCCAATTTTCCCGACGACTATATCTGTCAAATGAAAAACTATGTAACTTAATCGTATTTAGTGAAGAATGTGTTCTTTCTCCTGTTGAATGAGTTTCAATTGGAGAAGTACGCCCTTCTACACTGTGAAAGAAAGTATATATTTGGGCTAAAAAGAGACTTTGTTCGTCTTTTGAAACCGATAGAAAAAACTTAATAAATTGTGGACTAGCGGGTATTCTCATAATCCAGATGAACGTTCAAGAACTTTTGCCAATGCTGACGCTGTTAATGTCCAAGTGATACAGTTATTTCCAACCAAGATATAGTTTGCTTGACATTAGCAGCCCTAACTGAGTTACAAACACCTCTTCCTTGTCTCCCTTCTTCAGTAAGGTCAAGCCACAGCAAGAACAACTTGCTGAAATTTCTCTGACAGCAACAAAACGGCTTCTTCAATGACAAAACGTCGCGGCTTGCTATTTTGTTCGCTGAGTTGTTCTACAATCGAGCCTGCTTTTTCAGAAATTCTGGGGGGTTGGTATTCTCTTCCACGACCAGCATATCTCCACGGTGTTGGCTCTTTTTTCGGTTGGTTATCTTTATGTTTCTTGGTTTCGAGTTGAATATCTTGCTTTGACACCTCTTGAGTGCAAGCTTTCTGTAGCATTGACTCGATCACCTCTAGTGGCGTCCGTCCTGTAGCTAGTTTGTATAGTGCTGATGGGGAGAGGTTGCGACTAATTGTCTCAAGTTGCTTGGTTGTAAAACTTCCGAGTATGGGGGCTAGCTTTAATAACTGGTTGGCAATCCCCGCTATCCATCCTAGAGAATTCGCTAGGGCTTGTTCGTATTGTTTGGGTTTGAGTTTTTCTTTAAGGAAAAGCAATAGTTGCCCGATTTTAGCGGCTCCAAGTAATGTGACGGGGTTTGTGTTGCCAATCTCGCTTTTTACTTCTTCTATCAAGTTTTTTCCTGCTTTAGCGAGTCTTTGGATGAAATATTGAACTTCTTGTGTCACTGTTTCAGAAAAATTTCCAGCAGGAGCTGTTTCCGGTACTTTAGTCATGCTAATATAACTCCAGAAGTATTATTTATTAATTTTTTCGAGGAAGTGCTCTTGCTCCAAACTTGAGCGCTTCCTCGTTTACTTATAATACAATATAAGGGAAATTTTTCTTGTAAAATTTCCTGTAGAATTTTGGATTTTTTCAGAGAAAAAACAGTGGCTCTACGAGGGTGACTCGATCGCCCTTATTTCCAAGATTCCCCAAAAATAAATTATTCTCAAATCTGAGATGGGAGTCCTTCGTCAGTAGAGAGCTTAATTTTTTTATGGATGAATGTCAGAGTGCAAATCAATATGCTAGGGAACTCTTGGCTTGGTATGACAAACATCACAGACCCTTACCTTGGCGTCAAAACATCAATATTTATCACACTTGGGTCTGTGAAGTGATGAGTCAACAAACTACCCTGGCTGTTGTTATTCCTAAATTCTCAGAATTTGTCAAACAACTCCCTACTGTTTACGACCTTGCAACCTGTGATGAGGACACGCTACGCCAACTGTGGTCGGGTCTGGGTTATTATGCTCGTGCTCGTAACTTAAAAAAGGGAGCGGTGTTTATTGTAGAACACCTTAAGGGTCGTTTTCCTCAGTCATACAACGAGTGGCTGAAAATTCCCGGTTGCGGTTTGTATACAGCAGCTGTCATTGCAAGCATTTGTTTTCATGAAAAAGTGGCTTGTGTGGATGGTAATGTGACACGAGTTGTGAGTCGTTTGCTTGCTTTATCTAAAGATGTTTGGAGTTCTTCCGGTCAAGCAGTGATTCGAGATTTTGCTAACAGCATCATTTCTGCTGAACGTCCGGGTGATTTTAACCAAGCGATGATGGAGTTGGGTGCAACTGTTTGTCGTAAAACGAAACCACTCTGTTTGTTATGTCCGTTGCGATCGCAATGTTTGGCTTTTGAAAAGAATTGTACTGAGCTTTGTCCTCCCCAAAAACCCAGACGCGATGCTGTGGATGTAGAATTATTTGCTTTAATTGTTTGGAGAAAGCCAACTGATACAATCGCTCTTGCTGAAAGAACAAAAGGATTTTTAGCTAATACTGTTGGTTTTCCGTTGATGAGCAAGCTCGAAGTATTAGAAGTCAAAACGGCGTTGAAATCTCGCGAACAACTTCAACTTGTGGAATTACCTGGTGCATTTACTCACAATATCACCCATCATCGGATTTCTGGAAAAGCTCTTGTTGTGAGAGTTGTTGAAGATTCCAATAATGCTGCTGTTGAAGACTTTTGGCAGATCCTCGGTTTGCCACAACCTTTCTACTGGATTGCAAATCAGGCGATCGCAACAAAACTTTCTACATCATTAGACAAAAAGGTTGTCAAGCTTTTTCACAACACGCTTAGTTGCTACGCTCAATAAGTGGATTGCTTAACCCACATTGAAATTCCACTAAGTTGGATATTGGAAAGTAGACTTTTCCTGAGACACGCACTTTATCTAAATAACTAGCAGTTTGACCGTTATGAGTTCTTATTTTGAGATCGCGATGTTTGTATACCAACGGTAAAGGCGAAACTTTATTAGGTTCATCACCAAAGTTACTACTGACTCCAATGACTGTACTACCAAAGTTTTTAGATTGGCGAAGGCGAAGAACCAAAATATTGTTTTTAATTGATGTTGGTAAAGTTAAATACCCTTCTACAGCCACACGTTTGCCATCATTACCTTTATGACAGACGGAGTGAAAATTTGTCATCTGACCGATAGTTGGTGTTTCTGGTTCTCCAGTACATCCTACAAGCAGGATGATATTGGCGAGTAATGGTAAAATAAAATATGGTTTCATAATATAACTCTCTTAAGTCAATTAAACTAGAAGTGTTTTTCTCTTGTATTCTCTTGAAAAAATCAATGAAAAAGTTGAGTGAAGTTCGGGAGTGTTTTCAGGGAATCCAACATCAAGAACTACGTGAATTAAGGAAAATTCAGGTCTATTAAGTTTTTTATAGTTGGAAATACAATAGAGATTCAGGTTTCTTTAAGGTAAATTTCACAAAATTCCCGAATTTTTCAGCGTTTTCTCATCAATTCATCAAATGAGTCTCAGTTAACAGTTACATTCTCTAAATTGTTAGCGATGGAACAGAAGTTCCGAGAGGTAAATATGATGAAACGCTTATTGGTTAGTAGCCTATCTTTCTTACTCCTTTGCTCTGTTGCTAGTAGCGCTCATGCTCAAACACCGACTGCTACAGCACCCTCTCAACAAACAACGGTCAGTGCAAATTCAATCCACAGTTTTACACCCTTTCAACTTGTCCACTTTGCTTATAGAGGATCGCTCGGACAGCAAGGCGTTCCAGGATACAGTCTGCTGCTTTCTGAGTTGAGATTCGGTCGAACTACTGCTGAATCTTTGGTTAAAGCTGGTATTACTGCAGGTAGAGTTTCACCTGATGCTATAAGCGATCGAGAGTATTTAAATGGTGTTGCTAGCCAACTTAAACTTTTAGACACGCTGTAATATCAGGTTCTTCGCCTAAATAATTACGATAAGAATGACGCGGAGATGGGGAAACCCCCAGAAACGGGTAATTTTTAAGCGCTTGCGATTATCCGAACCTAATATAAACCAATGACCAGTGACCGATAAGTTTATCCTCTGTACTGCAAAGAAGGGGATTTGAACCATCTTTTGCTTCGCAGATTACTGGTACAAGCACTGTATGGGTGACTGGTCATTATGAAAATGATTGCTATGAAATAGGGCGCAGAGATGCGCGAAAGCCTACTTATGGAGTACGGTTTTCCGCTATCATTTTTACTCATTTTTACTGAGTTGTAAAGTTAATATTAAGTTGTTGGTAACAATACAGAAATTTAGTAAAGTTTAGGGTCTTAGGCAAGTGTTTTACCGAGCGCCTCACCCACAGGGGCGATTTTAGAGGAATCTTAATTTTTGTTCGACACCTAATAATTCTGGATTCTTGAAGTAGCAAGGCTGTTGGTACTTTTCAGATACATAGGACTTGAGAGCAACAAAAATATCTGGAGAACGATCCGGAATGCTTCCGTCCAGGTTTGTAGTAAAGAGTGTTCCAGTATAAAGAGTGGAACAAAATTGCATAAGAACACAAAGTCAGACCTATATAAGTAATAGAGAAGGGTTAAAACCCAACTAACAAAAAAACTAACTTGAAATACTGAATGTAAAGGTGAGTAATTATGACTAGCTTTTCTCAACTACAACCAAAACAAGATCTTCTTTCTCCTGTTCGTCAATGGTTAGATTCCATAGAAATTCATAATGCCAAACTAGCTCATTTTGTGTGCAAGCTCATTCCCGCTCAATGTCCGTTTGAGCGTGATATTACATTGTTTGGTCGCAAGCTGTTTCATATTCCTCCAATGTGCAAGCTCAATCCTGTCTATGAGGAAGTCGTTTATTTGCGTTTCCGCGCTCTGTGTTATCTTGCGGACGTATGCGGTGAAGACGTAACTGCTTACTGCTAATCGTTTATTCCTATTGACACAGCGTTCGTATTGAAAATAATGGCAACCCGGCTGCAGCCATAAATTGTTCATCATATCCGACCGTATTAGTCCCTACCCGAACTGATTCGATTTCATTAACAGCTTGCGACCACACTCCGCCACAAGAAGTTTTACTAAAGCAAGTCACAGCCCGCTTTTAGAGGATTTGGAAAGAAGGGTTGACCGAGTTTAAATAAAAGTATTGACGTACAAAAATTTTGTTTTAAAGTAAAGTGCAAAATCAACATTTGCGCTTGATAGAATATCATTTTTTTATCAGATCCCTAACTTGTTGAAGAAGTTGGGGATCTAAGCGAGTTATATAAAATCCGGTAGCATCTCAATGATTAAACAAACCGCTCTAGATGCAGAGCGAATATAGGGAAACATAAGGAGAAATAATTCTGAGACAAACGGATTTGATATTAAAAGTTAGATAAGTATGTATGCTAAAATACATATAACCGTTACATTCGTTCGTTATTGCTTCCCGCAGTTATCGCTACACTAAAAACGGTGGATACCTTTAGGAATGTAATGAGTTACCTCGAAACAGCGGCGCAGTTCTACAGTGAAGTTGCTCAAGAACCAGAAGTTGGGCTTTGTTGCGTACAGAGTACACCCCTTCAATTACCAGGACTAAAAATTCCTTGCTGTATGAAGGAAATGAACTATGGTTGTGGTACTACCGTTCACCCCACCGAACTAGGAAATCAACCTACCGTGCTTTATGTTGGAGTTGGTGGCGGCTTGGAAGCTTTGCAATTTGCCTATTTTTCGCGCCGTCCGAGTGGTGTGATTGCTATCGATCCAGTTGTACAAATGCGAGAAGCGGCTGCACGGAATTTAGAAATTGCTGCTCAAGAAAACTCCTGGTTTGATACCAATTTTGTAGAAATCAAAGAAGGCGATGCCTTTAACTTACCCATTACCGACAGTACAGTTGATATCGTCGCACAGAATTGCCTTTTCAATATTTTTGAACCAGAAGATTTAACTCGTGCTTTGCGCGAAGCATACCGGGTGTTGAAACCGGGCGGTAGACTGCAGATGAGCGATCCTATTGCAACTCGTCCCATTCCGCAACACTTGCAAAAAGATGAGCGCTTGCGAGCAATGTGTTTATCGGGCGCACTTACCTATGAAGAGTACATTCAACGCATTATTGATGTTGGCTTTGGACAAGTAGAAATTCGCGCCCGCCGTCCTTACCGATTGCTAGATTCTGAGACTTACAACTTAAAAGAACACCTTCTTTTAGAAAGTTTAGATTCTGTAGCTTTTAAAGTTTCTATTCCTGAAGATGGGGCTTGTGTTTTTACAGGTAAAACAGCAATCTATGCTGGACCTGAACCATTTTTTGATGATGGTGCAGGTCATTTTTTTCAACAGGGAATACCCGCAGTAGTTTGTGATAAAACTGCTGCAAAATTGGCTCAATTCATGTCGGATAATATAACGATTACTGACTCAACTTGGCACTATAGCGGCGGTGGTTGTTGTTGAAGAAGTAGCTATGCTGAAGTAGGGTGAGTCATGCTCCACTATATTAAGCTGCTAGGAGGTATTTTCCATACTACACAGAAGGAAAGGCCAGTTTACCTTTCATCAGTAGCAAAACATTCAAGATCCCCCTAAATCCCCCTTAAAAAGGGGGATTTTAAGAGTCTTATCACCTTTTTTAAGCAGGACTTTAAGAGTCTTTCCTTCTGTTTAAGGGGACTTTAAGAGTCTTTCCTTCTGTTTAAGGGGACTTTAAGAATGTTCCCCCCTTTTTCCGAGAGACTTTAAAAATATTTTCCCCCCTTTTTAAGGGGGGCTAGGGGGGATCGCTGAGTGCCTAAAATCACAGCCAACCACCTTTTAAACAACTCTTAAAAAGCTTTTTCCTCCTCTGAGCCTTTCTTCATTTCACTTCAACTTTTATACAAAGCTTTAAGAGGATGTTTTAAAAGTCCTCTTGTTGGTAGCAAAATATCAAGATCCCCCTAAATCCCCCTGAAAAAGGGGGACTTTAAGAGGCTTTTAAGGGGGTCAGGGGCGATCGATAGGTACTTAAAAACACAGCAAATCACTTTTCAAACAACCTTTAAGAAGAATTTAGGAGGAGCTAAAGTTTGGGATATCTCAGCGACTACTTTTCAAATATCTTCTACTGTCAAGACATTTAATTGTGTAAAAATTTTATGATACAAACAACCATAACACCTTTCAAACAGAAACTGACTTCAGCTTTAACAAAAAAAGAAATTTCTGTTTTGCAAATTAATTTAGGAAAGCGCTGCAATCTAGCGTGCAATCATTGCCATGTAGAAGCAGGACCAAAGCGCACAGAAGAACTTTCTCCAGAAATTTGCCACCAGTTAATTGAATTAATTCAGAGATTTCCTCAGATCCAAATTGTTGATTTAACTGGTGGCGCACCAGAAATGAATTATGGATTTAAGTCACTTGTAGAAGCAGCAAGAGCAAATCACAAGCAAGTGATTGTTCGGTCTAACTTGACCATTTATTTTGAAAATGGGTTTAGTGACTTACCAGCATACTTTACCCAACACAAAGTTCGCGTTGTTGCTTCCTTACCTTGCTATCTAGAAGACAACGTAGATAAAATGCGGGGTGCGGGTGTATATAATAGTTCAATCAAAGCACTTCAGTGGCTAAATCAACTTGGTTATGGAAAAGAACCGGACCTCATTTTGGATTTGGTGTTTAATCCTCAAATGCCTTCAGGGGAAAAGTTTTCCCTAACCCCCGATCAAGCGAAACTGGAAAGAAGTTACAAAGAGTTTTTACAGGAACAATTTGGTATTATTTTTAACAATCTATTTACCATCACCAATTTACCTGTTGGGCGAACAAAACAATACTTGGAACGGCAAAAACTCTATACTCCTTATCTCCAGTTTCTAGAATCAAATTTCAATGCTGGTACGGTTGAAAATCTGATGTGCCGAGATGAGCTTTCCATCGATTATCTTGGTAATGTGTATGATTGCGACTTTCATCAAATGATGAATTTGCCAGCCAAAAATCGTAATGGGGAGAACCTTACAGTTGCCAAATTGCTAGAACTTGGGAGTTTGGATGCGATCGCCGAAGTCCAAACTGCTGTTTATTGCTATGGATGTACGGCTGGTTGTGGTTCGAGTTGTGGCGGCGCTTTGGTGTAACGACTTTCAGCCCGAAACGACAGATAACAAATTTATCTGTTACCAAAATTGTTACGAGCGATCTGCCAACGCCTGCAAGGGCTTATCATGATACTTAGTTAAGTCTCCTCACACCATACAGAAACCGTGGGCTAATTTCAGCTATCACGGTTTTTTATTTTTTTTACAGCAACTAATAATAAAAATTTTCGTTACCAAAATTGTTACAAGCGTGTTTCTACGATTCGGTATCGATTATTATAGTAATAATTAAGCTCCTCACACTACACAAAAAGCCGTGAAACATTTCGTTTCGCGGTTTTTACTTATTGAATTTTATACCATGATTGGTCGGTATCGTTTGAGAGTCATGAAAAAAGAGCAGCAAGGCAGAGGGCATTCATAACGATACAAATATTGCTTGTTGCAGTTCGCTAATTCCTTTCCTCTGTTTCTTTGCGTCTTGGGAGTTCAAATCAAAACAACCAAGCACACCTATTGCGGTAAATTGACAAATAGCTAAATTTACCCAGGAAGAGACATGAAAGCAGTCCTAATGACAGCAGCCGGAAACCCCGAAGTTTTGCAACTGCAAGACATACCAAATCCAAGCGTTCCTCTCGGCGAAACAGAACTGCTCATACGCCTGCAAGCAGCAGGTATCAATCCCATTGATACAAAATTGCGGAAACGAGGCACATTTTACCCAGATAAAATGCCAGCCATTTTAGGCTGTGATGGCGCAGGTATAGTCGAAGCAGTAGGTGCTGCTGTTCAACGCTTTCGTATTGGTGATGAAGTCTTCTTTTGTAATGGTGGATTGGGCGCACACCAGGGCAACTATGCAGAATATACAACAATTGATGAACGGTTTGCAGCCCGCAAGCCTGCTTCTGTATCCTTTGTAGAAGCTGCAGCAGCACCTTTAGTTTTAATTACCGCTTGGGAAGCACTGTACGAAAGGGGGCGCTTAGAACCAGGGGAAAGAGTGTTGATTCATGCAGGTGCAGGTGGAGTCGGTCATGTAGCAATTCAACTGGCAAAACTTAAAGGCGCTCATGTTTGCACAACTGTTGGTTCTCAAGAAAAAGCCGATTTCGTCAAAAGTTTGGGTGCTGACCGTGCAATCTTATACAAGCAAACAGACTTCGTCCAAGCAGCGTTAGATTGGACAGGTGGAGAAGGAGTTGATTTAGCTTTTGACACTGTAGGAGGAGAAACACTCCATAAAACTTTTCCCGCAGTACGCGTGTATGGTGATGTTGTGACAATTTTAGAACCGGATGCCAATACAGTGTGGAAAACTGCAAGGCAACGCAATCTTCGCATTGGCTTAGAACTCATGCTAACACCCATGCTCCAAGGTAGTGTGGAAGCACAGCAGCACCAGGCAGAAATTTTAGAACAATGCGCTCAATGGATTGATGGAGGTAAGTTAAAAATTCAGGTTAGCAAGACGTTTCCTTTGCAAGAAGCAGCAAAGGCTCATCAATTGCTTGAAACTGGCTCAATGACAGGTAAAATTGTTCTACTTATTGGAGAACGGAGATAGGGGGGACACGGGGGACACGGGAGACAAGGGGGACAAGGAAGACAAGGGGGACCAGGGGGACAAGGAAGAGAGTAAAATATGAACGCAACTTGGGAGCGATTTGTGGGGTGGGGTGCATGCAGTTCCATCTACAAGAAGTTTGTTAAATTTGTGGGGATGCTTTTTGCTACGCCAGTCGCTTCAAGTGGGCGAAATCTCCCAACGCGCTGGCTCCTCCGCCCTCTGCTCTGTGTCTTCTTATTCTTTTTATTTCCCCTACCAGCATGGAGTTCGCCCGCACAACCAGAACGGATTCCCCTCACTCTAGAAATATTACAAGAACGACTGCATGCTCCTACCATTCGTGAAGGTAATCTCACAGTGGATTTACGGGAAATGGTCATAGATTTACGACCGGAGAATGCCAGTTTTCGAGATGCTTTTTACCAAGTTTTGCGGAAAGAATTGCAAAAAGCTGGCTCAAAACCTTTGGGATTGGATTTAAGTTATTCTGTCATTCAAGGTGATTTTATTGGTAGCGATTTGGGTTTGCAAACTCCTCTATACGCTCAAGCTATTGCCCCTATTTTCACAGCCTCAGAACAAGAACAATTAGAACACTTGCGAGATGTTTGCTTGCGATCGCTTGCTGTAGCATTACCCAGTTCTAAAGATTGTAAGTTTCTATTGGGAACTCAGTCAACGCCATCAACGGCAATTAGCGTTTTCCGTGGTTCTCTGACTTTTATGGGAACTCGCTTTAATGGTAGCGTTCAGTTTGCCAATACGTTTTTTCTCCAACCAGTCAACGCCCAAGGTGCTCTTTTTAATCAACCTGCTTATTGGGTAGAAACAAGATTCAGCCGTGCTGCTAGCTTTGCTAATGCGAATTTTCGCAAGGACAGTTATTTCCAAGGCAGTATCTTCTTTGATAAAGTGAGTTTCAAGCAAACTCTATTTCAAGAAATCGCAAACTTTCAAGACAGTACTTTTGAAGACACGGCTAATTTTACTGAAGCAAATTTTAAGCAGGTAGCAAAATTCAGTCGTACACAATGGCTTGGTAATGCTGATTTTTCTAGCGTGCGTTTTTTTGAACAAGCACAGTTTGCAAAAGATATTTTTTATCGTTTTCTTATTTTATCTGAAGTAACTTTTGAGCAATCTGTAGCCTTTCGAGAGTCACAATTTAATCAACCTGTTAACTTCCAAGGTGCAAGCATCCTCAATCAAGCGGACTTTAGCGATGCTGGATTTTCTCCAGACGCTTATTTAAATGTGTCCGGTCTTCTTTTTAACTCCAACCAGGCTAAGATTTTAGGAAATCCCGGTCAAATTGGCAAAAACATTGTCGTGAATGGTTTGCAAGGTAATCAAAGTGTTTTGCGGAATTTGGGGCAAAATTTTCGTCAGTTACAGCAAATTGCTGATGCCAATCAGTTGGAGTATACAAAGCAGGAGTTGCGGCTGCAAGAATTAACCCGCAATCTGTTTGGTACAAATATCAATAGCGCATCTCAAAAACGTCTGATGGCTCTGGGTTTTTCTCTCGTTCAAGCTGATGCTATTGTTCGTCGCCGACTGATACAGCCATTTCGCAATAAGAGTGAATTGCTGACTTTGGCTGATATTGACTTCGATACTTACGCTCAAGTTACCTCTCGCATAGTGGTTGGCAATTCTCTTTCTGTAGGAAATTGGTTGCTCTTAGCATGGAATTGCTTGGCTTTGAGTCTGCTGCTGCTGCTATCCGGGTACGGTACAAATTTTTGCTTGGTCATTGGCGTAGGAACGATCGCGATCGCATTCTTTGGTCTATTGTTTTGGCTGATTGACAGTGTTCGTCGTATTGGTCCAAGACCGATTTTACCTACCGCTTACGAAACGACTTGTATGCTTGCAAGTTTTAGCGTGTTTGTCGTACTGGGTTTACTCGCTATCTTTCGTTCAGCCGAACAACCTTGGCTGACATTGGGATGTCTGTGTGCAATTCTGATTCCTCTCCCTGGAGTCTTGTTGTTGCGACTTTACCAACAAGGACGCTATCACGATCTCTTAGACGTTTCCTACTTTACAGAAGAAGGGACTTTACGACAACTGCGCTTGCTGATTGGGCGTTTGCCAGTGATTCCAAGGTATCCAATGTTTCGCGAGCGTTATTTACCAATTTTATGCGATCGCAGATGGAACTGGCTCAATTACTATGACTTCAGCTTGAACAACTTATTGAGGCTGGGATTTAACGATATTCGTTTGCGAGACGAACACCTTCCTGGCATCATTACAATATTGGCATGGTATCAGTGGGTTTTAGGTATACTTTACATTACCCTTGTTTTTTGGACTCTTTCCCGTACTATTCCCGGTTTGAACTTACTGATTTATCTAAAATAAGACTTGCCTTTGCGACGCTTATGTCGTGGCTGTACAAGCGAAACCCACGTAGGTGGACTTGTGAAGTTCACTATACATACTTTCCTTGAGATCTCTACCTTTCTTTTGGTAAAACCCGATTGTTATTCATTCAACTGAAAATTATTGTAAACTGCTGCAAGATTTAAAGAACAAGTATATCTTGGCAATTTAAATATGGAGGCAAACAAGTGCAAATTACCAAACGCAATGTTGAATTGAGAGTAGACGACAGCTTGATGCGCGTCTATGTTGCAGCCCCCAAAACTGCGGGAACTTATCCAGGACTTATATTCTATACGGATATTTATCAATTAGGCGATCCAATGATTCGATTGGTTAACTACTTGGCTGGACATGGCTATGTAGTCGCCGCACCAGAGATTTTTCATAGAACAGAACCTGTTGGTTTCGTTATTGAACCAGATGATATTGGTAGAATGCGAGGTAATGACAATGCTCGTCGAACCCCGATAGCTGGATATGACGCTGATTGCCGTGCTGTCATTGAATTCCTTAAGGGGGAAAGTTCGGTAGCCTCAGGTCAAATAGGGACTTTAGGTTTTTGTATTGGGGGACACCTATCTTTCCGGGCTGCTTTCCAAAACGAAATCAAGGCAGCAGTTTGTTGCTATCCGACTGGTATTCCGAGTGGCAAACTAGGTCAGGGGGTAGCCGATACGATTCATCGAGTCAGCGAAATTAAAGGCGAGATGCTAATTGTGTTTGGTACGCTTGACCCTCACATTCCACCACAAGACCGTCAAACAATTATCCAAGCCCTAAAGGGTGCAAGTGTTCCTCATCAAGTTTTCTCTTATGAAGCAGAACATACCTTCATGCGCGATGATGGTTATCGCTACGATTCTGCGGTTGCGACCTCTGCTTGGTCTGAAATCATAGCTTTCTTAAAACGTATTTTTGTACCATAAATATATTATTGTTTGTGGTTCTTTAGTCCCAAAACATTACCAAAACGAAACGTAAGATTTGCCACTTTCTTTTGCTGCTTGCAGTATTAACATTTCAGCAGATCTTTTGCTAGCCCCCATGACATTTCGTATCGTATTTTACGACTTGGACAGCCTGTCCGATCTCTTGTTGAATATTGAATACAGAATTTTCTCCATGTCCTACAAGAATCATTTCAGCAGGGGAAGATTTGAAGATTTGACGGCAAAGCTCGCTACCAATAGACCCACCCGCTACCGTAATAAGTACTTTTTTGCCTTGAAGAAATTGAGAGACTCGTTCGATATCTGTCTGTACGGGTTCGCGTCTGAGCAAATCTTTAATTTAGCTTTTGAAAGCTCATGCTTTACAAAAACCTATAAAGTCAATTTCTCAATTTATAGTTCTTTCTATACAACTATCAAGTTAATGCATTGTTACTATCGATTCCCATTCTAACACTCTATTTTTGGCAAAGGACAATCCCCCCAACCGAATGTTTAGGCTAGGGGGATTGTGAGATAATTTTTTCACGGAAACAAACTTTTGCAAAGTTACTTTGTGCTAGTTACCTGTAACGCGTGCGATTAAACCTTGACTTCCAAAGACTTAAGCAACTCCGTATTCACACCAGATTCACGAGTCAAAGCAATTTTGCCAGTGCGAGCTATTTCTCTCAAGCCAAATTTTTGCAACACCTGCACGATCGCCACCATCTTTCCCGGATCTCCCACCACTTCTAACGTGAGAGAATCCTCAGCCACATCTACTACTCTTGCTCGGAAAATTTGCGACAATTCAACAACCTCTGAACGATTAGTGCTTGTAGCATTAACCTTAAGCAACATCAGTTCTCGCTCGACACAAGGAGTCTCAGTGACATCCTGCACCTTCAGGACATTAATAAGCTTGTAAAGTTGCTTGGTCAGTTGCTCGATGACACGGTCATCGCCTTGAACAACCATTGTAATTCGGGAAATTCCTGATTGTTCTGCCGGACCTACGGCGAGACTTTCAATATTAAAGCCGCGACGGGCAAACAATCCAGAAATACGGGAAAGAACTCCCGCTTCATCCTCTACCAGTACTGAAAGTGTATGTTTCATCTTTGCCAACAAGGCTAGAAAACTTACTAAAAGGGTAACGAAGACACTAGCCACCGCTGCGCTACCCATATTGCTGTTAAAATTGCAAATGTAATTTTTTATTGTAAACGGAAAAGGAACCACTGAAAATAAAGACTGGAAATTGGTCACTGCAATAAACCTAAATCCTGTGGTGTATTGCAGTTAAAAAGCATTTCGGAATCAGGTAGTGACAAAACAAATACGTGATGCTGTTTCAGCCACCCTTGGAACGATCGCCCGCCTTCATTAATATATTCCATCAGACTTGGCAAACACCGATGGCGGTAAAAACCGCACAACGGTTCCCAACCTTTACTATGACATACCAATGCGGCGATCGCGTCCTCTTCAACATATTTAAGTTCAGCCGCCCACGCCTGTAAAACTTTAACCTCCAACTTAGGTAAATCGCAGGCGAGTAGCAACACCCACTCCGTTTGTACTTGCGCTAATCCTTGAGCAAAGCCAACAAGCGGTCCGTGGGGTAAAGATTCCCCTACAGTCACTTCCCGAATAAACTTGCTCTTAGGAGTGAGTAAGTGCTGATATCGTTCTTCCCAAGGGGTTACTACATAAACTGTATCAGCACAACTTTCTGCCATTTGACAAATTAATTGCAGGAGGGGTACACCTTGAATTGGGATCAAAGCTTTATCTTGTCCCATGCGGGAACTCATTCCCCCTGCTAACACAATTGCACTTAAGTCACTGCTCACTGCTCACTGCTCACTACTTACTGACCCTAGTTAAACTCTTTCGTAATTGCTGCAAAAACTTCTCTGCACTTTCTGGTGCTGGCAAACATTTCAATCCTTGGCAGACTAATCCAACGCTTCCTTCTGGTAGTTTTGATGTTGAGACAAATATTGCACTGGGTAAATATGTTGGCACAAGAGATTTAATTTGTTCTTCTGAGGTACGGATTAACGTACAATTGCGATACCAGTCTAGGGCAGCAAACAAGCTGGGACACGCTTGAGGAGCACGATTCATCACACCCCTAAAAGCGTTTAATCCTTGTTCGGCTAAGTCTAGATAATGAAGATCGTCGGTGAGTAGAGCAAGACGGACTAGGTTTGCGATCGCAACTCCATTAGCAGATGGTGTGGCATTATCGGCATAACTGCGTTCGCGCACTATCAAATCTTGGCTGGCGTCACTTGATGTATTGAAGTATCCACCAAGTTCCACGCTCCACAGATATTCGTGAAATTCTTCTTGTACGGTAATTGCTTTTGAGAGCCAATGGGAAGACGAGTTGGAATCGTTGTTTTCTATTTGCAAAGAGACTTGGTGTAAATCGAGCAGTGCTTTGATAAAAAAGGCGTAGTCCTCAGATTGCGCGAGAACTGTTGGCTGATTTTCATAATTAAGACGGTGAAAGCGCCCATCTACAAACTGATTGTTGCAGATAAAATTGGCTGCGTTTGCTGCAAGTTCCAAATATTCTTGTCTTTGAAATACCCCGTATGCCCTAGCTAAACCAGATATCATCAAACTATTCCATGCAACAATCATTTTTGTATCTGTCACTGCAGGAATGCGTCCCAACCAGTTATGAGTTTTTGCTTCTTGATTGTTGCGTGCGGGGGGAAATGTAGCAAATGTTGTCGTGGATGAACGTCGGGCTTCATCGGTCATGTCCGTTGCAAAACCATAACGTGCAACAAACAATTTTCCTAACGCTGTTTGCAAACTCTCACTCAGTTTGCCTTGATGACGTCTTTGTAAAACGTTCTTACCTTCAAAGTTACCGTTAGGAGTAACTGTAAACGTTTGTTGTAATTCTGCTAGTTCACCTGCACTTAGCAGTTGTTGCAATTCGCTGTAACTCCAAACGTAAAATGCTCCTTCCTCAGGTTCTGCATCTGTCCGATTGGTAAAGCTATCAGCATCTTGAGCAGCATAGAAGAATCCCAAGGGTGAAATCATCTCCCGCTTTAACCATCGAACAGTACCTGCGATCGCTGCTTCAAAAGCCGGTTCGTGTATTCCCGCACTCCACAAATTAGCCAGATACTCCACAATTTGACCGTTATCGTAAAGCATCTTTTCAAAATGCGGTACCGTCCATGTAGAATCCACTGTATAGCGATGAAAGCCCCCAGCTACATGGTCGTAAATTCCCCCTAGTGCTAGATCCAGACCCCTTTGAGTAGAAACTTGAATGCCATCGTAACGAGAATTTTCCCATTCAAATCGAGTTCCTCGCAGCGCCAATTCTGCATAAGGAATCATTGGGAAGCTATTGCCATATTGATTGGGTGTAATAATTCCAGTACAAGTCTCCCAGCCCTTATGCAATAATTCAATATCTTGAGTTTCTGTTACGCCTCCCGATTCCAGCACTGCAGAAGTTAGGAGTGACTCAAGAATGGTGGCTTTGCGATCGCGCAAATCTTCTTTTTCTGTATCGTAATAATGACGGATTGCTTGCAGAACTTGTAAAAAGCCGGGGCGACCGTAGCGTGGTTCTAACGGAAAGTAAGTCCCTGCATAGAAAGGTACCAGATCCTCTGGAGAGATAAACACGTTTAATGGCCAACCCCCCTGACCGCTCATCATTTGTAAAGCTTGCATATAGATGCTGTCAATATCGGGTCGTTCTTCCCTATCCACTTTAATGGGAAGAAAGTTGGCGTTCATATACTCAGCCACTGCTAGGTCGGAAAATGCTTCTCCTTCCATCACGGTACACCAATGGCAACTAGAGTAGCCAATGGAAAGGAATATTGGTTTGTTCTGCACTTTTGCAGTTGCTAGCGCCTCATCACACCAAGACCACCAATCAATGGGATTTTCGGCGTGTTTGCGGAGGTAGAGGCTTTTAGCTTGAGCAAGACGATTGGTCATTGTGAAGATGCATGAGAAAAACCCTTATTCGCATAGTGTAGCTTGTCATAAGTAGAGTCATGCATTCTTCTTATCTAACTCTGTCTGCAGAGTCAGTGTCTGCTCTACCTACCTTGGCATTATTATCGTGCAGAAGCAGGCAGTGCATTTGCAATGGGCACTGGAGCGACTGTTGAAGGTTGTTCTACCTTTGTCTCAATGATACTATTTGGGCTAAGACCTGCAATGAGGTGCAGTAAGAAGGTGATAACAGCGGCTTGCAAAAGTTTTTCGAGCATGGCGGGCTCCTCTGGCTTTGGGGGGATGGCGGTTCTTCTTTAGTTTGTTAACCAAATGCACCCTGTATTATGTATCTACTCGTAATGGTAATTCTATTCCGGAAAAGTCCCTGTAAAAATACTAACAAGCTTAATGATTAGTGACTGGTAGTTAGCGCTCAGGTGATAAGGTTCGGGTTTTAGGACAACCATCGGGCGTTGCAATCGATAGAATATACGTAAAATAAGTACAACCAGCTTTCATGATTCCAATTGTTATAGAACAATCAGGTCGTGGCGAACGCGCCTTTGATATCTACTCACGTCTGTTACGCGAGCGCATCATCTTTTTAGGACAGCAGATCGATGATACTGTGGCTAACTTGATTGTTGCCCAACTGCTGTTTTTAGACGCAGAGGACTCGGAGAAAGATATATATATGTACATCAACTCTCCTGGTGGTTCGGTAACGGCGGGAATGGGTATGTATGATACTATGAAGCACATCCGCCCAGATATCTGTACAATTTGTACCGGATTGGCGGCGAGTATGGGCGCTTTCCTCCTCAGTGCTGGTACAAAAGGTAAGCGGATGAGTTTACCTCATTCCCGAATTATGATTCACCAACCTTTGGGTGGTGCTCAAGGACAAGCAACTGATATTGAAATTCAAGCACGGGAAATCCTTTACCACAAGCGCAAGCTAAATGAATATTTAGCAGAGCATACGGGTCAACCATTAGAAAAGATTACTGAGGATACAGAAAGAGATTTCTTTATGTCACCTCATGAAGCTAAAGACTATGGTTTAATCGACCAAGTGATCGATCGCCACTCTGCTGGTAGTCGCCCAATAGCCGTCGTCAATCAGTAATCAGAAACGTCTTAGCTTTTGACCTCGCTCCAGTGGCTTTACTACAGAATACCTTGTAGCGATCTCTTTCCCAGGCTGAGCCTGGGAATGCCTTTCTAGAGGCTCCGCCTCCAATAATTTAATCTGAAGATGCAGGTAAAGACTTTAAATAATTCAGAAAATCCTGCAATTGTTCTTGTGTAAATAAATATAGAGAATACTTACCATAGATTTTCAGAAGATATTCTCGCTGCTTTTGTGTTGTCCAACCCAAACGTTGTATTTCCAAATCAACTTTGGCGACGAGCTCCACAATCTGGGCTTCCCCCCGGTGATCAGCAATAAGATTGTTACTCGAATGCGTAGGTTGAGATTCCAAGTAGCTGAGAAAATCAAGAAATTCTTCTTCAGTTAGTAAATGGCGCGATCGCTTGCCGTAAGTCCTGATAAGATAATCTCGCCCAAGTTCTTCTGTCCATTGGATGCGGTGCATTTCTACACTAGTTCTACCAACAAGGTCAATGGTATTGGTAGGTTGTTTAAAAGCATAGATATCTTCATCGTATCCTAATTTAAAGGATCTTTGAGAAGAAACATTTGGAGTAGGTTGGGTGTTCAAATACTCAAGAAATTCTAATAACTCTTTTTGAGTTAACAGATAACGCGATCTTTTCCCATAGGTTCGTATAAGATAATCTCGTTCGAGTTCTTCTGTCCGTTGCAACCGTAGTAATTCGCTAGCAATATTGGCAAATATTTCAGTTAAACCTAGAGATTCCATAGCAATATTATGGTTTTGTTGCTTCCGGGAGGCGAAGCCTCCCGAAAGTCATTCCCAAGCTCAGCCTGGGAACGAGAGGGGATGAAGTGAATCGGGGTTGGGGGTAAGGTCAAAATGACCCTCTCAAAACCCAGCTAACGGGTCTATGGGTGTAGGCTGTGACTCCAAGTATTTTAAGAAATCCTTTAATTCTTCTTGAGTCAGTAAGTGACGCGATCGCTTCCCGTAAGTTTTGACCAAATACTCGCGCCCTTGGTCTGTGTTCCAACCCAATCGCTGCATTTCACCACTAATTTTGGCAATATCATCCGAGTGATCCACTGGTTCTGCCTTTTTTTTGCGCTTGCTTGTTGTTGCTTGTGTCGTCATCTCCTCTTGCAAGTTGGAACTGCGTGAAGGAAATGGCGTTACATTGTTGGGAACGCCAGAAAAAGCGTTGTTCTCAGTGGTGCTAGGTGACAATATATCAAAATTGTCTAATGCAGCATCAAATTGTTCTTCTTGCTTGTTAATTGTGGCAAATTCACCGTGACTCTCTTGAGTTTTGGAAAATGGAATTTCCTGTTTATTAATAGTCGGAATAGCAGGAATGGTAGGAATAGCAGGAATAAATTCGCCAGACTCGGAAGTTTTGGTCTCAAAATGAGTTTCCGAGGCGTGAGTTGTAGCAAAGCGATCGCCAATATCTGGAGTTTCAGCCTTCATCTGAGTTTCCGAGGCGTGAGTTGTAGCAAAGCGATCGCCAATATCTGGAGTTTCAGCCTTCATCTGAGTTTTTGAGGCGTGAGTTTTGGCAAAGCGATCGCCAATATCTGGAGTTTTGGTCTCAAAATGAGTTTGTGAGTTTTCAGCCGCCGTCAAGCGATCGCTATAACTTTGTTGTTTTGTCTCCTTTGCGGCTACTGGTGCTGAAACAACTGAAGTTGAGGGAGTTGCAGGTGCTTCTGTTTGAGGATGAGAGTTCAGCACAACGGAAGAAGCTGGCTCATTCAATCCATTAGAAGTTACTGGGGATATATTGGGCGGAACCTGCTTGGTTGGTTCTGGGGAAATAACTGTTGCTCCTTGAGGGATGTCTGTTATTCCTAAAACCATCAGCGCTCGAGTTCTCGCTTTATCTTCTGCATCCTCTAAAATTTCTGCTGCTGCCATACCGGTGGCGCGAGTAGTGCCATCAATCTGTACGCTTGCGCGGACAATGTACTTGCCATTATAAATTTGCACTAATTCAGTAATGAGATTGCCTTGGGGGTACTTGCTCTGAAATTGAGCCAACATAATGCTCTCACCAAATCTTGCTCTGTTTAATAAAGGGGTTGGAAACAACTTATTGAACTCTCCCCCACCTAAATCTACTTAATTATAGATGGGTACTGCACTCAACATTTTTGTTCAAACCGATGTTCGCTAGTACAAATGCACCCAACCCGTATACATTATCATATGCTCTCAGGGCTCGATCGATTTTAAAACAGTATTAATACTTGAAAAAAAAGGCATGGATTCTGGGGCATTATTTAAAGCGATTCAATTCTCAAGCCCATTGCCGCCCGCTACCCGTTCAGGTTATTCGGCTAATTTTTTGGCTGCTGCTGGTTATTCTTAAATAATTTTACTGAGAATGCTACCATAATTACTGAATTGGTGTTCTAGTACTATTTTCTGCGAGCACACTCTATATCTACAATAATGTAGTAATGGTTCGTCCTCACAGCTCGTTAAGCTGCTGGCCTAATTGTTTCCGATCCTACATATGGGTCAATTAGATTTGTCGGCAGTTTCTCCTAGTTAAAAAACAGAGTCTAGTGGCGTAAAAGAACCTTCACTTAAGACAATCTAACACCTGCGGTTTCCCTAAACAGTGCTTTTGGGCAGCGTGGAGAGTTCTCCAAAGTGCGTCTTATATAAAAACCCGTTGCGTAATTACCGAGGGGGCAAAACACTAAACGGGCGTACTTTTGAAGATTGACTGGAGTTAAGGAACCTTTCTTACCACTAAACTCTGAAATGCTCCTGTGGTCCCCTTTATTATGGGCAATTCGTTTCCGGCTAGTGTCTGTAGTCGTGAGGGTACACAGCACGCGAACCAGATAAACAACAAATGACGTTTTGACCAAAGGTCGGTTCACTGCATGGAATTTTCAATCGCTACACTTCTCGCCAATTTTACTGATGATAAATTGGTCGCTCGTAAACTGTTAGAAAAGAAACTTGGTTGCGAAGATGAACCCAGTTTAGAAAGACTTCACATCGCCTTGGAAGTACTTGAAAGAATTGGGATTTTGGCCAAAGAACGAGGTAAGTACCGCCGTATCTCGGAAGAGGGGGTGATTGAAGCCAAACTTCGCTGTTCCAGCAAAGGTTTTTGTTTTGCGATTCAGGATGTAGAAGGCGCAGAAGACATCTACATTCGTGAAAGTCATCTGAGCAATGCTTGGAATGGCGATCGCGTTTTGGTCAAAGTTCTTAAAGAAGGTAGTCGGAGGCGATCGCCAGAAGGAGAAGTTAAGCTCATCCTAGAACGGTCAAATCACACTTTATTAGCACGGATCAAGCAGGTAGAAGGGGGCTACCGCGCCGTACCTTTAGACGATAGATTGCTTTTTGAACTGAAACTGCTCATCAATAACAATCAACTCGAACAAGCCATCGATCACCTGGCTCATGTAGAGGTTTTGCGTTATCCGTTAGCCCAATATCCACCTTTGGGTAGAGTCGTACAAATTTTGGGTAGCGATGCGGAAGCAGCAGCCGACATAGATTTAGTCACCTGCAAACACGATCTGGCTCGTAGTTTTCCAGACCCCATTCAGGAAGCAGCCTCAAAATTACCTAAAAAGCTGCTGAAAGCAGATTTAAAAAATCGTTTGGACTTGCGCCAAAAGTTTGCATTTAGCATAGTTCCCAATAATGGTGATTCCAAATTTGTAGAAAACGCCTTTTCTCTGGAAAAAAATAATGAGGGCAATTGGCGATTGGGCTTTCACATTGCCGATGCTACCCATTACATTCAACCAGAAGAAATTCTTGACCGGGAAGCACTCAAGCGCGGGCGTTCGGTGTATCTTGGTAATTTAGTACTGCCCATGTTCCCAGAAGTGGTCGGCGAACGGTGTTCTTTATTACCTGGAGTTGACCGATTAGCGCTTTCTTTTCTAATTACGATTGATGCACAATCGGGAGAAATAGAAGATTGGGAAATTCAGCCTACCGTTGTTAAAGTCGATACCTCACTGAGTGAATCCGAGGCAGAAACTATTCTCGCCAACAAATCCACGAAAACAAATAGCGGTACTGTCCAAATCGTTCAAGAACTGGAAACTGTACGGCAATTATTGAAAAAGGTACGCCTCAATCGCGGTTGTTTGCAATTGAATCTACCACCCAATCAAAACCCATACTGTGATGAAGGGACTTTGGGGTGTGCGGTCACCAACGATTTACCCGTGCGAGCTTTACTCACAGAGTATACATTACTGGTAAATCAATTGATCGCAACTCATTTGAACGCTCTTGGAGTTCCTGCTATTTGGCGAGTCCAAGGTGCGCCCGATCCCGAAGATGTTCAAGAGATGCTGAAATTGGCAATGAACTTGGGCGTTGAACTGTCCCTCGAACCGGAAGTAGAAATTCAACCTCTCGATTACCAACAGCTGACTAGGGTATTTGCAGAATCGTCATCCGAGCAAGTTTTAACTTACTTATTACAAGACACTCTCAAGCAAGCTACCTACAGTACAACCAAAGGTGCTCATTTTGGTTTGGCGTTACCAGAGTATACCCATTTCACTTCTCCCTTGCGGCGTTATCCAGATTTGGTAATGCAAAGGGTCTTTTACGCATTGATCGAACACGGGCGCGATCGCCGCAACACTCGCGTGAAAGATCGGGTCAACCTTCGCCACTCATCAAGTCACGGCGAAATTAACTGGAACGTTCTTCCACCAGAATTGCAAAGTGAATTGCAAAGTGAATTGATGAGAATTATTGTTCAGCTTAACGATCGCGAAAAAGAAGTTCAAGAAGCGGAAACCGATCTGGCTGGTTTGCAAAGAGCTTCGCTGATGAAACAACGCATTGGTGAAGTTTTCACTGGTGTCATCACCGGGGTTCAATCCTACGGGTTCTTTGTAGAAATCGAAGTTCCACCCACCGAGTCAGAAAGCGGAAATACGCGAGTTCCTTTACGGGTAGAAGGGCTGGTTCACGTAAGTTCTCTCAAAGACGATTGGTATGAATATCGCGCCAGACAACAAGCGCTGTTTGGTCGCAAGAATCGGGCTTCCTACAGATTGGGCGATCGCGTAGCCGTACAGGTCAAGAGTGTTGACTATTACCGCCAACAAATTGATTTAGTGACTGTCGGTAGCGATGGTGCAGTTATGGGTAAGGATATGAATGGCGAAGATCCCGGTATGTATATGCGCCACGACGATCTTGAACCCGATGACTTAGATCCCTATGCTGATGATGAATAGAAAGAATAGCTAATGGCTAATGGCTAATGGTACTACTAGCCATTAGCCATTAACAATTAGCAATTAGCAATTAGCAATTAGCCCTTTTTAAGCGTGTCAAACCCTACAAAACCTCTCATAATAGGCGTAACAGGAGCATCCGGTCTAATTTATACTGTTCGTGCTCTAAAATTTTTGCTCGAAGCTGACTTTGAAATTGAATTAGTGGCTTCCAAATCAACTTACATGGTTTGGCAATCCGAGCAAAATATTCGCATGCCAGTAGAAGCCCTTCAGCAAGAACAATTTTGGCGACAGCAAGCCCTTGTCGCACAATCCGGGAAATTGCACTGTCATCATTGGAGTGATGTCGGCGCTAACATTGCTAGTGGTTCGTTTCGCACTCAAGGAATGATCGTTATTCCCTGTAGCATGAGTACTGTAGCAAAGCTAGCGGCTGGTATGAGTTCAGATTTATTGGAACGTGCGGCGGATGTCCAACTTAAAGAAGGTCGGAAACTGGTTGTTGTTCCGCGTGAAACTCCTTTGAGTTTGATTCACCTACGTAACTTAACAGCTTTAGCAGAAGTTGGCGTCAGAATTGTTCCTGCTATTCCCGCTTGGTATCACAAGCCCCAAACTATCGAAGATTTAGTTGACTTTGTTGTCGCCCGTGCTTTGGATCAGCTAGATATTGACTGCATCCCAATTCAACGGTGGCAAGGTCATTAATTAAAGGATGAATGATGAATGATGAATGATGAAATTTTATCCTTCATACTTTATCCTTTATCCTTTATTCTTTATCCTTTCCTAATTACTATGGCACTTATTCGCTTAATTCTATTAGTAGCAGTACTTGGAGGAATTACGCTGCTACTCCTACAAAATTGGTCTCCCGTTCTACCGCTTGTGTTTTTAGGTGTGAGATCGCAACCATTACCACTGGCAATTTGGATTTTATTTAGCACATTTGCTGGTGGATTTACAACTATCTTATTGAATATTTTGTTTAACTTATCTGGTTCTGTTGGGGGACAGCGCCAAACTCCTTTGCGATCGTCTCCCGAACAACCACGTCGGAACAAAACTCGCGTTGAAGAACCAACATCTCGTCCGCCAAATCCTCCGTCTTCTGGGGAGCGAGAATCCCAAACCACTGACACTGTTGATGACTGGGAAACAGGTAGCGGACTTTATCAGGATTGGGAGTTTAACAAGTCTGATTCCCAAAAAACCCAAGTCAGAGATTCTAATACCTACGATCGCTCTTCAGCACCGCAAGACAACCCAAAAACCGATTCATCCTATTCCTATAGCTACCGCGAACCAAAAAATTCTGGTGTGGGAAAAACAGAATCCGTTTACGATGCGGACTACCGGGTTATCATCCCCCCCTATCAACCACCCAAGCCTGAACCTACAGAGGAGGATGAGTGGGGGTTTTTGGATGATGAATTTGAGGATGAGGATAAGTCTCCTCGGCGCTAACTTGTGACGAGTGCATGGTAACGTGCATCTCTACACAAGATTGCAACGTTCGCGGGATTCTTGCTTGACAACTCCCGTCATAGCAGCTTCTTGTAAAGTCATGAAAGCGTTAAAGTCCTCTAAATCGTACCGAGTTGTCAGCAGCTGTCGCAGTTGATTTTCTGCTTCAACGGTAAGATAACCGGTGGCTAAAGCCTTTTTTACAACATCTCTAATCCGAGTCATGGTTGAAACCTCTAAAGACCACACATAAAACACACTTATATATACGAGTTGATTTAGGTAGGATATGCAATGGCTTTGTGCTTCAACTCTTCTACGAGCAGAGTTTTTGTGGATTTCGTCAAATAATGAGTCATACTTTACACCTTGAAAAAAACACCTGACTTGTCTGTTCGAGCTTGCAGCAACGGCTTGCTGAGGCAAAAACACTGTGTTGGTAGAAACACGGTGCTGCACAAACACGTAATTTCCCCCTAACTTAGTGAGTTCCGTTACGCTTGCTGATGTTGACCGATAAAGTCAAGATAAAGTTTCACTCAATTTCTATAAACTTTCTGTTAAGCCTAAAGATACCTAAGGAATAATTACAAGTCACCTAACGAATGTTATTAATTTCGCTATAAATTTATCGTTTATTTAATTTGGCTTTATATAAAATTCAGTATGATATAAAAGTTTGGTATCTAAAATTACGCTAATGACCTTTCACAGTTCAAGTCAGATAGAAGAAGAATTTATAGAAGCTAAAAATGTTTGGGAACTCGAAAAGCTTTATGTAGATTTAGGTTTGGTGAAAGGAAAATCCCTAACACCCGTTGAAAAAAAATTCTTGAGAGGTTTACTTTGCGGTTTTAGTCCCGCAGAAATCGCCAATACCGTGTATCAAAGTCGTAGTAGCAGTACTGTTAGAGTGTATCTTTCCAATGGTTTGTATAAGTATATAGAGGAAATGCTGACCAACCAAGCAGGACACTTCATTAAAGTAAAAAATTGGAGCCGTGTCACTCAATTGCTAGAAAAAGCAGGTTATAAAAAAGCACGGGTTCCATCGAGTCCTATTGGTAGTCAACCAGAAATAAATACAAAACAAGAGATTGCTTCTATAGATATAAGGTCAGCACCCATAGAAGATTGGGGTGAAGCGCCTGATGTGAGTTTGTTCTATGGAAGGAGAACAGAAGTTTCTCAACTCGAGCAATGGATTGATGGAGAACGCTGTCGTTTAGTGATGATTTTGGGTATGTCTGGCGTTGGAAAAACAGCTTTTTCTGTCAAGCTAGCAGAACACTTGAAGGAGAAGTTTGAATATGTAATTTGGCGATCGCTACATCTCAATCCATCTCCTGACACTCTCCTCAATCAACTCCTACGAATTTTATCACCCGAGCGAGAAATCAAACCTACAGAAACCTTAGAAATACGTATTTCTCAATTGCTCGATTGTTTGCGTTCTTCTCGATGTCTCATTGTCTTAGATAATTTTGATTCTATTTTATACAGTCGATATATCAATATTAACGAGCCATCTCTTTCAAGAGCGATCGCTCCATTCAATAAAGACCATTCTTTAGACTATCTTCTACCTCATATTAGTTATTGTCAGGGATACGAGATTTATGGAGAAATTCTCAGAAGAGTAGGAGACTCCCAGCATCAAAGCTGTTTGGTTGTCACCAGTCGAGAAAAACCCCAAGAAATTTCAGTGCTTGAAGGAAAATTGTTACCTGTTCGTTGCTTCAAATTAACAGGCTTAAGTTATGGAGAGAGCAAGAATATACTCCAAGCTAAAGGTTTAATGACTTCCCAAGAGGAAGAATGCAAAACTTTAATCAATTTGTATGCAGGTAATCCCTTATTTATTAAATTAGTTGCAACAGCAATTGAAGAATTATTTGATGGTAGTATCAACAGTTTTTTAGAACAGGATACAGTCGTTTTTGGAGATATTCGCGCTATTTTAGATAGACAATTTAATCGTTTGTCTGACTTGGAAAAGTTGATTATGTATTGGTTGGCTTTAAGCCAAGACTTTGTGTCAGTTCGTAAGTTGCAGAGAGAGCTTGTTCCTCGCGTGTCTCAGAGATTAATTCTAGAAGCTATCGAGTTATTGCAGAAACGTTCTTTGATTGAAAAAAAAGCGGCGAGTTTTTCTCAAATTCCTGTCTTGATGGAATATATTGGCGAACGATTAATTGAGGAAAATTTACAAACCTTTGGGGAAACAGGAGATCTTCTGCTAATGAATTATACAATCTTGGAGAACCAAATAAAAAACTACATTCGAGAACTGCGTCTAAAATCTCAATCTTTAGAGTAAATTGGTTAATATAGCAATCCTATATCATTTGTAAAAAAAATGGATTGCTAATAGTTAATGGCTAATAGCTAATGGTCAAAAAGCAATTAGCTATTAGCAGTCTTCACTCTTATTCTTATATTTCATTTAAACTGCTATAGTTATTGGTTAGTGGTTGGCTTTCAAGAGCAACAACTAACGACTAACAACTCACAACTTCCATGACAAATAACTTATTAAAAGGAGTCAACCTATACCTGATTGGTATGATGGGGGCGGGGAAATCTACTGTAGGACAAGTACTGGCGCAACATTTGGGCTACGGATTTGTGGATATCGACACCGTCATTGAGACCGCAGGTGGTAAAACCATAACTCAGCTGTTTCAAGATGAAGGAGAATCCGGGTTTCGCCAATTGGAAACTGAGGTTTTGGCGCAAGTGTGTTCTTTCACTAAGCTTGCGATCGCAACAGGTGGAGGTATTGTCTTAAGACAGCAAAACTGGAGTTACCTTCACCATGGTTTAATTGTCTGGTTGGATGTACCTGTCGAAATTCTCTACGCCCGTTTGGCGGAGGATACGACTAGACCCCTTTTACAGAATAGCGATCTCCAAGGGAAACTGCGATCGCTCCTCGAACAAAGACAACATCTTTACTCACAAGCTGATTTGAGAATTACTGTCAGTGAAGGAGAAACACCAGAGCAAATTGCTATACGAGTCTTAAATGAGATTCCCAGTGTTTTAAAACCAACAGAAGGGTGAAGATATATAGCTGAATATTGATTAATATTAATTTTTGTATAGCTAGTATTTTCACGATGTAAATTTATATGTAACGTCAGTAACTGCCCGCGAAGTGTCTATGACAGTCAGCCAAACTGAGTATATTAAGCAAGATGCAGCCACCCGCGTACAAGTGCTAAGCGAAGCACTACCCTACATTCAACAATTTATCGGTCGCACCATTGTTGTTAAATATGGTGGTGCAGCTATGAAAGACAGCAATCTCAAAGATAAAGTGATTCGCGACATAGTCTTTTTATCTTGTGTGGGTTTGCGACCCATTTTGGTACATGGTGGAGGACCGGAGATCAACAGTTGGCTGGATAAACTGGGAATCGAGGCTCAATTTAAAAATGGTTTGCGAGTGACAGACGCTCCCACAATGGATGTTGTGGAGATGGTGTTAGTCGGTCGAGTTAATAAAGAAATTGTCGCTTTAATCAATCAAGCAGGTGGTTCAGCTGTGGGGTTGTGCGGCAAAGATGGTAATTTAATCAAAGCACGTCCTCAAGGTGATGAAGGCATTGGCTTTGTGGGAGAAGTGAACAATGTTAATATAAAAATCTTGGAAACACTCGTTAACAATGGCTATATCCCGGTAGTGTCTAGCGTTGCAGCAGACGAAACAGGACAGCCATATAACATTAACGCCGATACTGTAGCAGGAGAGATCGCAGCTGCATTGGGCGCAGAAAAGTTAATATTGCTAACTGATACGCGAGGGATTTTGAAAGATTACAAAGATCCTTCTACCCTGATTCCGAAAGTGGACATTCAAGAAGCTAGAGAACTCATCGCAATGGATGTAGTCAGTGGTGGAATGATCCCAAAAGTCAATTGCTGCGTCCGTTCTCTCGCACAAGGAGTGAAAGCAGCACATATAATTGATGGTCGCATTCCCCACTCATTACTCCTGGAAATTTTTACTGATGTTGGTATCGGTACTATGATCGTTGGTTCTCACCTTCAAATGAGCGGCTAATAGCTATTTATATCTATTAACCGCTTATTTGATGTTGAAACTGTATGGAGGATCGGTATTGCCTACCAATCATCTCACGTGGTTTGCAATGCCCACCTTACAGTCCTTAAGACTACCCAGTATCTTATACTAAATTTTATGAACAACAGCAAAACAATTGTTTTATTATCTAGCCGAGAACTAGAAAAAATGCGGAAGGCTGGGCGCTTAGCAGCCGAACTGTTGCGTCACCTCGAACCAATGGTTAAACCGGGGGTTAGCACTTTAGAGCTAAACGACGAAGCAGAACGTTGGACGCAAGCTCATGGAGCAAAAAGCGCCCCCCTGGGTTATAAAGGTTATCCCAAATCTATATGTACGAGTATTAATGAAGTGGTTTGTCATGGTATTCCCAGTGCCAAGCAAATTCTTCGCGATGGTGACATCATTAATATTGATGTGACGCTCATTGTCGATGGTTACCACGGAGATACATCTGAGACATTTTTGGTCGGTACACCTTCCCCCATGGCTAAAAAGTTAGTAGAGGTGACAAGAGAGTGCCGTCGCCGAGGTATAAAGGAAGTTAAACCGGGGGCGTACATCGGAGATATTGGGGCTGCTATTCAAGAGTATGCAGAATCACAGGGTTTTTCTGTGGTGCGAGACTTTGTAGGACACGGTATCAGTAACATTTTTCATACCGCACCGGAGATTCCTCATTACGGGACTCGTGGAAAAGGAAAACGTCTCAGACAGGGTATGGTTTTTACAATCGAACCCATGATTAACGAAGGAACTTGGGAAGTGGAAGTTTTAAGCGATGGTTGGACAGCACTGACACGCGATCGCAAACTTAGCGCTCAATGCGAGCATACTTTGGCTGTGACAGAAGACGGTGTTGAAATTCTCACTTTACCGGAAGGGGAAGTTTTTTCTTAATGGTTAGTTGTTAGTTGATAGTGGTTAGTTGTTAGTAGCTACTAACCACCAACCACCATCATCTCCCCAATTTATTTGGAATTCCTTCGCAACCACCGGGAATTGTGTTTCTTGTTTTTTCACCGCCCCAGGCGCAGCAATAGTATCGTGCAGATTCAGCCATCCTTTGAGCATCGGTGAAATCAGCATTTTCTACAACAGCACCAGTATATTCGCCAGTTTCATAATCGGGTGGTTCGGTACGGCTGCGCGGTGATGCTTTCTCTACAGAACCGTAGAACAAGCGAGTCCCGTTGAGGTCAGCACCAATCAGATTTGTTTCATATAAGATAGTGCGGGATAGGTTGGCTTTTACCAAATCGCAATTACTGAGGTCAGCACGCACAAAATTGACTTCAGATAAGTCAGTCCACCGCAAATCGGTCCCAGCAAGGTCTGCTCCTGCTAGCATGACGCCCAAATCAATAACGCGCACGCCCTCAAGTCGGTCTTCAGCATAACCACCAACGCCATTTAGAATCGGTCTACCCAATCGACGATCGCGTTTCAGAGGTGTCAACAGTCTAGACCGTGAGAGAAAGCGCAGGATTTTTGCTTTACCGCTTCCATCAACACTACTTAAAATAGCAGCAGTTCTACCTTCTGCGATCGCTCTTTCTTGTGGCCAATCTTCTAATAATCCTTCTTCATCCAATACTAAGTCAGAAATGCCTTGGAAATATGAGTCAATTGTCTGCTGTTGGGTAATGATATTTTGCTGAATGGTGAGAAAGTTTTGCTGAATCGTTAGGTCTTTAGAAATTACGTACTGTCGCCAAGCAACATATACCGCGATAATAGCGATGAGAATTTGTCCCAACGCACCAAACCACTCTGCGAGTGTCCCAGAAGCCTCCCAGTTAATTTTGCGTCCCCAATTGAGAAGTCGCTCCCCAAAACCGCTAAACTTGACTGTACCAATTATGGCTGCCATCACTCCCAAAAATGCAACAAATATGGCTCGCTCTTGTGCTGAAAACCACTGTTTGATCGCCATTTCTACTGCAGGTAACAGCACCGCTAGGGATAGAAGTAGAGCTATCAGGATTCCGCACGCACCAACAATTGAGTTGTTGATGGCAATTCCAATAATTACGATCGCGATCGCGACGAGTATAAGCAACAGGGCTCTGGGTTTTACTGCTACATGGCTCGGAGTGCGTCCGCTGACAGCGGAACGTAACTGTTGCAGCGTAGATATTCTTTGCGGGGATTGTTGGGATGAAATTGCGGCTAGAGCCTGCTGGGTAGCAAGTTCACTGGGGAACAAGGGATTTTCAGCTCTCCCATCATCAAAATCATCTGGCTGTAAGATGTCTTCTAAGTGGGAGTCTTGTGAGTGGGCTTTAGATGAGTTGGAGTTTGATTCAATCGACATGTTTATATTTTGGCACTAGCAAGTCCCGATGCAACAGTGGTTTCATCGTAATCGCGAGATCGCACCAGAAGCAACCTCCGCAATCGGGAATTAGTTCAGTTGGGTGGGCAATACCAACTATAAGACTCATGCAGTGGGTATTGCCCGTTACAACTAACATAATATTTGACAAATGCAATAGAATAGCTATAGAGTGATATGTGATACAGTCTGATTTAAATTCATTTTTCCAAAATTGTTTCCTGTAAAAGCTTTGTCAAGAAAGCTATTTCATATTTCCTGTAGAATATCGGTACAGCTTTATACTTTTTGATAAAACCATCTTGTTTAGGATCGTAGTTGTAAGTTATCTACTAACGCATGGTTCATAGGCGCTTGTTTCAAGCAACTGGCTTGTTCGCAATTTTATTGTTGTTTGGTTGTAATGATACAAAATCACCAGGAGTATATAGCAACCAAGCCGTAAAAGAAGTTAATGTTTCCCAACTGCTAACGGAAGTAAACCACAATCAACAGGCAGAAGATTATTTTCATCAAGGCAATAGTTGGTTTAACGCGCAACGCTACAAAGATGCGATCGCAGCTTACGACAAAGCGATATTGATTAAACCGGAAAGTGCTCAAGCTTGGAATAACAGAGGTAATGCCTTCAACTCTTTGCACCAGTATCGAGAAGCCATAGCATCTTACAACAAAGCAATTGCTATCCAACCTAACAAACATGAAGCATGGTTCAATAAAGGCAATGTCCTCAGTGCTTTGAAGCGATATAAAGAAGCCATAGCATCCTACGATAAAGCAATTGCCATCAAACCAGACAAACATGAAGCATGGATCAACAAAGGCATAGCTCTAACAAAACTGCAACGCTACAAAGAAGCCATAGCATCCTACGATCGAGCGATTGCAATTCAGCCAAACCAGCACGAAGCTTACTATAACAAAGCTTGTGCTTACGCTTTGCAAAGTAATGCTAAACTAGCTTTGGAAAACTTGCAAAAAGCTGTCAATCTTTATCCTGGGAAGTATAAAAAATTAGCAAAAACTGACCCGGATTTTAACAAGATTCGCAGCGATAAGCAGTACCAAGCATTTATCCAGTAGAGATTGGTGAGTGCATAAAAGCTGGCATTGTAGGAATAACTTTGTGTATGAAAATTTGGCAAGCTGATTTCTACCGATGTCCCCAGCCAGATGCATCCGGACAAGTTTTATGGTATGTGCTGATTTGCGATTTGCATCGCGACTTTGAATATGAAGCCACTTGTCCGCAAGCACAAGCAAACTCGAGTTGGGTTGCTTCTCAACTTCAGCAAGCAGCCGGAGAAAAACTGCCAAACGTCATTCAAGTTTTTCGCCCCCAATCTCTCAGCATACTCGAACAAGCGGGAAAGAGTTTGGGGATTACAGTAGAAGCAACTCGCCACACTCTTGCATTAAAACAGTGGTTGCAACAAAAGCAGTATCCTGTAGTTTTGGACAAACCACCTCCCGCACCATTACCAGAAAATTTATGGGGAGAACAATGGCGTTTTGCATCACTCGTTGCAGGTGAAATCGTAGATGCATTTAGCGATCGTCCCATCCCCGTTTTAGAAATGCCAGAGCATTTACAACCCCTCAATTTAGGTTTGGCATCAACAGTACCCATTCCTGGCGTGGTTATCTATGGTGGACGACAATCCATGCGTTTAGCACGGTGGTTGCAACAAGCCAATCCCATAAGCTTGAATTACATTGCTGGTACACCTGATGGATTGGTGTTAGAAGCTGGTTTAGTCGATCGGTGGGTTGTTGCTACATTTGAAGATAAAGAAGTTACAAACGCAGCTAGAGTTTTTACGCAACGGAAGCAACAAAGTCGAGGACTGCATTTTTTAGTTGTGCAACCTGATGATTCTGGTGTGACTTACACGGGTTTTTGGTTGTTGCGGGAAGAATAGCGATCGGCGATCGGTAGGTAGGCTAGGAACTAGCCTACTTCTATATATAATTTTTTGGCAGTTCGGGGAGCATCCCAATTTGGCACATTGCCCTCAGAATAGAATTCTGGTGCTATACAAACAAAGCCTGCCTCCGCAGGCTATGCACTAGTCCGCGTAGGCGGTGAGTCCAGTGCTGCAGGCGGGTTTCCCGCCGTAGGCAACTGGCGAACCCGGAGGGACTTCGTTTGTGTAGCCGTGATTTCCAATCACTTGATATTTTTTCCAAATTGGGATGCTCCCGCAGTTTGGGAGTACTTAAGAAATTAAGGGAGGAGTTTCTGTAAATAGAGGTGAAGATCGCGATAGACTGATAAAAACTTTTAACCCAAACGCAGGTCCCCGGAAACATTCACAAAGTAAAATTTCTTACCAAATTAAGGAGATGAGTTGATTGCAAATTCGCGAAGATGATTTGACAGGTAAAAAGATTGTTGAGTTTCTCCAAGAACATCTCGAAAATATGTATGAGATTACGCCACCTGAAAGCGTTCATGCTCTTGATTTAGAGGCATTGAGATCTCCAGATATTACTTTCTGGTCGGCTTGGGAAGGATCGGAATTACTCGGATGTGGGGCGCTCAAAGAACTAGACTCAACAAGCGGTGAAGTCAAATCCATGCGTACTACCAAAGCTTACCGCAATCAAGGTGTCGCCTCAAAGATTCTCGAACACATCATTCAAGAAGCCAAACAGCGTGCTTACGATTGCCTGTATTTGGAAACAGGGTCTTCGCCTGAGTTTGCTCCCGCAAGAGCTTTGTACATAAAATACGGGTTTGAGTATCGAGGTCCTTTCGTTGGATATACTGACGATCCAAATAGCGTGTTTATGACAAAAAAGCTTTAGAATTTTTTGCTGTTTGCTAATGTAGGCTCCCGTTATTTTAGGTCAACGTTTTAAAGCTTATGACGGAAAGTTATGAGGAAAAACGAGCATTGCTTGCTAAAGTAGCTCTTCAGGAGGGACAACTCAAATTACGAGGAGATGAAAACAAAGCAGGGTTAGAGATTGAAAAATATCTTAATGTCTTCCGAAATGCCTTTAACAGGATTGATAGCACAACAAAATACTCTGATAAAACTATTGGATTTGATTGGTGCTGTGCTTTTGTTTACTATTGCTGTCTTCAAGCAGGATTTTCATTTCCTGTAAAACCGATCGCATCCCACCGTTCAACGTTAGGAATTGTGAGAGTTTGGTATGATTGGGCAAGCTTACCCGAGAATCAGTTCTATTATTCAGCTAACACTGCTGGTTTTAAAGCACTACCAGGTGACATTGTTTTGTTTAATTGCTTGCTTGAGAACGTAGAGCTAGACCATATAGGTATTGTGGTAGACGTTAAATCACAAGGGGTGGTTTCAGCCGAAGGCAATGTCATGAACCAATCGGGAATTTTCTACCGACATGGGGGCAAAAACATTCAGGGTTACATTCGCTTGAGCAAGTTCTAACAAATACATTGCAACGGCGACAGCCAGCTTTTTATCCACAATTTTATGTAGAATGGTGAGCGTTGTCTGAGAATTATATTCATTGGCAATGGAGATTGTAGACAAGCAACAGCAAAGGAGAAAAGTTTGACTTCAGTCAATGATAGTTTTACGTGTACGATTTGGAGAATTACTTTCAAAGTCAATAGCAGATCTAAATAAAAATTATGATTTTAAATTTTTGAAACAGCTTTTGGCACAAGCAGTTATTGACAATACCTTCGATGAGTTTCAGGAATTTTATAAAGGAAAACTCGTAAGTACGTTAATATCTAGATTGCATTAAAAAGTGGATACATAAATACTTGTATTTTGGATGTGAGGAGTAAAGTTTGTGACTAGACCGCCGAGCCTTGGTGTCAGTATTTTCTTATATATTACTGGTATTTTATTAGTAATTTTAGCTATCATTCTTCTCCTACAAGCTTTTGGAGTTGTCAAGAACATTCCCAAAGAAGCAATTTGGGGTTTAGTGCTGCTGTCGATAGGTTCGGGAATTTTAACCGCGATTCGCCGACGTTAACTTTTAACCGAGCATCGTTTGGATTGAGTAGCCTTCGTAGGAGCTACTATTTATTAATGTAACCATTAACTGGTCACTGGTCACCGATCGCTTGTCACTGTTATCCCATGTCAACAACTGACTTTCTCAGTCACCTCAATCCCAGTCAACGCCGCGCTGTTGAACATTTTTGCGGTCCCTTACTAGTTGTTGCTGGTGCGGGTTCTGGCAAAACACGAGCGCTGACTTATCGCATTGCAAACCTCATTTCCCATCACCGTGTCGATCCGGAGAATATCTTGTCGGTTACCTTCACGAACAAAGCCGCACGAGAGATGAAAGAACGGATTAAGAAGCTGTTCGCCGAACAGCTGGCTATGACGGAACACGGCGAACGGTTTGACTTGCTACCAGAATACGAACAAACAAAACTCGAGTCAAAAGTTTGGAAAAAAACCGTTAAACACTTATGGTGCGGTACCTTCCACAGTTTATGTTCGCGGATTCTTCGCTTTGATATTGCAAAATATGAAGATGAAAAAGGACGGCGGTGGACGCAGAATTTTTCTATCTTTGACGAGTCTGATGTTCAAAGTCTTATCAAAGACATTGTGACTAAACAACTGAACCTAGATGATAAGAAATTTGAACCTCGTTCTGTCCGCTATGCTATCAGTAATGCTAAAAATCAGGGTCTATCACCTCAAGAATTTGAAAGAGAACAACCTAATTACCGGGGACGGGTGATTGCAGAGGTTTATACTTCTTATCAAAATCGACTTGCAGAAAATAACGCCCTTGATTTTGATGACCTCATCTTAGTCCCTGTAAAATTGTTTGAGCAGAACGAGCAAGTTTTGGGTTATTGGCACAACAAATTTCGCCATATTTTGGTAGATGAGTATCAAGATACTAACCGGACTCAGTACAATTTAATTCGCTTATTAGCAACCAACGGGGAACCGAAAAAGAGTGAATGGGACTGGACAAACCGTTCCGTGTTTGTAGTCGGTGATGCGGATCAGTCCATTTATTCCTTTAGGATGGCTGACTTTACCATTTTGTTGGAATTTCAGCAAGATTTTGGCGATGGCTTACCAGATGAAGACACCAGGACAATGGTTAAGCTAGAAGAAAACTATCGCTCTTGTGAAAATATCTTACAAGCAGCAAACCACCTGATTGAGAACAATACCCAAAGAATTGATAAAGTCCTCAGACCTACACGTGGTGCGGGAGAAGAAATTTATTGTCACAAAGCGGATGATGAACTTGTAGAAGCTCACTTTGTCATCAATCAAATTCAGACTTTGGAACATCAACACCCGGAGTTGAACTGGGGTAGTTTTGCTGTTCTTTACCGAACCAACGCTCAATCACGCCCGTTTGAAGAGTTACTGGTTCGGAATAATATTCCTTACACTGTGGTGGGAGGAATTAAGTTTTACGATCGCAAAGAAATTAAGGATGTCTTGGCTTACTTGCGAGCGATCGCAAACCCGGCGGATACTGTGAGTTTATTACGAGTTATCAACACTCCCCGACGCGGTATTGGAAAAGCTACGGTAGATTCACTCATCAAAGCATCTCAGGAATTAGGCACAACCTTGTGGGAAATACTGAGCGATGAGACATCAGTCAATACATTAGCCGGACGTTCTGCCAAAGCCGTCAATGGCTTTGCGGATTTGATTCGTCAATGGCAAGAACAATTAGATAAAGTTCCTGTTTCAGAAGTTGTACGAGGAGTACTTGACAGTTCGGGTTACATCCAAGATTTGATGTCGCAAGGGACAGATGAAGCAGAAGATAGGGTGCAAAACGTCCAAGAATTGTTCAATGCTGTACTGCAATTTCAAGAAGAAAACGATGATGTAACGCTGCAATCGTTCCTTTCAAGTACGGCTTTGAGTTCCGATTTAGATAATTTAAAAGAAGGAGAAACGGCAGTTTCTTTGCTGACTTTACACGCTTCTAAAGGTCTGGAATTCCCCGTGGTGTTTTTGGTGGGTTTGGAACAAGGGTTATTTCCCAATTACCGTTCCATGAACGATCCCGCAGCATTAGAAGAAGAACGCCGTCTGTGTTATGTCGGAATTACTCGCGCTAAAGAACGGTTGTATTTAACCCATGCGAGAGAACGCCGTCTGTATGGATCTAGGGAACCTGCTCTGCGATCGCAATTTTTAGATGAATTGCCAGAAGAACTTATGGCGTCTCAACGCAAAAGTCAAATGGCTTATATTCAACGTGCAAGTGCTAACCTACAGCAGAGTGCAGCCCGTGGGAAAAAAGGCGTGACAGAAAATTGGCAGGTGGGCGATCGAGTTTTTCACAAAACCTTTGGTATTGGAGAAATTACTCACATCTTTGGCTCTAACAGTAAGGTTTCATTAGCCATTAAATTTGCTAACTTGGGTCAAAAAATTATCGATCCTAAAGTAGCTCAGTTACAAAGGGCTGATTGATGGGGATTTGGCGCGGATTAATGAGCTGATTGCAAAAGTTCAAAAAATGAATTACCTACCGCAGATGAACGCAGATGCACGTTGAGCGTTGATTTTCTATGGGTGTTAAAGTCAAATATCTTATGTGGCGGTTGTAACTATGACCCAAGCTCAAGCAGAAACCGAAGTAAAGTTATATACCTTTGATGAATTTATCGAATGGTATCCAGAAAAGTCAGAATTCCGGTACGAATTGCACGATGGAGTCATTGTGGAGATGCCAAAACCTAAAGGGAAGCATTCAAATTTGACGGGTTCTCTGGCTGAAAGATTACTTATAGCTATTAGAGAGATGGGGAAAGGGGATATTTGGACAATACCCAGAGAATCGATTGTAAAACCGTACCGAGAGAAGTCTGGGTACGAACCGGACATCATTGTTTTAAATAAAGAAACTATCGCTACTGAGACACGCTGGGAAAGTGAATCAATTATCCAAAATGCAACTTCGGTCAACTTAATAGTAGAAGTTGTTAGTACCAATTGGCAGGACGACTATTACGATAAACTCCGTGATTATGAAGGCATGGGTATTCCTGAATACTGGATTGTAGATTATGCTGCTTTGGGAGGGCGTAATTTTATTGGTTATCCCAAACAACCTACTATTTTTGTACACGAGCTGGTTGATGGGGAATATATAAAAACAACGTTTAGAGGGAATGATGCGATCGTCTCTCCTACCTTCCCACTATTTAATCTCACCGCACAACAGATTTTTAATTTGGCTAATTAAAGCGTGTTTATAAATGAAGTAGGATTGCTATAGTGATTCGGGAGTAGTTAAAGTTTCCCATGAAATAATTTACCCTATTATTTGGCAGAATCAAAAATTTGTTTTGCTGTTAAATTCAATTCTGGAAATACTGCTGATTGTATACAGTCATTACCTCGAAATTGAAGAACCTGATACTCTCGATCGACTAAGGAGTACACAGAAATTGTAGGTTGTTTGGGATTTCCTATAAATCTCCTTCCGCCTAGTGCTGCATAGTCAACTATCCAATATTCTGGAATGCCCATCCATTCATATCTACCAAGTTTTATATAATAATCATCTTGCCAGTTGGTACTTACAACTTCAATAACTAGCGGGATTGATGCAACTTGACTCACTGTCGATTCTTTTTTCCATAAAGGTTCATTTACTAAATTAGGACGATTTAATAGTAATATATCTGGAGAGTAACCAGATTCGTTTTCTTCAGGTTTTATAAAGGCTGTTTTAGGTATAATGTAGGGCAGGTCTAGTCTGTCAAATTCAATAGTTAATTTTCGAGCTAAAAAACCTATAATTTCTTCGTGTGGACCGACTGGTGGTGTCATTTCAACTATTACTCCATCATGCAGTTCATAACGGCGATTAGAATTTTCTGGATACCAAGCTATAAATTCTTCAAAGGTTACTTGTTTGGGTATAGTCAAAGCCATTTTTTGAGTTCCTGTTTACTTGCTTACTATATTTTTTTAAGTGAGTCTATTTTACAAGTGTAAGATATAAGCTACATAACCGCTTTAACCATTATTAGTATAAAAGCACTACATAGTATCAAGATTGCGCGTTTGCGAAGCGCAAGCTGTACTCAGCCGAGCGCACAAACCTGTTAGCTGTTTTATAGCATTGACAGCGATTAAACCTCTTTTTATCTCATAGTAGGTTATGCAACTAATAAAAACTTCTTCTTCTAAACGAGTTATCTGCTTTATCTTTTGTTCTATGAGTTATCTGCTTTATCTTTTGTTCTATAGTTATATTTTTTTTTCAAAAGATAACTAACAATATTTGTATCCAGTAAATATGCCACTCTATTTATCTTCCTTCCACTGCTTCATCAAATATTTTTATTTGTTCTGGTGTTAAGTCATTGAGCGTTCCGGAAACAGCTTCTAGAGCCAGAAGCTTATCAATTCTACGTGCTAATTCAGCATTAGGGATGGCTCTAAATTCTTCAGGTGAAAAGTTACCAAAAAGGTTGACTAAGTCTTGAATTCTTTCTTGTTTTTTTAGGTTCACCATGTAAAAGCTATTGCCTTTAAATAAATTTTCTACAATTGGTAAGATGCGGTTTGTTAGTTCTTGAATATAATTAGATATTCCTTGCATGAATTTTACCTCTGTTTTTTCGAGTGAGCATTTGTCTATTTTAGTGGAATTTGCTTTCCCGATAATTTCGTTGATAGTTTCAACTGGACGCTCCTTCAACGAAGATACGCGCCTTGCGTGGGACGCTAGTAGCGCTCTGATATTACATATGGGGATTGAATCCTAACTGAAATAAGCAACTTATAGAAGATGGGGTTCAGCGATCCTTGGGGCGGCAACCCCGCGTAGGAGTGTGTCTCTACGCCCCGCGTCTCTCAGATTGCGTCTCCCCCTGCTACTTTGTGTTAGTGGTAGTCTTCAATTTCCATCAATACTTTTTATTACAATTGTGATACATATAGCGATCGCATCAGGTTTTACAAGCCCTAGCCTCTAGCCAATTCTTCTCGTAAAGACAAAGGTTCATACCCCAATGCAAAAGCTTTGGAACTATCCAAAGAAACATCGGAAGGTCTTGGGGCTGCCATTTTCACGTCTTGCTGTCGGCTAGCTTTAATCTGACTGCTTGGCAGTTGAAATACCTCTGCCATCACTAGACCGAAATCATATCGCGAAATTCGCTCTTTTCCTCCTAAATGAATATATCCCTGCACTTTATCTAATGCCAATAACAACCCTTTTGCCGCAGTTTTTGCACTGACTGGAGTCCGAAATTCATCTATAAACAAATTTAAATCTTTTCCTTCTTTAAGAGTTTGAATAAAGGGCTGTATAAAACTTGTGGCTGTGGGTGTCTCCATACCAAACATCAATGGCATTCGGCAAACAGCTGTCTTAGGATAACGCTCTAACATACCCTGCTCGGCCATCACTTTATGTTCTCCATAAATGTTGACAGGAGAGACAGAATCTGTTTCTCGATAAGGAGCGTTTAAACCATCAAAAACTAGGTCTGTTGAGGTAAAAACACAAGGAATAGAAGCATCCGCACAAAGCCCGGAAATATTGCATGAGGCTTCTACATTAATTGCATGGGATTCATGAGGATGAGTTTGGCAAAAATTTGGTTGAGACAGTGCTGCAGTATGAATCACTGCTGTTGGTTTGATATCGCTAAAAACCTGCTTCAGCTCCTGGAAATCTGTCAAGTTAACTTTTATTGTGGTTATACCTGGAATGTCTGCAAAGTGGGAAAAGCAGGTTCCGCAGACAACATATTCTTGCTTCGCTAACTGGCAAAGGTGCCAACCTAAAAAACCACTCGCCCCTGTAATTAACAATTTTTTCATATCATTGCTCGATCGCAAACCATAAAAATCATACCAATCTTACAAAACATTCTATATAGAGCAATCCTATTAGATATTTATGAAGTACGCACAGGCAAACCCTCGTCTGGAGAAGTGGTGTTGGGTATTGCTCACCCTAAAGTACTGAAAATTTTGACAAATGATTTAAGACTGCTATGCTTGGGGTAAACTCATGACACGCAAGGCTTTTTCAATCCAAAATCCAAAGTTCTATAAATTTGAATGAACCTCACTTAAATTTTTAGCAAAGTTCTTTTATAACGATTCCATAAAACTAATTTCCGATCTACCTTATGTTAAGTAGGTCAACCAAAACAAGTTCAACAACCATTAGACCCGGTATTGCGTACACCACCGGGTTTTTTTATTTATAGATTTTTAATGGGCGTCGGAATTATGCCCAACGCCCTACCTTTACACCACAACGGGTATCGCCTTAAATTCAAAAATCTTTTCAATCACATCTTCTACCACCTTATCCGGTGTAGAAGCACCAGAGGTAATTCCTACTACTATTTTCCCTTCAGGTAACCAATTTTCTGCGATCGCTAATTGCCCGTTGAGTTCTCTATGTTCTATTCTATTACCCGATAAAAGCCGTGCAACGCTGTCAATATGATATGAAACAATTCCTCTTTGAACGGCTATTTGTTGCAATTGTGTCGTATTGGATGAATTAAACCCACCAATCACTATCATTAAATCCAGTTTTTGTTCCACTAACTCCAACATTGCATCTTGGCGTTCTTGAGTAGCATCACAAATGGTATTGAAGCTTTGGAAGTGTCTGTCTAACTCAGCAGGTCCGTATTTTTTCATCATAGTCCGCTCAAACAGTTTTCCAATTTGCTCGGTTTCACTTTTGAGCATGGTAGTTTGGTTGGCAATACCCACCTGTTCTAAGTCTTTATCGGGGTCAAAACCCTGAGAACAAGCTTTATTGAATTTTGCTAAAAATTCCTCGCGGTTACCACCGTTGAGAATGTAGTTAGTCACATACTCAGCTTCCCCCATATTCAGCACTATCAAATATTTACCAGCAAAAGAACTGGTTGCAACTGTTTCTTCGTGCTTGTACTTACCGTGAATGATGGAAGTGTATTCGCCTTTTTTGTGCTTTTCAACAGTGTTCCAAACTTTAGACACCCAAGGACAAGTTGTATCGACTATTTTACAACCCTTATCGCTAAGAATTTGCATCTCTTGAACGCTTGCGCCAAAAGCGGGTAGGATGACAACATCGCCCGGTTCGACAACAGAAAAGTCTTTTTTAGTTCCCTCGACAGGAATAAATTCTACTTCCATCTCCTGCATGCGTTGGTTCACAGAAGGATTGTGAATAATCTCGTTTGTGATCCAAATGCGTTCGTTTGGGAAATGGGTGCGGGTTTCGTAAGCCATTGCTACAGCGCGTTCTACACCCCAACAAAAACCAAAAGCTTGAGCTAGGTGGATGGTAACATCTCCACGAGTTAGGGTGTAGTTACTGTTGCGAATTTCCTGAATCAAATGGCTTTGATACTCTGACTGTAACTGTGTGGCGACTTCTGCTTGGTGACCAAACCCTTTACGATGGTAATTTTCTGAATGTTGTAGAGAGCGTTTAAAAGCTTTGGTATCCATTGTTTTTCTTTTAAATTGTCATTTTTTATTTTCCCTTGCAAAGAGGTGAATTCAATAGGAGCTTACAAGGATTTTCAAAAGCTGATGCACAAAATATTATGTCAGCTTACCTGTTGAGCCATTTTGGGTGTTTGTTGTAATTTTATTTGACTATATAACTGTATAGCAGAACTCCAAACCAAATAACCTTCCTGACTTAGGTGTAACCCATCAGTACTGAGTTCGGGACGCAGATTGCCTTGGCTGTTAGCAAATAATGGATATAAATCCAAATACCTTACGCCTTCTTTTTTGGCTAAGTGTTCTAGTTGCTGATTCAACTGACGAATGCGACTGTTAGGAATCGCTAGCAGTTTTTCTTTGCCTTCCCAAGTCACTTGTTCGACTCCATGGGGCAAAATGGACTGGACTACAATTTGCGCTGTTGCATGGTTCTTTCGCAAGGAACGTACAATTTGTTGCTGATTCTCTAAAATTGTCTCATCACTGACCCCTCGAATGAGGTCATTAATACCAATCATGACAAAAATTGTCTCTGGATTGGTGGCATTGAATAAATCCAATCGATTTAATAATCCTGTGGTTTTTTCTCCAGAAATTCCCTGATTCAGCCAATTTCTGTCTTTGGGTAATAACTCGGAAGGAAACCACAGACTGAGAGAATCTCCCGCAAGTATTGTCAAACGTTGTGGGTTCTTTTGAGCAGCGACTTTGGCTTCTTGTTTGAGAACATCTACCCATTGCCAGTAACTGAGTTTGTGACGCGGTCCCAATTTAGGCACTGCGGGTGAGGTGGCTGCTTGAGCTTTGGATTGACTGTCTGGATCGAGCGTACTGGGGTTGGAGACGATCTTAAAAAACGCTGCCAATTCCTGCTGTCGGCCAATCAGCAGGGCGATCGCAAAGATTAAAATGCAATTGGTAGCTAGCGATAGATACGCCCAGGTAGGAAGATTTTTTGCACGAGTGTTCACGGCTAACTCTAAGAATGATGAATGATGAATGATGAATTATGAAATTTTTTACTTCATCATCCATCATTCATAATTCATAATCCATAATTTATCATCCTTTTTGAGAAATGTTAATTCGGTCTCCGAACTCTTCGTTGTAACCTTCTTCACCGTGTTCGTTAATATCCAAACCTTGGAATTCTTCTTCCTCTTTGACTCGCAAACCCACTGTGGCATCTAGAATTTTCAAAATAATCCAAGTGCCAACACCGGCAAAAACATATGCAACCACAATTGCTACTAGTTCTATCAGTAATTCTCCAGGATTCCCATACAATAAACCGTTTTTTCCTCCTGAGTTGACTGTTGTGGTTGCAAATACACCTGTCAAAATTGCTCCCACTGTCCCGCCGACTCCATGTACGGGATAGGTATCTAAAGCATCATCCACTTGAACTTTGTGCTTGAAGCTGATTGCATAAAAGCAGACAAAGGTGGTGATGCTACCAATTAAGATTGATGCTAGGGGTGTAACAAACCCTGCCGCTGGTGTGATACCTACCAATCCTGCAACTGCTCCTGTGGCTGCTCCAACTGCTGTTGGTTTACCACGCAAAGATTTTTCTAGAATCAACCAGGTTAAAGCGGCGGCGGCGGCGCTTGTATTGGTATTGACAAAAGCTGCTACTGCTAAATTATTTGCCTCTAAAGCACTACCTGCATTGAAGCCAAACCAACCAAACCACAACAAACCAGCACCTAACAGGATAAAGGGAACGTTGTGAGGGGGGCTCAGGCGATCCGGAAAAGTTTTCCGAGGTCCGAGGACAATCGCCGCAACGAGGGCAGAAATTCCAGAACTGATGTGTACAACTGTTCCACCTGCAAAGTCAAGAGCGCCTATACCACCCAATAACCCCAAGAACCCTCCTTTACCCCATACCATGTGGGCAAGGGGAGTGTAAATGAACGTTGACCACAACAAGACGAACAAAGAGTATGCCGTGAAGTTCATTCGCTCGGCGATCGCACCTGAAATCAACGCCGGGGTAATAATGGCAAACATGGCTTGGTAAATCATGAATGCTTGATGGGGTATTTTGGCTGCGTATTCGGTTGTCTCAAAACCTACCCCATTTAAACCCAGCCACTGGAACCCACCAATGAATTTTCCCAGGAAGGACCCATTAGGTGCAAAGGATAGGCTATATCCCCACAATATCCAGGTGACACCCACAATTCCCATGAGCACGAAGCTCATCATCAGCGTGTTGAGAACGTTGCGCGATCGCACAAATCCTCCATAAAAAAACGCAAGACCGGGCGTCATCAACAATACCAATGCTGCTGAAATCAGCATAAAAGCTGTAGACCCTGTATCGGCTGGAGGTGGAGTTGTCGTTCCTTGAGCAACGGCGTTAGCCATCAACGGTCCACCCAGAAATAGTAGGGTCATAACCCCAATCGTCATCACTTTTTTCAACACTTACTTTCGTTCCCGCGCACCAGTGATTTTTTTGTGTGAGTATATTTATTTCAGTAACTTTTGATACCTAAAACAGTAGCGAAAGTTACAAAATCTTGATATCTTAGCAAGATTTATAGATTTAATACTTCTTCTTGTAGTTGTCAAGTAGCCAAAGGTTATGAGATTATAGAAAGATTGCAAATTTTTGTTACTGAGTCACCTGAGTTAGACACAAAATTAAGTGTTTGGTATGACAAAACTTTGCTCATAATATAATCAAACATTTAGATAATAAAATCACTTTGGTCTGTTGTTTGGTGCAACGGATGAAGCAGTTGGACAATTTTCTCCACTAAATTCTCCGGTTCAAAAGGTTTGGACAGATGCATATTAAATCCAGCGGCGACAGCTTTTTGTTGGTTGATTTCTCCTGCATAAGCTGTGAGTGCGATCGCTCGAATCGTTCCGCCTTGTTGGGGAGACAACTTTCTAATATGTTGAATCAGGGAGTAGCCATCCATTTTTGGCATACCAATGTCACACAGTAGCAGATCCGGAACAAACCGATTCAAGAAATTTAATGCTTCTACAGCCGAAGCAACGGTCGTTACTCGTGCGCCCGATTGCGTCAAGATAAATTTTGCCAACTCTCGCATATCCGCATCATCATCCACTACCAGGATCTCAATACCAGTAAGGTGTGCTGTACTTCCTGACGGGTTCTCATCAGAAGATAACTCCTGCTCGATGGCGTTTAACGGTAGCCGAACAGCGAATGTTGCTCCTAAATTCTCACCCGGACTGGTTGCCCAAACAGTTCCTCCATGCAATTCCGTGAAATGACGAACAATCGCCAGCCCCAATCCCAACCCACCGAATTGTCTTGTTATAGTACTGTTTTCTTGGCGGAAGTACTCAAACACGTAGGGCAAAAACTCTGGAGTGATACCAATTCCCGTGTCTTTCACTTGAATTTGAGCATACATACCTACCTGTTCTAGATGCACCTCAACCCGTCCTCCAGAGGGTGTGAACTTTACAGCATTGGACAGGAGGTTCCAAAAAACCTGTTGCAGTCGATTCCGATCGCCTGAAACGGTTCCTAAAATGGGTTTAAGCGTAGTTTGGATGTGAATGTTCTTAGCTTCAGCAGCCAACCGTACCGTTTCTTTGGCTGCTTCGATTGTGGCTGCTAAATTGACGGGTGCGACATTTAACGCCATTTTTCCTTGTAGAATGCGCGAGACATCCAATAAGTCTTCAATCAATTGCGCTTGCAGCTTGGCGTTGCGTTCGATGGTTTCTAAGGCTTGCTCGGTTCTTGTGGCATCTAAGCGATGACTTCGCAGCATTTTTGTCCAACCCAAGATAGGATTGAGGGGCGATCGCAGTTCGTGAGACAATACCGCCAGAAACTCGTCTTTTACCCGGTTTGCCGACTCTGCTTTGTCACGAGCGAGTTGAGCGACTCGGTATAACTGGGTATTGTCGATCGCTAAGGAAGCACGGCGAGCTAGTTCTTCTGCCAATTGCAAATCGCGGGTATTGTATCTTCGCCCGGACTCGGAGCTTACAAAGGTAATAACGCCTAAAATGCGGTCTTGCGTTCGCAACGGTACTGTCATTGCCGAGCGGAATCCAACCTGACGCAAAATGTGCAAATGTTCTGGATCGCGGGCTGCTTGTACGAGCAACTCATCTGGTATATCCGGTAATATATCGGATTGTCCGGTTCGCAATGTCAGTGCAGTACCCCGAGGATCGTTGGGATTGAGGGGGTATTTTTGTCTGATTTCGTGCGCCCAGAGAAGTTTGGCAGGGTCGTTATGAGCGACGGCAATCTGCTCGATACAACCATTTTCTTCTACTATATGCACCGTACACCAATCTGCTAACTCAGGTACGGCAAGCTGTGCGACTCGCTCTAGGGTAGTTTGATAGTCGAGGGAAGAAGCTAGAACTGTACTTGCTTCTGAGAGAAAGCGTTGACCTTGCTCTAACCGGACTTGCTCTGTGATGTCTACGACATAAACTAAAACGTCTTCTACTTCATTGTTGGAGTTGATTGTTGGCAGATAGTAAACGTTGTGGTAACCGGGGGTGCGATCGCTGCGTCCGGGAACACTTACAGCAAAGTTTGGTGAGATAAAAGAGTTCCCTGTGGTGTAAATGTTGTAAAAGACTTCGACTAATTTTGGATCTGACTGACCAAAAAGTTCTGGAATGGAATGCCCTAAGTGTTGTTCGCGTGTGAGTCCGTTGATTTGAGCTAATGCTTCATTAATGGCAACAAATCGCTGCTGTGCGTCTAACAATCCAATTCCCACCGGAGAAGTTTCAAAAATGTTTGCCAGTTGACGCTGTGCTGCTTCGACTTGAGTACGGGCAATTCGCTCGCGTTCTAGCAATGTTTCGCGCTCGTGTTCGGTTTGCTTGCGTCCTGTGATGTCAATAACGGCTCCGATGGAATGTTTGGGATTGCCCTGAGAATCATAAGTACACTGTCCTCTTGCTTCTACCCAATGTACCGAGCCATCCAACCAAAGCAGGCGATATTCGTGGTGATATTCCTTCTGGTCGAGCATAGCTTGCTGAAGTTTCGCCTCAGTTTGTGCTAAATCATCTGGATGAACCCGGCTTGCCCAAACCTCATAACTGGGTTGGCATTCATTGGGTTGCAGCCCTAGCACCGTGAAATGCCCTTCCGACCAAAGCATTGCACCAGTTTGCACGTCCCAGTCCCAAGCTCCCATACGTCCAACTTTCAGTGCCAGTTGCAGGTGCGCCTCACTTTCTCGCAATTCCTTTTCTGCTCGCGATCGCTCTACAGCTAACCACGTTTGTTCGGCAATTTGCTCCATTAGTGCCACATCCTCCTCCGTCCACTGGCGGGGAGAAACATGATGCAACACAAATAGCGCTACAAAACGTCCTTGCTTTACCAAGGGAACACACAGAAGAGATTTCGTCTGAATTGCATCAAAAGCAGCCTCACCCGAACCGCACGTGCGCGGATCGACATCAACATCATCCACAACGATCGTTTTGCCCTGCTTGAGTTCAGCAATAATTTCAACACCGAAGGAATTCATGTGGTGATTGCCTACTACACTGATAACACCATTACAATAGTCACGATTGACAATGACGTATTCTTGTGTTGGGTCGATATCACCGTAGGTACAGCGTGTGACTTGGAAGTGCTTTCCTGTAGCACAAACGACCTGCCACATAATTTCCTTTGGGTCTTGGATGGTCCGAATCGCATCATTTAATTGGATCGAGAATTGCTGCTGTCTTAAAAGGCGTTCGCTCCGCGTGCGTAACATCTCGCGCTCTGCTTCAATTTGTTTGCGCTCTGTAATATCGACGGAAACGCCAATCATGCGAACTCCCCGTCCGGTCGCATCATGATAGACTTTTCCCTGGCTGTTAAGCCAGCGCACGACACCCTCTGGACTGATGGTGCGGTATTCTTGATTGTAGTAGGATGCTTCTCCAGCAAACGCTTGTTGGATTGCTTGTTTCATCCGGTCTCGGTCTTCTGGATGAATGACTGCAAAAAAATCTTCTTTTGTACCTTCTTGAATGCCCCAAATTTCACAAGCATTGGGAGTACATACCACTCGATTGGTTTTTAAATCCATGTCCCATCCAACCATCTTTGCTGCAGCCAGTGATAGCTGCAGGCGCTCTTCACTCTCTCGCAATGCCCGTTCAACATATTTGTAGTCAGTTACATCACGAGCAATGTTGAGGACTGTTTCCACAGAACCATCACTCGCAAATTCAGGGACGATACGCGATTGATACCATCGCATACCTTTTGGAGTTGGAAAACTGTATTCAATAATCTGTTCCTGACCTGTTGCAAAAACTTGCTGTAAACCGTCATTCCAAATACTACAGACGTTCCCTGGCATTCCTAGATCGGTATTGGTCTTACCAATAAAACGCTCTGATGGAATACCCGTTGCCAGTTTTATAGAAGGGCTAACATAGAGATGGCGAAACTTTCTATCAATTCGGCTGATAATATCTGGGGCGTTTTCCAGTAGTGCTGACAGATCTTGTTTCTCACGATCCAAGCGTGCGATCGCTTGCTGTTGCTCGATAATTTGTGATTCTAGCAAAGCGTTTTGAGCTTGTTTCGCCCCATCAACATTAACATTAGGATGCGGTTCACCTCCAAAGCTGCGGGCAATGCGTTCGATTGTTTCGGAACGGGAAAGCCCTCGCAACCGAGCCTCCTCATCAAGCAATCGCCATGCTGTACTGGTAAGAGACACGCTAACTCGTTGTTTCGTTTCTGAGCCCCAATTCCTAACAAATTTACCACTGGCGTCGCGCTTCATGAAGATTTACCCGTATACATACACGGTTTTTTTTATTGAATCTCAATAGATCCCCAGTAAGAATCTGTCTTAAGAGTGAGGTTGTCGCTTAAGGTTTTATAACTCAATACGGTTTTGTTAACAATGTCTCATCCTTGAAGATCCCCCCTAGACCCAATACTGCAAGGGCTCTCGAAAATTGTCGCGGCAGACAAGCACCTTTGTGCAGGGGTTGCAGGGGAGGAAAAAACGGCAAAACCCGACAAGTATTGCCCCTAGACCCCCTTCTTGAAAAGCTACGGTGGTGTACAGATCTATAGAAAAGAGATGAAACATCGTGAAAAGGGAGAATTGGAATGAAGTTCCCCCCTTTTTTAAGGGGGGTTAGGGGGGATCGAAACCGCAATGAATGCAATTGAGAAGACTTGTGTATCTTGAAAGGCTACTCCCTTCCCGCTCGAAGATTTCGAAAATTAAATGAACCGCAGAGGCGCAGAGGACACAGAGGAAAGAGGAGAAGAAGATCGGTAGTCTTATGGCGGAAAGGGAGTAGTCCTAAAGTGATTGAAAAATAAAAAGCCTGCTCGAGCAGGCTTTGTTTTTTGAAATCTTTCTCAGTCCATCTAAAATCAAATAGAAGACCTGTAGAAACTCACAACTTGAGAGTAGGAGACGCCTACAAAGTATTGGGTATGTCTCCCGAACGAGTCACTCCAGATGAATGAATACTCCCTTCTGTAAATCCGGTTGCACCAGCTTCTTTAACGAATCCGTTATAAGCTTCCATACCGTGTTCGCCAATGTCCAAGCCTTCGATTTCCTCTTCTCTAGTAACTCTGATACCCAAAGTTGCTTTCAATGCAAGCCAGAAAATTGTGCTGAGAAGAACGGTCATACCACCAACAGTGAGGACACCGAGCAACTGAACGCCCAATTGTCCCAAACCACCACCAGCAAACAAACCTTTTGCGGGACCAAGACCATCTGTGTACCAGGGGAAAGCTGCATTACCGGGACCTACAGCAAACAAACCGACTGCGAGAGTCCCCCAAACACCACATACAAGGTGAACGGAGGTGGCTCCTACTGGGTCATCAATACCAATTCTGTCAAAGAAGGTGACAGCAAAAACAACTACAACTCCCGCTACAAGACCAATGATAAAGGAACTCGGAATAGTGATGAAAGCACAGGGTGCTGTGACAGCAACCAAACCAGCCAGAATACCATTAATAATCATGGAAAGGTCTGGTTTACCCAAGTACAGCCAAGCTGTTGCTGTAGCTGCAATTCCACCAACAGCACCTGCCATGTTAGTTGTTAAAGCAATGTGAGTGATGGCATTGGGATCTGCAGCCATTGTGGAACCGGGGTTAAAACCAAACCAGCCCAACCACAGAATTAAACATCCCAAGGTAGCAATGCTCATGTTGTGACCGGGTAAGGCAACAATTTGCCCATCCTGATATTTGCCAATACGCGGTCCGAGTATTGCAGCCCCCATCAACGCAGCCCATCCACCAACCGAGTGAACGACTGTGGAACCTGCAAAATCAAAGAAACCTTTTTTGTAAAGCCAGCCCCCGCCCCAAATCCAGTGACCGGTAATAGCGTAGGCAACCCCTACAAGCAAAAGGCTGAAAATTAAAAAGTCAACAAACTTAATCCGTTCGGCAACAGCACCTGAAACAATGGTTGCTGCTGTTCCTGCAAACACGAGTTGGAATAAAAACTTAGCAGCAAGAGGTACACCAGCCCAGTTAAGAGCGCTAAATACTCCCTTATAAGCATCTCCTGTTGCAGGGCTGTTGTCTGCGCCTTGTAAGAAGAAGCCACTTAATCCGATGAAATCATTGCCATTGCCAAACATTAAGCCAAAACCAATTGCCCAAAAGGCAACAGTGGCAAGAGCAAATACAATTAGGTTTTTGGCAAGAACGTTAACTGCGTTTTTCTGACGGCAGAAACCAGTTTCTAACATACAGAAACCAGCGTTCATGAAGAATACTAGAAAGGCTGCGATCGCTACCCATAGCGTATCGAGAGCAACTTTCAAGTCTGCTGTAGTTGGTCCTGCGGGTGCAGGGGTTTGGGCAACCGCCGCACAACCCCAAGCCAGGACAATCATGCAAGCTACTGGAATACAAGCTTGCCAGCTCGGTGACAACCGTTTGATAGCTGCACTCAATTGCTTGACAATTAGCTGATTTTGTGCGCTGCTACCCTGATGTAACAACCGCCGCCTGTTTCTTTTTCTCGATTTGTTTTTGTTTGTGCTCTTTATCATCATGCTCTCAACCAATCCTTAGAAATACCGTAAAAACACGTTGAGTAAAGGTTGGATAACGTCTGAAGCTTGTAGAAGTTGTTTTTGATACTCGACATTTGGGCAAGTCGGCTGCTTACACTAACTGATTTTCATGACCTCAAGCGGTTAAGTGAACACCAGTATGTCAATAAATGAGTTTGTCGTCAATAAACTAAAGTTGCTACCTCTACAGATTTTACTAATATTCTTAAAAAATTATTATGTATTTTGCGAAACAGTCAAGACCGCTTTATTGACTCTTTACTCAATACCTTTTGAAATGACTAAAAATGGGTCAAAACCCCGATCTATCTAAGAACTCAGGAATCTAGAGATCTAATGAAAACTAGCTACTTTGTTAGCTCACCGACCATTTCGAGCGCACCATTTTAAGAAGCTTTATAAGGCTTTTTTAGGAAAATTACCTCATGGAACTCCTATTTTTCTACACTTAATACTTTTTACTTGGATTTACTGATTACTGCTTTGCCGTTTGCTCTCTAGCTCTATAGTTAAAATTCATTTCGCAAAATTATGAACTGTTAACCGGGGACTGTCAAAAGCTCTCAATTAAATCTAAGGTCAAAATGAAAATTCTCTTTTCATTCTGTAAATTTCAATACAGTTTTTTTTGAAAAAATTCTAATTTTGCTTTCAGATTTCTGTTGACTTCCTTCTCCTTTGCGGTTCATTTAATTAGGTAATCTTCAAACGAGACAGCAGTAAACTTCTCTCCAGCAAAATCTGTAGGAGTTCATTTTTTACAAACTCCCTCGCTTGTGAGTGCGATACGGTAGTATAGCCGTTAAGCGAAGCTTATCGCCCTTAGCGCAATCCGTACCCGACTTATCGCATTTGCTCGAGATATTCTTGATAACCAAGATTTTCTAGCTTTGCTTGCTTTGCCATAACTGTTTCCAATAAGTTTTGGCGGTATTGCTGCACTTGCTCAAGTAATACCGACTGATGGGTTGCTAGAATTTGTACTGCTAAAAGACCGGCATTTTGAGCATTACCGATAGCAACTGTTGCAACTGGTATCCCTGCAGGCATTTGTACTATAGAGTACAGCGAATCAACTCCTTGCAAGTGACGGCTGGGAACGGGAACGCCGATAACGGGAAGCGGAGTTAAAGATGCAACCATTCCTGGAAGATGAGCAGCACCACCAGCACCAGCAATAATAACTTTCAAACCGCGTTGGTGTGCAGATTTAGCATACTCCACCATGCGTTCTGGAGTTCGGTGAGCGCTAACAATTGCGACTTCGCAGACAACGCCAAATTCTTCACAAATTGCGATCGCTCCTTGCATGGTTGGTAAGTCTGAATCGCTACCCATAATAATGCCGACAAGGGGGTTTAAAACTGTAACTTGATTGTTTGACATAGTTGTACATTTTTGTCATTTTGTACAGGTATAGGCATAGTCGTATCCATCCTTAATTACTAAGGTTTGCCTCGGAAATGATTTAAGAGCTTGTTAGGACTACCACACGCGGATTTGTAAACCGTTAATCCGTGCCTTAATGGCAATCGACAGAGCAATAAACTGGCGTTCATTTATTGGTGTCATGACTCAAAAATCGTAGGTCTAATCCTGTTCCTGCACGTTCGGTAGAGTTGTCAATTTATGTCCAACTCTGGGTAGGTTTTACCGAACGGTCATAGGATTTTGGATTTTAGATGCGTAGATTGGGGATATTAGACTTGGGGATTAGATAGGCTGTATGTAAGATCATCTCATCTATTGACGTACATAATGCATACTGTCTTTAGTAGGATAAATTATCATGAGCAACAAAGGGTAATATGCTGTAACTTAATTCCTACCAATCTCTACCCATTGCTACTCTTGATTGGGTAGGTCTGATATAAGTTGGTCAACAAACTCTCTTAGCCGTTCTTTCCAATCAGGGATGGTTTTTAATTTTTCGCGGACACCAACTCTGACATTGAAACAAACAGGTGTTCGGTCAAATGGTGTGTCATTCAATGGTTTTGCGCCCAACTGATGTTTTTTTTGAAAAGGCATACACAACGAGTCAAAGTATTGCTATATTAATATATAGCACGAAAAAAGGTCGAACAATGGTTACGCTCACATATTGCAAAGGACTTCCTACACCAGAATACGAGTTAAATAACCTTGGTTTTACAGACTTCGAGATGTTTTTAGCAGCGTATTCGCCAATAGTTCACAAAGCGACTTGTGAGACAGTTAATCATTTACTGACGGGAAAAAAGTTTAATAAAGCTGATTGGAACACTTATCTACAGAAAACCTATAACATCAATAAACGCCATGCTAATGGTATTATCTCTGATGCTACTGGACGTGTAGACTCCGCTAAAAAATGTCGCCTCCATCATATTAATCAGTTAGAAGCCAAGTTAAAATCTGCTCTTGATTGGGTCAAAGCTGCTGAAAAACGATTATTCAACGCTCAAAAGTTTTATACTAAAAAGAACTGGCAAAAATCAAAAATGGGTTGTAAATTCCCATTATCGTGTTCGCTACAGTTTAAATCTACCAATTGGCGTTATCTCAAGTTTATTCTTCACAATAAAAACCGATATATTTATCAAACAAAACAACAACTAAAATATCTGAAAAATGCTCCTCTACAAGTATTTGTTCCCCGAAATAACGTTTTTGTAGTTGGTTCTAAAGATGAATCTTTTGGAAACCAAACTTGTCAGTGGGATGGTGACAAGATCCGGTTCAGAGTTCCTTACTGTTTAGAACCAAAATTCGGTAAGTACGTTGAAACTAAGCTTGGTAACTTTGACAGAAACATTAACAGATTACCCGATGACGGTGCTAAAACTTGGCATTTTTATCGTCAAGATGGAAAGTCTAAAGGACAGAAGCTTCTGTCCGGCGAGCTTTCCGGTAAATGGGTTGCAGCCATTCAGTTTACACCTAAAACTGTAGAACGTGTCAGCCGACCCATTCAATATGGATGCATCGGAATTGATATAAATCCCGGCTCTATCGGCTGGGCATATGTCGATTGCCAAGGTAATCTCAAAGCTAAAGGTGCCATTCCTTTGCAGATGGGATTGCCTCAGAATAAACAAACCAGACAAATAGTTAAAGTCTGTTTACAACTTGCAGAATTAGCGAAAAAGTATGCTTGTCCAATTATATGTGAGGAGTTAGACTTTTCATCTAAAAAAGCGGAGTTACGCGAAAAAGGTAGAAAGTATGCTCGAATGTTATCAAGCTGGGCATACAACCGATTTTATGAACTTAAGACAAGTATTTTAAGTAATCGTGGTATTAGCCTAATCCAGAAAAATCCAGCATTTACAAGCTTAATTGGATTAGTTAAATATTCACGAATGTATGGTGTTTCAAGTGAGATCGCTGCTGCAATTGTAATTGCTCGTAGAGGTATGAACTTGAGTGAAAGATTACCGCGTGCCATGTCCGCTTATCTGGAAATGAATTCTAGAAAACACGTATGGCACGGGTGGGTCAAAGTCAATAATTTCGTCAAGCAATGCGATGTAATACGGTCTAGGCACTCGTATTATACTGTTTCTAACTGGAGTCCATTGGTTAAGGACTATGCCGAGCGAGTAGCCACTGGTAAAAGTCGGGCGAGTTCCAAGCGCTGATCGTTAATGGATATTGCTGAAAACTTATACCGTAGAGTTTTTGTTGCTGTCCATATTTATCTACTTATGGATAGGTTTGTACAGATTTTTAGAAGCGGTTAGGCACAAGGGAAACAAGGAAGAAATACTAATACCCAACTCCGAATCAAAAAATCCAAAATCCATGCATCTAAAATCCAAAATCTTATGACTGAAGTAACGCATAACCCCTTTGCTACTCCGATAGACATTATTAACGCTAGGGTACCTGGATACAAAGAGTTACAGATGCTCTTGGTGAACGATCGGGGTATGGTTGAGCACGTTTTACCAATGTCTCAAGTTCTCGAACGAGTTCCACCAGAAAATTTACAAGTTTTGGATGTCGGTGGTGATTGGATTTCCTTAGGCGGTGTCGATTTACAAATTAACGGCGCGTTAGGATTGGCGTTTACTGACCTTTCAACAGAAAATGCTGACCGACTGACAAATATTTGTCAATTTTTGTGGAATTTGGGTATAGATGCTTTTCTACCGACGCTTGTTACAACTTCAGTAGAAAACGTTCAGCGATCGCTGGCTGTCTTTGCTGAGTATATGGCAAACCAAAAAGTGGGTGCAAAGATTCTTGGCGTGCATTTAGAAGGACCATTTTTGAACTATGGCAAGCGTGGCGCACACCCAGCAGAGTATCTTTTACCACTCAGTGTAGAAGAAGTCAAACGGATTTTGGGCGATCGCGCTCGCATCGTTAAAGTTATAACCCTAGCACCAGAGTTAGATCTCACGGGTGAAGCCATTCCGTTTTTACGTTCTTTGGATATTACCGTTAGTCTGGGGCATTCTCAAGCTACAGCCGCCCAAGCACAAAAGGCTTTTGAGTCAGGCGCAACAATGGTGACTCATGCTTTTAATGTTATGCCTCCATTACACCATCGCGAACCTGGATTGTTAGGTGCAGCAATTATCAACCCCAATGTCATGTGCGGTTTTATTGCCGATGGTCAGCACGTATCGCCAATTATGTTACAAATTTTACTTCGCGCTAGTGTTTCTCGCACCAGTCAGAAGATACACGAAAACTTGTGGAACGGGCTTTTCCTTGTCAGCGACGCCCTAGCCCCTCTAGGGTTACCCGATGGGGTGTATCCTTGGGATAATCGCCAAATAGAAGTGAAGCAGGGAACGGCACGACTGTTTGATGGAACTTTATCAGGAACAACTCTTCCTCTGTTAGCAGGCGTGCAAAACTTAGTGAAGTGGGACATATGTGACGTGGATAAAGCAATCGCCCTTGCGACTGTTGCACCGAGAAGTGCGATCGGTTTATCGACTATAATGTCTAACGTTCCTGCGACTCAACTGTTGCGCTGGCACTTAAAAGAATCCTCAAAAGAACTGTCCTGGCAAAGGATGTTGCCATATGCGTTGCCAAGCTTGGCATGAGATCGCGATCCATTGGGAAACCTCGAACACCAAACTTCATGAACGTAACTGACGATAAAACCATTGTTAAAGACTATTTTAACTCCACAGGCTTTGACCGTTGGAGACGGATTTATGGTGATGGCGAAGTCAACAAAGTTCAGCTAGATATCCGTAACGGTCATCAACAAACCGTTGATGCAGTCATATCCTGGTTGACAGCAGACAATAACTTAGCAGGAATGTCCATCTGCGATGCTGGATGTGGTGTAGGTAGTCTCAGCATTCCTCTTGCACAAGCAGGAGCGAAGGTCTATGCCAGTGATATTTCTGACAAAATGGTAGAAGAAGCCAAGGAACGGGCTCTAAATACCTTGGGACAGGGTGAAAACCCCACGTTTGCCGTGCAGGATTTAGAAACCTTAAGTGGTAGCTACCATACTGTTATCTGCTTGGATGTTCTCATTCACTATCCTCAAGATAAAGCAGCAGAGATGATTTCTCACCTTTGTTCTTTATCGCAGTCGCGACTTATTCTCAGTTTTGCACCGAAAACTTTTGCCCTCAGTATCTTGAAGAAGATCGGCAGTTTCTTTCCCGGTCCTAGCAAAGCAACTCGTGCTTATTTACACCGTGAGGCTGATGTGGTCAAGATTTTGGAAAGTAACGGATTTTCAGTGCAACGTCAATCCATGACGAAAACTAGCTTCTACTTCTCCCGCTTGCTCGAAGCGAATCGTCATAGTTAGTCATTAGTAGTTAGTCGTTAGTTATTTTAACCACTAACGATTAACTACTAACTATTTACAAAAAGTGAGGTTAGAATCACAAGCAAGGTTTCTATTTAGAGATACAGCGATATTATGAAGACTGCTGAAAAATTGGCGGCGGGTTGGCTGCTCTCACTGGGCTTTATGTTTTTGACACTATCAGCATCTGCAGCCATCCAGAAGAATTCCATGCAAAAGCCATTTCCACCATCTCCATATGGAGAGCCACAAGAAATTCTCAACAAAGAAGCTATATATGTACTGGATAATACTACCCTGCACGGGCTAGTTTTTGGTGTTCCTACCTCAATTCTGGGAGTATGGCTGGCAATGGGATTGTTCCGTCAAAGTCAGCAGGATAAAAAAGTCCTCAAGCAGCAGGCTAGCGAGGAAATGCAATCGACTTTTTACCGAATGCTCCAGGACAATGGCGGACGCGTTACACTTCTAAGCTTTGCCATGCAGTCACAACTCCCTCCTGCAACTGCTAGAAAATATTTAGACGAGCAAGCAAAAATATTTAATGCTAGTTTTAAGGTGAGTGAAGATGGAGGAATTTCTTACCACTTTGATCTTTAAATTATAGTATGAAGGGTAAAGGATAAAGGATGACAATGGAATCTGTCGGCTCTTAACCTCATCCTCTATACTTTACATTGTTTCCTTTGTATGACACGACTTTTTTTAAGCTTGGCAGCTGTATTGGGAGGTTTGTCTGTAGCTTCAGGTGCTTTTGCCTCTCATGCACTGCGAGAAAAAATCAGCGAGCGATCGCTAGAAATCTTTGAAATTGGTGCTCGCTACCAAATGTACCATGCTCTTGCACTCTTGGTAGTGGCACTGTTACTCACTCGCACGGACTCACCATCACCTACTCTTTTAGCGAGTGGATGGCTGTTTATTATTGGTATTGCCATTTTCTCAGGCAGCTTGTATGCTTTGAGCTTAAGTGGAGTGAAGTCTTTAGGAGCAATTGCACCGCTAGGAGGTGCTGCTTTAATTGCTGGGTGGGGTGCTTTGGCTTTCGCTGCTTGGAGTTTGAAGTTTTAGGAAATTTGTTCGTCTGCGTGTGGGTCGGGTGTTTCCCCTTCAGGTCTGGAATACAAGTTGTGTTGCGACCTAACTCAGTTTTCGAGCAACTGTTAACACGCTCATTTAATTGTTGAATTTTGTAGTTTTCACTGGCGTTGGGTATTGTTTGCGTGTCAATACCCAACGCCTTTTTTGTGCTGCGATCTACGCAGTCCATGAAGACTACTTACATACATCCGAAATAGGCGATCTCAGACTTGTATTTAAAATTGTCTTCATAAAAACTGCGAAATTTTTGAGAAACTTGGGATCGGAAAATACCGTGTAATAGCGAATACATTTTTTTAATTTTCTATTGTAATGACTTAAAGGTAAACGACTACGCGTCAGGGTGCATATCTTAATTTAAATGAAACTATTAAATCAACAGTGGTGAGCAAGAAGAGTTACCTTATATGATAACGATAACAAAAACCTTCCCAACAAAACTAGTTCAAACTCAACAACCATATGACACTCCATCTTATGATGTACAAGCAGCTTCTTTTCTACAAGAAGTGATTGAAAGTTTACAAGACGGGATTTTGATATTAACAAAAACAGGCGAACTTATTCACGCTAATACATCAGCTCATCATATTCTAGCTCAATTAAACAAAAACAGTGCTTGCTCTGATGTTGTACCAACTGCTATTTGGAGCCTATGCAAATCATTACTAGAAAATAAAAACTTTTTTCCAGAAGAATCTATCGTTTTGTCTAATGAAATAGCTTTAGATAAAGCAACTGTTTTTCGAGTACGTATCAGATGGTTAAACATAGATAGATTGCATCATTCTTGCTTTTTAGTCACTATTGAAAATAGATATGAATCTCTCAAGAATATTGCTCTTACAGAGATTAAAAAATATGACCTAACACCGCGTGAAGCTGAAATTTGGTGTCTTTATCGGGCTAAATTCAGCTACAAAGAAATCGCTAACCAGCTTTACATTACTGTGAATACCGTCAAAAAACATATGAAGAACATTCATGCAAAACGGCATAACAGCGATACTAACGACCTCTCAGATTAATTTTGCTCGGTCGGTCCGAGCTGTAACTGATTTCTACGATGCTGTTCGCACAAGAGTGGTGTTAGCCACAGCGCAACTACAAATTTATGAAATTAACAACACCACTCGCTAGCGCTCGACAACCAGTTCCAGTTCATTCAGTTGAGATGGGTAATTTTAAAAAAATTCAAATTAAACATTACCCTTACGGGTACTACCCTCACAGATAATAATCCTTTATCTTGTAATCTTAGATACCTTGTAAACATTAACGTACCCTTTGAGGCTAAAGTCTGAATCTACACATTTCATGACTCCTTCTCTGTAGTTCTTATCTACAAGCAATTTAGGTGAATCGTGTCTTTGTAGTTTTACGATCGCAGTCATTGGGTAATTTTACAAGAGGTCTACTACAGAAACGGGATATCTTTCATACTCAGTCAAAAGTCAACTCGATACTGACTTTTGACTTTTTACCTTAATGTTGAAAATAGGAACTCCGGAAGAGTGATTTCCAGAAACAATAGGGGTCAGGAATTAGGGGTTAGAGATTAGAGAAGGGTCATTTCAAGACAAATATTGTGCGCGACGCCTGTCAATATCCATCTCGAGCCAAGTACGATTGGATCGTAGCAAGACGGGTCTAACAGTCAGTTATTCAACTCTTAAAAAAATCATTGATTATGATTGGGGATTCTTTTGCAATCGCAGTAATGTATTGTATATTTGCCGTTTTAATTCCTCATTATTTTGAACTTCTAAAGTAATTTGGTTGAATCTATCAATAGTCATTCCATTATCTTCAACAACTTTTTGATAGCGCTGGCAATAATTCACTGCAATATCTTTAGCTTTGTTTGGCAAACTATTAAAACTGTTTTTATTGTTGCAAACTATTTGAGGAACATCTTTACTACCAACCATCTTTTTAATTTCATCAAAAGCCTGTTGGCGCAAGGGTTCCATTGTTAACATTGTTTTGGCGTAGCTGGTTACTTCATTGGAAGTGACTGTTGGCGGATTTTGAGCGTAAGCTTTTGAGTTTAAGATCCAAACACTAGAAACTAAACTAGCAGTAGCAATAAAGCCCACAAAAATAGACTGGGAGAGTATCCGAATTAGATTAAGTCGGAGCAATCGATGGGAAATTTTCTTCATCAGCTTTATACAAAACAACTACAGCGGGGATATCTTAATTTACTCTGAATTATTTTGTGAGAAAGAAGTTCCACAAAAGGTGTACTCTTCTGTACTATCCCTGATTTCTAATGTTATTTTCCCCGACAGACTAGGCAAAGTTCTATGACTTTAGTTTGTAGTACTGATGTTTCTGAGTTTCCCTGTTTGAGACTAACTTCCAAATCCAGTAGTATCGGTAAACAGGAGATCAGTTGTTTTACAGAGATAAACTTAACGTCTTTCTGCAAAAAATAAACTCGATTAAAATTGGCTACTTCTGCAGCCTTAGCGATCGCTTGCAGATTGCGTTCTCCGCTTTCCACCATCAGCTTAACCCACAACCAAGTGCGAAACTGACCGATGAGGGTAGCCACGATCCGTAAAGGGGGTTCGCAAGCATCGATCAAGTCTGTCAAAATCATCAAAGCTCGAACTGTGTCTCCTGTTCTAATTGCTTCTGCTAATTTTAAGCTACTTTGAGTCGTATTTCTAACTAACTGAGCGATAACGTCTGTATCTAAAGGTTTCGTGCTACCCTCAGCATAAAGCCGTAGTTTTTCGAGTTCGTTATATAGTAAGCGTGTATCATTTCCCACTGCTTCTACTAACATCTCCACACCCCCAGGCGTCAGTTTGACACCTACAGTTTGGGCGGCTTGATTGACGGATTGTATCAGGGCTTCCGTTTTCCAAGGTGGCGTCAGAGAAAATTCTCGAAATTCAGCAAACTTTTTCAGAAGTTTGGTAGACTTGAGACGCTCATCAGGCTTGTTGCCGCTTGTTAGCAATAAGTAGGAGTTAGGAGCAATGACAGGCAAAGTTCTTTCCAATTCAGAAAGTAAACTTTCCGGGCACTGCTGGCAAATGGTACTATTTGGAAGCCATACCAAACGACCACCTGCACCAAATGGCGGTGTCATGACTAGATTTAAGGCTTGGATTGGCGCATCTGTGTCCTCATCTGACACTACAGTGTAGTTAAAACTAGCCCATAATGGATCGAGTAGGCGATCGCGCAGGAGAGAAACTTCTTTTTCGATGGCAAAATCATCCTCTCCCCAGTAGACATGGATTGGCATATCAAAAACTAAATACTTCTTAAATCAAGTAGTGAAGTTGACTGCTGTTGCCTACAATCAATAAGCGTGAGAGTGCGAGGATATATAGGTTGGACGACAACTATCAAACTTACTTAAATAGAGTAGCGCGGATGACGCTGTTAGAAGCCTACAGAACACAAATTCAGCATATTCAGGAATCTTCCAAATTTCAGCCGCTTCCGACTGGAGGAAGAAAAGCAGTCCCTTTTCCCGGTTATACAGTTATAACCCCTCCCCAAGAAGAGGACTCACAAAACACAGATTTCTACAAATATTTACAAAACTACCAAGAGGAACTTTTAAAGTTACCTGTCAACAACACGGAAACGATCGTACCCGTTCCTCCTGCTAGCTTTCATTTGACGCTGGCGGATTTAATTTGGGATAGTGCTTACCGAGACGCTTGTGAAAAGAATCCAAAGTTCGACGAGCAGTTGCGATCGCTCTTTGCGGGAATTTTCCAACAGTACCAGCAATCAATAACACCCCCATCTCAACCAATACGCTGGCAAATGCAAGGGCTAACAGTTATGCCAAGAGCTATAGGTATATGTTTAGTACCTCAAGATAAGTACTCCTACGAGCAAATTATTAACTTTCGTCGCACAATTTATCAAAACTCCAATCTTCTGCCATTAGGAATTGAACAACACTATCACTTAACAGCACACGTTACTTTAGGATACTTCGGGGACGTTTCCCCCAGTGTAGAGCGCGATAACTTAGCTTCCATATTTGACAATCTCAATCAGCAATTGATAGAAAATGCACCCGCATTTCTCATACACCGTGCTGAGTTACGAAAATTTGACGATATGACTCGCTATTATCGGGAACCAGATTGGCCAATATTGAATTTCGGATGAGTTAGTCGTTAGTGGTTAGTTGATAGCTACTAACCACTAACCACCAACCACTAACCACTAACATAGTTTTCAAATGAATTTGCCCATCCATCCGATTATGGAACAGAGTTTTGCTGTCATTGACAGCGAAATTGGCGACCATAATTTTACCAGTGCTGAGTACGCCATCGTTCGCCGGGTTATTCACAGCACCGCTGATTTTGAGTTCAAGCACCTCATACAATTTTCCGAAAAAGCGATCCAAGTGGGAATCGAAGCTCTACATCGACGTGTCCCCATCGTGACTGATGTCGGTATGGTCAAGCAAGGAGTTGCAGGGTTAGTAGCCCAAACCTTTGGCAATCCTTTAATAAGTGCTGTGGAAATTGCTCAAACACCACTTCCAGGCAAAACACGCACGGAAACTGGTTTATTGCAATGCTATAAGGAATTCCCAGAAGCAATTTTTGCCATTGGTAATGCTCCTACAGCTTTACTCGCCCTTTGCCAACAATTGACAACACCTTCAGTGCAACTTCCTGCTTTAGTGATTGGTGCTCCTGTGGGCTTTATTTCTGTTGTAGAGTCAAAAGCTGCACTGGCAAATACTACCGTGCATCAAATTCGAGTGGAAGGGCGCAAAGGCGGTTCTCCAGTTGCTGCTGCGATTGTTAATGCTTTAATTACCCTGGCTTGGGAGTGTTAGTCGTTGGTAGCGACTAGAAGTTACTAGCCCCGAAAATTTTGATAAGCAATATACGTCGCTTCCAAAAACACATCAGAGGACGTGTTTTCAGGTATTGTCTCCAAATGAAGAATTTCTTGAACATCTTTAGCAAGTCGCAAAGCGACTGAAGCTCTTGCTTTTGCTGTCATACCACCTCGTCTGTGCAAATATTCTTTAATCACAGCAAAATCATCTGGTAGTATGACTGAGAAATCGGTAGCTTGTAGCAATTTATCTGCCTCTTGCTTCGCCTGTTCTGATAAAGTAAAAGTCCTCGACGCAGGTACAGTTTGATTTTGAATGACAATTGTACCGGCTGCTAAATCTCCCACACGCTTTTCACTTCGAGCAAACATAATCAGAAAAGCACCAATAAATAAAAACTCATCAATCGGTCTTAGCAGAGCACGCAATGTCGTTTGTGGCAACCCTACAGGTCTACCATCATCTCGAACAACGCGAATCTTGGCAACTCGTTTACCAGGAGTTTGGCCTTGCCAAAGTGTTTCAAAAATTACAAAATATCCTGCATAAATTGTAAAGCCAAAGAGGGATGCGATCGCAATCAACCAGAGAGCGGCTTTGCTACCAAAAATAGATGTCCAGATCGCGCTCAATTGGACGGATACCGTTGTCCACGTAACAATTAACGCCACCATAATTGCAGCTAAAACATGATAGTCAATCAGTAACGCCCACGCACGATTGCCAATACCAGCTAGAGTAAATTCTAATTCCACACTTTCCGGTGTACGAAATTTTACACGATTAAATATATGCATAAGTAATTTGACATAATGAAAATGAATGAGTGAGGAGCGTTATTTGCCATCAGTCACTGGTAAATCCAGTCCTGTTAGCAGGTGTCCGGGCGAAGGGAACTAATAAACCCGGAAAGCCATTGTTTAAATTTCTGAATCTCGTATTCTCAAGCCCAATCCTTCACGACGGCTTCGCAAGTCATAGTAAATAACCGCTTTAATTGACTGCCAAAATGGAACGACCAAAGCACCACCAATCAAAGTAATAACTAGACGTAGCAAAGATAAGAGTATGGCGTAGCCCGGATTATCCCGGACTATAGCCTCTGATATTCCTTGAATAATGGCACTCACAAAAGTAAACGGAAGTTGTATGGGAAAAGTAATTAAATAGGCAACAAATAATATAGCCGCAATTCGCCACACATGTCCTTTTGTTAATTCCCAGCTTCGACTGATAGTTGAAGTTCCATCAACATTATCTTCAATAGCAAGGGGAATTTCAACAAGACAAAACCGGGCTTGTACCCACAATATAGCTCCTGCAATAAGTGGGATCAAAAGAAGTACTAATAATAAAATTGTCATGACAACTACAGGATTGACAGCTGCGCCACTTGTCTGACTTGCAACAAACATCCCAGTTAAAATTCCACCAAAAATAGCAAAGGGGATGATTATAACTATAGCCAATCCCATACCAATGGCAAACATTAATAAGCCCATAACTAAAAATTGCCACAGTCGAGAATTCACAAAACGACGACCGCTTTCAACGCTTTCGGGTTGACTGACTAATTCACCAAATGCCAAACGGGATATTAAAGCCAAATTAGCCGAACATTTTGCCCAACCATAGACAGGTACAAATATCCATAAATACGCAATAGATGCCAGCGTAAGATAAGACTTAAGATGAGAACTGTATAATTTCAGTCCTGCACTGACAACGTTACCAAGACTGAGAGGTTGTATGGGGCTCGGAGAACCGGGATTATAGGACATAATTTCAAAGACGCCGATCGAGTGGAGCAGTGAATTTGAGGCTATCTTAAGTTAATTAATACTTAGTATTCCCAAACTTTATGAATATTCAACGTTGGATTGCTCGACGAGAACCAAATTGGCAGCGTCTTGATGCCTTATTAAGCCAGGTTGAGAAAAAAGGGTTAAAATCGCTGAATTCCAGTGAAATTAGAGAATTAGCAAGTTTGTATCGCTCGGTTGCTGCAGATTTGGCACGCGCCCGCACCCAGCAACTTGGTAACACATTACTACAAAATTTACATCTTTTAACAAACAGAGCCTATGCACAAATTTATCAAGGTTCGCGCCGTCAGGAATGGCAAGCAGTGCTGCAATTTTATCGTTGGGGACTACCATCACTCGTGCAGCAAACCTTTCCCTACATTGCTGCAGCTTTCGGGACGTTTTTATTAGGAGCATTAGTCGCTTGGTGGTACGCATGGCATGATCCGGCTTTTTTGTCTGGTGTAGTGCCAGAACGGTTAATCAAAATGGTGCGAGACGAGCATAAACTTTGGATGGGGTCGATCGTGGGTATTGAACCTTTAGCTTCAAGCGGTATTACAATCAATAATCTGTCGGTATCTTTTGGTGCTGTTGCAGGTGGGATGACAGCCGGATTTTACACGGCTTACTTGATGGTGTTTAACGGCTTGTTAATTGGTGCCATTGCTACACTTGTGGGGCAAAATAATCTTGCGTATCCATTTTGGGCTTTTGTTTTGCCACATGGAGCGTTAGAGTTACCTGCAATCTTTTTAGCAGGTGGGGCAGGTTTTTTAATAGGAAGAGCCATTTTATTTCCCGGTAAATACCGCCGCATGGATGCGCTTAAGTTCTATGGTTCTAAGGCAGTACAGCTAGTTTTTGGGATTGTACCAATGTTAGTTGTTGCTGGTATCATTGAAGGATTTTTCTCTCCCAATCCCTCTGTGCCAGATCCGGTGAAGTATATTGTGGGCATGGGATTATTTGTGTTTTTAGTAGCTTATTTCAGCCGTCGGCAAAAAGCTATTTAACATTTGTCAAAATAAATTGTCAGGGTCTGGAAAATCCTCGAATTTTTTAAAAATGCGGTGATTTGACTAATATCACTTCTCAAATCTAACCTGAATTAAACAGAAATGAATAATGCAGGAACTTATTGCCTGCTAAGCTTTAGGGGAATGTCAGTGGAAAGTTTTTCAGGTGACAATGCTCGCGCATCCCAAATTTGCGCGAGCATACTGCAACACCCAGTCATTGTGAATTAATATATTTTGAGAAAAAATAATACAAAATTTAAATAGACTCAAATAGTTACCCTTGGCTGTATAATGATAATTATGTTCACGTAGCAAGAAAAACCAGAAATTAATTGATGGTATGACACAAGTTGTTAATGGAGTCAAGTAAATGCTGTTAGGTTTTAAGACAGAATTGAAATTAAATAACCAACAGCGAACAGAGTTACTAAAACATTGTGGTGTGGCACGTCATGCGTGGAACTGGGGATTAGGTTTAACCAAGCAAATTCTTGATTGGAACGAAGAAAATCCTACAGAGAAAATCAAGTTTCCGACGGCAATTGACTTACATAAATGGTTAGTAGCATTAGTAAAATCAGAGTGCCCTTGGTATTACGAATGTTCTAAATCTACACCACAAGGAGCTCTAAGAGCGTTGAGAATTGCTTGGAAGTATTGTTTTGAAAAGAAGAAAGGAGTTCCACAATTTAAAAAGAAAGGACAGCACGACAATTTTACTTTAGAAGGCACTGTCAAAATTCTCGGGAATTGTAAAATTCAAGTTCCAAAGATTGGTGTATTGAAAACCTATGAACGACTTCCCTTCGGGTTCGCAGTCCCCTACGGCGGGTTTCCCGCCTGCAGGGCTGTCTCACCCCAAGTTCAACCGAAATCAGTCACCATCAGTCGTGAAGCTGATAGATGGTTTATTTCACTCAGGTTTGATGTACCACGCGAAGCTCTCCGGGTAGAAGATTCTATCCGGCAGACTTCGCAACAAGAATCACTCAATGTCAGCATTGTAGGCGTTGACCTTGGTGTTTTGAATTTAGCAACATTGTCCACTGGTGAGATTATTGAAGGAGCTAAATCGTACAAAAAATACAAAGACAAGTTAGCTAGAATGCAATGGCTGAATCGCCATAAAATTCAAGGCTTAGCTAACTGGAAAAAAGCCCAAATGCAAGTAGCTAGGCTGCATAGAAAGATAGCCAACATCCGAAAAGATACATTACACAAGTTGACCACATTATTAGCCAAGAACCACGGTGTAATAGTTATTGAAGACTTGAACGTATCAGGCATGATGGCTAACGGCAAGCTAGCAGCAAGCATTCAAGATATGGGATTTTTTGAATTTCGTAGACAGCTAACCTACAAGTGCGAACTGTATGGCTCAAAGCTTGTCATTGCTGATAGATGGTTCCCCAGTTCTAAGACTTGCTCCAAGTGTGGAACAGTTAAAAAAGAACTGTCTCTTAAAGAAAGGACTTTTGAGTGTGATTGCGGTCTGAGTTTAAACAGAGACTTGAACGCTGCAATCAACCTTAAGAATTATTCGTCCATCGCTGCTAGTTAGGCAGTGTGAGCCTGTGGACTGGAGGATGCCGACATCACCAGAGTGAAGCAGGAATTAAGCATCAAAGTGAAAGCTAGATACCAGTGACGAGAAATGTCTAGCATTGATTAGCTTTGAGTAGGTCTTTTATAACGGCTTCTACCAACTGACGTTACTCAAGGAGATCGATCGTGTCGAGCCTTTTAGGTACAAATCTTAGTGGAGTTTCTTACTGGTCCAGTGAACTACCATTTTTAGATGTCTTCAAAACAGCTGCCTCGTGGTTTCCACAGAAGCCGGGACTCTGGAATGCTGGAAGCGATATAAAACTCAACTTGGATGAGAATGGTTGGGTAAAATCATTACCCAAGGTAGGAGACCCAAATCCCCAGTACACTTCTGTTGCAACGTTAATCAATCGCATTTCCCTTGCTCCTGGGGTAAAAGAAAATTATCCTGGGGGCAAATATGTGGTGCTGTACGAAGGCGAAGGTAAATTGGAGTATGGATTTGATGCCAAACTAGATGCAGCGAGTTCCAAGCCAGGTCGAGATGTTATTGATGTCAATCCTTCAGGTTCGGGCATTTATCTGAAACTGACCGAAACAGATCCCAACGGTACGGGAAATTACATTCGCAATGTTCGCATCGTACCGGAAGCTTACGAAAAAACTTACAAGACCCAAATTTTTAATCCCACCTTTGTAGAGAAAATTGATAATTTTTCTACACTCAGGTTTATGGATTGGATGGGAACTAATGGTTCCGACCAAGGCGAGTGGAAGAATCGACCAACAACGGCAACGTCAAACTACACTTACAGCAATAAAGGCGTGCCAGTAGAAGTGATGGTGGAACTGGCAAATAAAACGGGAGCAAATCCTTGGTTTACAATTCCCCATCAAGCCACAGATGAGTATGTCGCCAACTTTGCCAAGATCGTCAAAGAAAAGCTCGATCCAAAGCTCAAAGTTTACGTGGAATATTCCAATGAGGTTTGGAATTCTCAGTTCGAGCAATTTCATTGGGCAAACGAGCAAGGAAAAAAAATTGGTGGCGACTGGTTGGATTGGCAAAGCCGCCGTACCGAACAGGTAGGTGATATTTGGGATAAGGAGTTTGGCAACGAGAAAGATCGTGTCGTGACAGTCCTCGGTAGCCAAGCTGCAAACCCGTGGGTTACCGAGCAATTGATGAAGAAAGTGCAAGCCTACGATCCCAACTTCACAGTTGATGCTGTTGGTATTGCTCCCTATGTTGGATTCAATGTATCACCGCAACAAGAAGCTGAAGTAGAGAGTTGGACAAAGCAATCAGATGGTGGTTTAGCGAAAGTTTTTGACTACTTGAATAAGACTGCACTGCCAAAAACACTGGAGCACATCACCAACAATAAAGAAATCACTGATAAATATGGTGTAAATTTAGTTGCCTATGAAGGGGGACAGCACTTAGTTGGCATCAAAGGCGTCGAGAACAATGAAGCCATTATGAAAATGTTTATCAATGCCAACCGCGATCCCCGTATGGGAGAGCTGTATGGCAAGTACCTAGAGAGTTGGGATAAGCTGACCGATGGTAGCGCGTTTGTGAATTTTTCTGATATTGGCACGCCAAATAAATGGGGTTCTTGGGGTGCTTTGGAACACCTTTACCAACCTACTTCCTCAAAGTGGGAAGCGCTGCAAGACTTCATTGAAACTCATAGTAACCCCAGTACCACCCCTCTTCCTATCAAAGACGCAAAGGCAACTGATGGGAACGACGAATTGAATGGTACCAATAACAACGATATCTTAAATGGCAAAGGTGGCAATGACTCCTTGCGAGGGAAACAAGGGAACGATATCCTCAACGGTGGCAAGGGTGATGACACACTTGTAGGAGGAGAAGGTTTTGATGTTTTGATTGGGGGTTCGGGCAAAGATCGTCTTTGGGGTGGTCAGGGGAATGACTATCTCATCGGTGGTGAAGGAGAAGATCGGCTTTCCGGTGGTAAGGGTCGCGATCGCTTTGTCTACAACAGCTTGAAAGAAGGAGGAGACACAATTGTTGATTTTGACCCCACTCAGGATACTATCGACTTGCGTCGCATCTTCAACAGCTCGATGTATGACAACTCATCGCAACGATTCTCCAAATACGTTGAATTAAAACAAGTTGCTTCCGGTACAGCAGTTCGTATTGACAGGGATGGCGATACCAAATTTAGTAAGTTTGATAACTTCTTGGTGTTGGAAAAAGTTAACGTCTCTCAATTGAGTGCAAACAACTTTATTGTTGTTTAGTGGGGAGTATCCCAAATTTGCCTCAGAATAGAATTCTGGGGCTACACAAACAAAGCCTGCCTGCGCAGGCTTTAAATAAAGTCCTTACAGGCGGACGAGCGTTTGTATAATAGGCGTGATTTCAATCGCAGGCGTGTTTTTTCACTCATTGGGATGCTCCCTATTTAAGAGGCTCATTGTGGAAGCGAAAGTAGCCAAAATGAGTTAAACTTTACGGCTCACTATCTTCAAATCCAAACCTTCTTTACGACAGCGAATATCGTAGTAAACAACAGCTTTGACTGATTGCCAAAAAGGCATTGTTAAGATTCCTGTCACTGTATTTAATACAAAAAACAATAAGAATCCTAAAGAAGAATCATTGTTAGGATTATTTAAGAAAAATTGAAAAAATATACCTAAAAATCCTCCTATCAATAAACTGCAAACAAACCAAGATAACGTGAGTAGAGGGAATGTTATCAATAGAGAAATAAAAATAATTCCTAAAATACGTTTAATGTGACCTCTGGTGAGCTTCCAGCTTCTATTAATGGCTTGAAAGGAGTTGATCTTGTCTAAAACTAAAGGTAAATCTGTAACAAAAAAGTAAGTATAAAACCAAAAAGGGCTAACGTATATAGCAGTAACTGTTGGTACTATAATTGCGAGAAATAAAGAACTACTAAATGGATTTGCCATCGTTCTTGGCGAAGAGCCTGTAACCAAAGAAATGATTATGAAGAGAAGTCCAGCAATTAGAGAAGATAAGATATAAAAGACCAAAAATAGTATACAGACTGTTAAAAAAACAATTATGACTGTTGATAAAAACTTCCAAAAGTTACGATTTACGTGGCTTTTTGCAGCTTGAATAGTTTCTGGATGACCGATTAAATCTTGAAAAGCTAAACGAGATATTAAACCAGCGATCGCATAAAATTTAGCCCAACCGTAAATGGGAACTAACACCCATAAATGTGCAGTGAATGCTAATTGAAAATACTGTTTTAAGTGAGAGCGGTATAAATAAAAACTTAAGTTAACAACATTACCGATGCTAAGCTGCTGCATTCAATTAAAATTCAAACAACGAACAATCCATCATAACCATTGCAACAATCCTCCGCGATCGGTGTAAATTCTACATTTGTACTTGGCTCGAGGTTTGAGACGTTGCAGGCACTGCGTTAGCTGTATTTCCAGAGCTTTGCAAGTGTTCTGTATTGTGGGGCATATCCGGCAATGTTGTCTCATCGGTGGAGGTTGTAACACCTTGTGAAGGCGCTTCATCGTTACCGGAAGTTGTTGCTGTCTTATCTTCTATAAAGAATGCTTCTTGAGGTGGAATCGATAGAACTTCAACTTCTTCAGCATATGCTCGAGTATAAGTTCCTAGTGACAGAGAGAGCGCCAACGAAATCAAGCCTAACTTCACAACGTTGCGGGTGTTGAATTTGGGTTGTTGTGTTAGAAGGTTTTTCATAGGACTCCAGTATAGATAGTTCGGTGCGTTTTATTAAATCAATCTATCCGTATCTACACTGGGGCTTTCGGCGGTTTCGGAAAGAATACTGAGAGCACACGCAAACTTTATAAATGTAAAATCACAATAAATTGCGTGCTTTGAGTCCTAGATAGCGATCGACTAATTGGTTACTTATTTGACTTGCAGGTGCATCAAGTACCAATACCCCTTTTTGTTTGAGCTGGGCAAATGCGACTTGCCTTTGTGCCAATAAATCCAAGGCGACAGCACGGGTATAAGCAGCCGTGACTTCACTTTCTGGTGTGTGTGCTATGCGGTCAACAAGCGGATCGCGCAGGGTGACACAGAAGGGTAGATAGCGGGGTGTCAGTCTGGTGAGTGCTGCAAGAAGTTCCACAGAAGCAGTCACATCAACTAAATCGGTAATGACAACCACAAGACAACGCCGGGACTGCTGCTGCACAACACTCGTGACTGCACCTACATAATCAGATTCTAGTAATACGGGTTGAATGGGAGTCAGGCGATCTATAAGATGGCTCAAGTGATGTTGACCTCTTTCTGAAGGAATCCACAAATGCATTTGACGGTCAAAGACCCCTACGCCTACGCGATCGCCTCGTTGCAATCCAGCCAAAGCTAGGGATAATGTCGCATTCAAGCCCCAATCAAATCTTTGCAAACCTTGCACTCGTGCAGTCATTAACCTTCCCCGGTCAAGCAAAATGAGCAAAGTTTGTTCTTGTTCTGGTTCCAAAACCCTAACTAAAGGGGGTGTATTGCCATGAGTACCCACGCGACGGGCTGTAGCTTTCCAATCAATAAACCGCAAATCGTCGCCCATGCGGTAGTTACGCAGTTCGGCAAACTCAGTACCGATCCCCAGCTGTCGGGATTGGCGGTTGACTCCAGAAGATTGTAGTGTCAGGCGAATGGAAAGCGATCGCAACCCTATCAGATCGGGATACACTTTAACTTTCAAACTGTGAAGAATCTTTCTATTATCCCAAGCTAAACCCCAAGCACCGAGTTGTCTGATTTGGATATCACCCCAAGAAAACTCTCCACGTTGACTTGGGTGAACCGTGTAAGTCAGT